>JAGOMX010000037.1 GCA_017993335.1 Alphaproteobacteria bacterium | reverse complement strand
TGGATGGACTATGAGGACAGCGAAAAAACAGCTGTGTGTATGGAGTCTCCGCAGGTTGGCGATAGGATCGTTTTCAAGGATGAGGATGGCTCAGTCACACCCTATGGGTTTATGAAAATTAAAAGTATGGATGGGGATAGTATTACCCTTTCGTGTGGTAATTTTATTTATTCTCGTAAGGATAAGGCCGTAAAAAAATCAAAATCTGCAAAAGAACATGATTTCCTCGAGGAAGAAATCGTTGTTTCTAAAGAACAGTTTAAGAATCTAGGTGTTGTCCATATAGAAAGAGTTTCTGAATAGGTTATTTCTTTTATAACGCCTAAAGCACAATTTTTATTGTGAATGTTTTTATGTCTGTTATTCTTAAAAATAATAAAAAAAGGAAATTCGACATGAAAAAACATTTTCAATTTACGATTCTGGCGGCGGTTGCATCTTTTTCTTTAACGGGCTCTGCATTTTCTAATGGCGCGGTTCCGCAAGGTCCTGTCTCCACTCCAGTGGCAGCCCCTGCTGGATGCGATAGTGGTGTTAAAAATCCGTATTACGTAGGACTGGATGCCGGTATAAAGAATTGGCGTGTGCGAAGCGTTGGCGATGTGGAGTATATTGATGTAAGTGCTGTAGGTGAATTTGGCATGACAGCAAAAAAGACTCGGGCGAATGGTGGTCTTTTTGCAGGGTATCGTGCGGCTTTAGGGGGTTGCTATGTGGCCGGTCTTGAGTTACATGGTGCTTTTGGGGATGGTAAGATTTCAAAAACTCAGCGTTTCCACGCTTTTTCAGACACAGATTTAAAAATTACATCCCAGGGCAGATATACAGTTACACCGAGTGTGCTGTTGGGGCGTAATGTTTATGAATCATTTTTTATTTACGGAAAGTTAGGTGTGGCGATTACGCAATTCAAAACGTCTGCGTATAAAAGCGCAGATGTGAATGCGGCTGACTTCGGTAAATTTGTGGGCAGATCCAAAAACATTCGATCTGGATTTGCGCCCGCTTTAGGTCTTGAATACAACATTAATCAAAATATAGCTTTGCGAACCGAATTGGGGGCGGTGATTTATCGGACAGCTAGCCATACCTACTTTAATGATGACGGCGGCAGCATAAAGACAACTGTAAGAGTTAAGCCTCGCTATACGTATTTCCGCGTTGGATTAATGGCAAAAATCTAAGTTTTGAAAATTAGCACCAGTTCGCATAAAAGCGATTCTGGTGCTTTTTTTTATTTGTTCCCCTTAAACTCTAGCGCGATAACATACATTTCGGAAGAATCTTTGCGGCTTGCGGGGGGCAATGTGTTTGACGACTTTAAAAGATTGTTTCAGTTGATTAAGTAGTGTGTTTTCTGTACCGCCTTGCAACACTTTGGCCAAGAAAGTGCCGCTCAAGCCTAACATAGATTTTGATTATGGGGATACAAGTATTTCGCAAAAGTGTGTCTTAACCATTTCTTATTGGCTTGGTCTGACTTAGTCATGGAGTTAGACAGGACTAGCTTAATCTTTGCAGATACCATAGAGGTTCTCAAGAAACCGAGATTTCTTGAAATAGGCATTAGATAAGCTTGGACTATTTTCAAAAAAAGTAATTTATTGAAATTCACTGAGAAAAATCTTGCGTCAAGTTCAAAATAGTGGCATTTTTTGAAATTGACAGGTGATTTTCTGTCTATGTGTGTGTTAGCTTTAGAAGAATGCGAGACAATCATGCGGGAAAGCGGAGTTTACCAAACCCTTAACAATCTAAGGCATTTTATTCCCAATCACTTGCCCCCAGCAAATCCAGAATTCAGCTTAAATGCGGAAATTATGACTTTGTATGGAGAGGCTAGCTTTGCGTTGGGGCAGCTAAATGAGATGAGCCTTAGACTTCCCGATCCTAAACGCTTCATAAGAGCCTATGTTATGAAGGAAGCGTTGTTGTCTTCAGCAATTGAAGGGATTCACACAACGCTTATTGAAGCTTTCACTAAACCAATAAGTGGTGACCTGAAACTAAATAAGGATACTCAGCTTGTGGTTAATTACACCAAGGCTGTGGATGCTGCTTTGAAAATGATAAAAGATGAGGGTATGCCGCTGGTATCCCGTGTCATATTAAAAGCTCATGAGGCCTTAATGCTAGGTGGAGTAGGTGAGAAGGCAAACCCTGGTTCCTATCGTAAGCAATCTGTGCGCGTTGGCAATCTAGTGCCACCACCGGCGCCAGAAGTACCAAATCTTATCAGCGATCTAGAAAAATACATGAACGAACCCTCTGAGCTGCCTCCCCTTATTAGGGCAGGATTGGTGCATGTTCAGTTTGAAACTATTCACCCTTTCCTGGATGGAAATGGCCGTATAGGTAGATTACTGATTGTGCTGATGCTTATTGATAGCGGGTTACTGGCACTTCCCGTTCTTTATCCATCCTATTATTTCAAGAAACATCATCTTGAATATTACCAGAGACTTGATCAAGTTAGATCCAATGGCGATTTTGAGGGTTGGACATCTTATTATCTAAAAGCCATCCGAGATAGTGCAATTGATTCTCATAAAAGAGCTAAAGAAATTGAGGCTTTGGATGACCGACTGAAAAAACTGATTCATGATAATCCTCAATTGAAGAAAATGGCCAAGATTGCAGATCTTGCGCTCGGTCAACTTTTCACGCAGCCTATAATTAGCGTAGCTGAAATGAGTCAGTTTCTTGATAGACCCTACAATACCACAAGTAAGCTTCTTAAGCTTTTCCATGAGAACGGAGTGGTCTCGGAAAACATTATTCATAAACGTAACAGAGTGTATCGTTTTGATCTTTATCTTGAACTGCTGGAAAAAGAGTACGAGTAATCTGTTAATAAGAATGTGATTTTTTCGAAAGTATCTTACTCCATACCTATAACATGAGATTTTGGCACAAAACACATGGTATGAGTTACTGTTTGTAGGCTCAAATGTTTTTCATGAAGGAGAGGCTTATCATGCCGTGTTTCAGGAAAAAGCGATTCTGGTGCTTTTTTTTATTTGTTCCCCTTAAACTCTAGCGCGATAACATACATCTCGGAAGAATCTTTGCGGCTTGCGGGGGGCAATGTGTTTGACGACTTTAAAAGATTGTTTCAGTTGATTGAGTAGCGTATTTTCTGTGCCGCCTTGCAATACTTTGGCCAAGAAAGTGCCGCCCTGACTTCTGCCATTTAGTGTGATAAACAATTCAGCCACAAAAACCAAAGAAGGAATTCAGAACGTAAGGAATGTTTTGTTCTTTCGCTTGCATTCGGGGGCTATACCCTAAACCCGAACCCAAGCCCATTTAGGGACAAGAGCTATGGGAACAGGTTTCGGGACGTTACATTGCCGCTGGTTTCTGTAGCATAATGGGAACTTACGTTTCCGCAGTTTAGGTGCGCCAGAAACCCCTGGTTGCGGGACTAAAGCGACAATTAACCCCAGTTTTTGTCAAAAAAAACTTGCATATATAAAATTTAGTCTTATGTGTAATGTATTAAGCCGTTCATGACGGTGTTTTTGATATAGATGGAGATTATTAAAGATGTTTAAGTTTACAAAGAAGATCGCAATTGCTGCAAGTTTTGTGGTGTTATATTCTGGGGAAGATGTTTTTGGGTCCGACCTCGAACTGGATCCTGCAGACAACGAGCTTTCCCGTGCACGGTTTGTTAAAGCTAGTGAGAATGGTAAAAATGCAATTGATGCCATGAACGAACTTCCAACAGATGTCTGGAAACAGATACTAGCCGAAGCCAGTATAGAAACCGATCCCGTTGATATTGCGGTTTCTTGCCGTAAATTTAATGCTGTGATGCGTGATACGAGTGGACTGCCGCAAGACCCCAATAATCCTGGTGTGAATAATTTCATCAAGCAAGTATGCAAGAAGATATACAAAGATAATGAAGGCCCTAGACGATTTAAGAACGGAGTTTTACGTTACACACCTGAAGATGGCGGAGCTGTTGTTGAGTTAAAGTTTTCTGATCTGGCCAATCCATTTTGCGGAACCTTTGACCTATCCAAATGTGGGAATAGGAGTCAACATGTTCGTATAACCACCAGCGTGGAAGAATTTTTCAAAGTCAGGGGCGAGAACGAGGACAAGATGGTGTTTCTAACTTGTCCGTTCCATGTGATCGAGCAAGCAATCCAGTCGAATCCTGATCATCCTTTTTCCAAGGTCCTGTCTAACTGGGATAAATCTAAAGCACCGATTGGCATGTTTTGGCGTATGGGAAATTGGGTGGATACGATATTGTTTGATTATCTCGAGTCCGTATCGATGAAGGAGCTGTCGGAAAAGAATCTTTACGAGAATTGGCAAATGGGCGTGTTAGGGTGCGCCGGCGGGAGGGGGGCGCGGTGCGTGGTGCGTGGTTTTCGGTGCTTATTTTTGAAAAACCAAAATTAGTCTTTAAAGACAAGAGCCCGAGGAAAAAACCTCGGGTGTAGGCATCCAGCACGAATGGATGCTTGGCAGAAGAGTCTGGACACAAATTCCAAAATCTTCAATTGTCGATAAACCTAACCTGGTCCAGGCGGCCCATTTTCGAATGTAATTCCGCATTGTCGCAAAGGTTTTTGTATCCATAGCATTGTCCAGCAATTGCGAGAGGATCCGTTTCACTTCCTCTTCGGTGGGGGCTGGTTCGTTTGCCGGATATTCAGAAATATCGCGGCCGTGTGGATTCCTGCTGGAATGGCGAGAGATATTTCTGTTGTTTTGCGATTGCTCATAAAGCGCGGAGCCACGTTCCTGAAAACGCCTGATTGTTTCTTTAGAAGGCAGAATTTTGTGATCATCCATATAATAGCTTAAGAAGTTAAAGCCATGGGAAATCTTACCAATGTATGTCTTTGAGGGGTGAAGTTGTAGCTGCAGGTTATTCACAACTTCATGGGTAATCTTGACGACTTTACGCAAAGCTGTTTTGGTTTTGGTCAAAACGACTCAGTCGTCCATGATGCGGGCATAAAAAACGTCCTTGATCTGGCCTATAGCTCTATCAAGAGGCATCAAGGCGATCGCGCCAAGAATTGGTGATAATGGCGATCCCTTTGGGATGCCAATATGATCATAATCATAGAAATGTCCTCCTCGTGTTTCTGTGCGATGTAATGCCTTTCGCAGCAGGGTTAATAGAATGGGATGCGTGACGTAAGTTTCGATAATCTCCATCAACACATCAAATCGGATGGATTGGTAGTAAGATTTGATATCACTGCGCATAACGTAAGTATGCCCAGACAAGGCGGCATGGGTATGGCATACGGCCTTTTTAAGTCCTCCACGATCTTTGATGTGATAGCAGGATTTGGGGATATGCTCCGTCATTCGTTCTCCCAAAACTAGGCTGATCAACTTCAATGCAATCATGTCCTGAGATGACCAAAGGGAGATGGTTGCATCGTCGAATTCATAACGTTCTAAGAGATCAAAGGTATAAGTTCCGTCATTGAGTTGGACGAGTAGATCTTCCTTGATGTGATTCCATTCCCGACGTAGACGCCAGATGTCAGAATTGGCCGAGTAATCTTTACGCAAGCCACAAATCCATTTAAAAGCTCGCTGAAGATCACCCACTGAAAATAGCGGGGGGGCGTTTTTGTGGTTTTATACCCTTGCAAGACCTGTTTTTCCTGCGTTATTTTTGATGTCTGACAGATGAATCTAGTCTAGCCTATCATGGATTTGGATGATAGGTGAAAAAAATATTATTGCAAAAGTGTGTCTAATTCATGCGAATAAGGGATTGTATGAGCTTGGCATTGCCCAAATTATTTTTGTTTGTTGCCACCTAAAATGTTAATGTGCCTAAGAAATTGAGCAAATTAGGAATATGTCGTGTCAAAGAACCTCACAACTGTTTTAGATTCAGAACAAATATTGCTTTCCAATGTAAAAAGTCTGATAGCAAGCGCAAAAGAAACCGTCATCGCACAGGCAAACTCCGAGCTTGTGCTTCTCAACTGGAAAATTGGTAAACTTATAAAGTCGCAAATCCTCATGGACGAGCGTTCAGAATATGGTGAAAAGATTGTGGCGACACTGTCGCCACAATTGACTTTAGAATTTGGTCGGGGGTTTACTACATCAGCCCTTTTCCGAATGATTAAGTTTTATGAGACATTTCCCGACTATGAGATTGTGGCGACACTGTCGCGACAATTGGGTTGGAGTCACTTCATCGAGCTGATTCCTATGTCTGAGCCCATAAAACGGGAGTTTTATGCGGCGCTTTGCATGAATGAGCGCTTTCTGAATTGCACGCTTTGTCTTTTGGGGGCAATGGTGGGCATGGGCTCGGACAAAGTCTTCATCTGAGGCGTGGTATTGTCTCCATAGGCCATTTTGATATAAAATATATTTGAATGGTTGTTTGCCGTAGGATTTGAAGCCGGTATAAAATGACTCAGGAAACCTGTCTTTAAACACTAGTCTTAGTTTTTCTGCTGTTGGGTTTGCGATGGTCTCTGCAATTTCAAAATTGAATGGTTTATCATAATCTTGCGTATCTAGCTTATCGCAATATAGAACTCTTACAAACGGCAGGTCGCCATATTTAACCATTTGATGATTACAGATTCCAGAATTATCAATGGCAATCAGGTACGTTTTTGTTTCATCTTTATAAGCTAATAGGTTGTGCGGGCCAGAGTCCCATTGTCCAAAAATAAAATAGAATATCCTGAGATTAGCATTATCTTCGGCGCTTACTTCCCTTATTGCCTTTTCATATTCGCCATCCGCTAATAAATCAACAGATGTGGGCACAAAAAGTTGCAGAGAGCCTTTCATCCCTTTTATTTCTCTCAGAACTGTCGGTGGCACATAAGGAAAACCAAGGAAAAGAGAAGCCTTGTATGCCGCTACCTCTGCATGAGCGTCCCCTAGCTCATCCGGCTTGAGGCTTTTAAACACAGCACGGATACCCCCATCGAGTGTTACTAAAAACACTTGCCCATAAAAATCAGAGGTTTTACCATTTTCCGAAAGAAACAGGCTCATAGGCTTGATATTAGCCACCTCAGCTTCCTTAAGGATCTCTGTGATTTGGGGGTTGCTCCAAGTTTTGGGATGTTCAAAACAATGACTTGCCGTTTCAGTATCAGAGCTGTGAATTTGACTCGAAAATACCAGCGTCAACAGACAAAAAAGGAAAAGACGTGAATTGCTCATGACGCAAACAACTACCTTACAGATTAACTTTACTATAACTGCTCCTCAACCATGCAATTGAGAAATGGTGGTAAAGATCAGATGACTTCATTTGCATTTTTTTACAAACCGCATTTCACGTTTCAATTCATCTTCTAGCTGTTTAACCGTTGGTAGATGGAATTGGTATTTTGATGCAAATATTGTCTGATTTTTCTCACCTAGGGTGTACTGGACCATGGCGTCATTTTTTTCAGCACAAAGTATTAATCCAATTGTTGGATTATCCCCTTCTGTTGAGACTTCTTTATCAAAATAGTTTACATACAGTTGCATTTGCCCCAAGTCCCCGTGGGTTAGCTTCTTCGTTTTGATGTCACAAATAAAATAGCATTTGAGAATAGTATGATAAAAAACAAGGTCGGCGTAAAAATGGTCGCCGTTCAGTGTCAAACGTTTCTGCCTGGAGACAAATGCAAATCCCTTGCCAAGCTCTAACAAAAAATGTTGCAAATTGTTGATAAGGAGTTGCTCAAAATCTGACTCGACAAGCGAATTTGTTTCAGGAAAACCCATAAATTCCAACACGAGAGGATCCTTCACCGCATCGTTGGGCTTGACTATTTCTTGTCCTTTATGAGCAAGAGCCAGAAGGCCATCTTTGTCCTTGCTCTTGGAAAGTCTCTCAAATAGAAGGCTATTGATTTGACGCTCGAGCTCTCGACTGGACCAGCAATTTTCTATGGCTTCGATTTCATAGAACGAGCGTGCTTCTGGATGTTGTATGCGCATTAAGAACCGATAATGACTCCATGACAACGAGCCATCGAAGGGTAGTCCAGATTCGCCACGCACTGCGTGGCCAATTGATGAGTACTCATTAGAGTTTGAATATGTCAGATAAAATTGTCGTATATCCTTTAAGGTGCTAATCCCATATCCTGAGCCAAATTTCTCAATTAATTGTTCGGAGAGACGCGCAATAATGGCCTTTCCGTATTCGGCTCTCTTTGCTCCCTTCTGTTCTTCTTCAACAATTTCTCGACCTATATTCCAATACGCTGTGAGCATCTCAGTGTGAACAGATCGAATAACATTTTGACGAGCAACTGTAAGGTAGGATACTACCCTTTTATAAAGATCATGTTCATCTTTGCTCTCTACATATTTGGAATTGTTGGAAGGTAAGTTATTATCGGTCATTAGCGGATTCCTCAAATTTCTACCAGATCCTATATTAGAATTTGACCCGCATCAATATCCTATAAGCAACTCTATCATTGATAATAATAGGTACACGCTGAATCACAGGTGCCTGTGCCAAATCCATGCGTTTTTGGCACAAAACACATGGTGTGAGTTACTGTTTGTAGGCTCAAATGTTTTTCATGAAGGAGAGGCTTATCATGCCGTGTTTCAGGAAAAAGCGATTCTGGTGCTTTTTTTTATTTGTTCCCCTTAAACTCTAGCGCGATAACATACATCTCGGAAGAATCTTTGCGGCTTGCGGGGGGTTTAATGTGTTTGACGACTTTAAAAGATTGTTTCAGTTGATTGAGTAGCGTATTTTCTGTGCCGCCTTGCAATACTTTGGCCAAGAAAGTGCCGCCAGGGGAGAGAACTTTTTGGGCAAAGAAAAAAGCTGTTTCGGCGAGGCTCATGATTTTTAAGTGGTCCGTTGGGGCGTGCCCAGTTGAAAAAGCCGCCATGTCGCTTAAAACTACGTCCGCCTGTTTACCACCCATCGCCGCTATCACGATTTCTTCGGCATCTTCTTGTAAGAAATCTAAATGTAGGAGAGTAGCGCCTGCGATAGGTTCCATTTCTTGTATATCTAATCCCAAGACGTAACCGCCCGTTAATTGTGGTTTGACCAATTCGATGGCAACTTGCGTCCAGCCGCCTGGGGCTGCGCCTAGATCCACGACTCGTTTGCCTGGTGCCAAGAATTTAATTTTCTCATTGATCTCAAGCAATTTAAATGCAGCCCGTGAACGGTATCCCATTTCCCGAGATTTCGATACATATGGGTCGTTTAATTGCCTTTGTAGCCAGCGCTGCGAAGAGGTTTTTCTGCCCCGAGCCGTTTTAAGTCTAACGGATAATTGACGGCCACCGGCCTGGCTGGAGCTGGAACTTGTACTCATTGTTAATAAAGCTTTCTATATACATTCAACTAAATTAAATGGATCAACATATCTGATAATATACCATCACGTACACCTCGATCGGCGACTGTAATCGTCTCTATAGGCCATGTATCGCAGATTCCTTGTAAAATAGCAAGTCCTGCGATAACTGTATCGCTTCTTCTTGGGCCGATATGAGAATTCAGAAAACGATCTTGATGGGTCATGGTTTTAAGGTTTTCCGCGATTTGATGGAGGCTGGAAACGGGTAGACAGGATCCATCGACTTTATTGCGGTCGTATTGATTGAGTTTTAAGTGCATGGCGGCGATGGTCGTTGTAGTGCCAGAGCTGCCAATAATTTGAACTTGACGATCGAGGATAGCGTTCTCGATGATCTCACAATCGCGAATTTTATTCAGATTGAGGCAAATTTTTTCCCGGATCTCTTCGTAAAAGGCGAGGGCGTCTCCTGCGCATGAATCCAGCAGGCTGACAATGCCATAGGGTATGGATATCCAATCTAAGGCATGGGCAAGTCCATAAGGGGTGTTTTTTGCCCACATGACTTCTGTGCTGCATCCGCCAATATCGAATCCCAGAACATGAGGAAAATTTGGATTTGAAAGACCGGAGCAGCCTAATAAGGAAAGGCGTGCCTCTTCAAATTCAGATATAATTTCTATGGGAATGCCTGTGGTGTGGAGGATTTTTTCTATAAAAGAGTCTTTATTTAAGGCTTGTCTGCAGGCTTCAGTCGCGACGGCTCTAATTTTACAATTTTCATAAAGCTCAATTTTCCCTGCGCAGATTTTTAAGGCCTCTAAGGCGCGAGTCATCGCCATATCCGATAAATTTCCCGTGTTCTTTAGACCTGCTCCTAGGCGAACAACGCGGGAAAATGAATCGACAATTTTATATGATTTGCCATCCAGACGTGCAATTAACAAACGACAAGTATTGCTGCCCAAATCAATGGCGGCAATATGTTGAGCTGTTTGGCTGGTAGAGCCTGTTGGATCTGAATTTTTTTTCATGACCATATAAGGATACCATGAAAAATCTGAAATCAGAAATAGAAGGACTGTTTTAAATTTTTGGTGAGTTCGGTTAAGCTTGACGAAAATCGTTATAAAAGATAGAACTGATCTTAGATTAAACAGTCAAAGGATTCATGTTTTGACGGCTTATGAAGCTCTTAAAAACCACTTAAAAGACAACACATATTCATGGTTGATTACGGGTGTTGCTGGATTCATCGGTAGTAACTTATTGCACACGCTTTTAAGTCAAAACCAACGTGTCGTTGGCTTGGATAATTTTTCTACTGGATTTGCGCATAATTTAGAGCGCGTGCGTGATCGTGTTAGCCCGTCACAATGGCAAGAGTTTAAATTTATGGAAGGGGATATCTGTAATCTTGAGGATTGTATGGTGGCCTGCTCAGGGGTTGATTTTGTGTTGCATCAGGCGGCATTAGGTTCTGTCCCTCGATCTATTGAAAACCCTATGGCGACGCATAAATCCAATGTGGATGGTTTTTTGAATATGTTGGTGGCGGCCAGAGATCATAAAGTTTCTCGCTTTGTTTATGCGTCTTCCAGCTCGGTATATGGGGATTCGCCTTCCTTGCCTAAGGTTGAGGAGGTGACGGGAAATTTGTTGTCTCCATACGCCTTGACGAAATTTATGGATGAGCAATATGCTCATGTGTTCTCCCGTTGTTATGGTATCGCATGTATTGGATTGAGATATTTCAATGTTTTTGGTCCCCATCAGGATCCTCATGGGGCGTATGCGGCTGTCATTCCTCGCTGGGTGGATGCTATGATGGAGGATAAGCCTTGTTATATAAACGGGGATGGTTTCAATAGTAGAGACTTTTGCTATGTAGAGAATGCAATTCAGGTGAATCTTTTGGCGGCTTTAAGCGATAAAGAAGAATCGTTGAACGAGGTTTATAATGTGGCTGTTGGGGATCAAACAAATCTGTTACAGTTATATGCGGCGATAAAGAATCTTCTTCGGGATGATTTTCCTCATCTGCAAACGCATCAACCGATTCACAAAGAATTTCGCCCAGGGGATGTGGAACATTCATTGGCGGATATAGGCAAGTCGAAAAAGCTATTGGGTTATGAACCTACTCATCGCATTCATGAAGGTTTAAAGGAAGCCATTGATTGGTATATAAGCCAATATAATCATAGGCAAAGTGCATCGAATGCCAAAGTTCGTGTGAATTCATAATGTGTGGAATTGCTGGGATCTACAAAAACGATGGTCCGAATCTAACGGCTATCACCGATCGGATGACGGATGCGATCGCCCATCGAGGCCCAGATTCTCGAGGCATCTGGGTGGACAACGGTGTGGGGTTAGGGCATAGGCGTTTAGCCATTCGTGATTTAACGCCAGCAGGCCATCAGCCTATGATTTCGTCCTGCGATCGTTTTGTGATTGCTTACAATGGCGAAGTTTATTCCCATAAAGAAATGATTCAAGACTTAGCTAGTTGTGGCCGTCATGTAAAAAGTACATGTGACACAGAAGTAATTTTAGAGGCCTGTGCTCAGTGGGGCGTTGAGGCTTGTGCGAAAAGACTTATCGGCATGTTTGCCTTTGCTTTATTTGATCGCAAAACCAGAGATTTATACCTGGTGCGGGATCGTTTGGGGATTAAGCCTATTTACTGGGGTATGCATGACGGTCAGTTTATTTTTGGTTCAGAGTTAAGCTCCTTAAAAGCAGCGGGTGGCTGGGCACCGCGGGTGGATCGCAATGCGTTGTCTGCGTTTATGCGTCACAATTATATACCGGCACCTTATAGTATTTATCAGGGTGTTTACAAGTTAGAGCCTGGCAGTATTCTCCAATTGAGTGCGCAAGGAAAAATATCCATTACACGTTTTTGGGATTTAGAAACTGTCGCGAAAAACGGGATGGTCAATCCGATAGAAGGCAGCGAGTCAGAAAAACTCAATCAACTAGATGACTTATTAAAAGATGCGGTATTGCGGCGTATGGAGGCGGATGTACCGCTGGGTTCTTTGCTGTCTGGTGGGGTGGATTCTTCTTTGGTGACGGCGCTTATGGCTGAACAAAGCAGCCGGCCTATCAATACTTTTTCTATCGGTTTTGAGGAAAAAGAATTTAATGAAGCGCCTTACGCGAGAGATATCGCCACGCATTTGAGTACGAATCATACGGAACTCTACGTAACACCTGCCCATGCACTGGGTATTGTGAGTAAGCTTTCGTCTATATACGATGAGCCCTTTTCAGATTCGTCTCAGATTCCTACATTTGCCGTATGCGAGTTAACAAAACAGCATGTAACAGTTGTTTTGTCGGGAGATGGTGGAGATGAGTTATTTGCGGGCTATAATCGCTACGCGCAAGGTTTGCGGATGTGGAAAATGTTTGGTAGTCTGCCCGATGGGTTCAAGGCGTGGGCGGCGCAATCTCTTTTGTCTCGGTCTATGGATAGTCTGGATGAGTGGGGAAGGTGGATTCCTTCTCGCCTAAGGCCGCCACAGTTTGGGAATAAGCTCCATAAATTGGCGCAAATTATGACCATTAAGGATGCTGATGAGATGTATCGAAATTTGGTCAGCCATGCAAAAAAACCGGATGATTTAGTTATAGGTGCGAATGAATACAAAGGTATTCTATGGGATTCATCTATTCAAACGTGGCTGCCAGATTTTAGAACCAGAATGCAGTTTTATGATACCAAGACATATTTACCTGACGATATCCTAACCAAGGTGGATCGTGCGAGTATGCGTGTAGCGTTAGAAGTGCGCGTGCCGCTTTTGGATCATAGACTTGTCGAATACACCTACGCCATGCCACAAAATTTTAAGGTAAGGTCTGGCGTCAGTAAATGGGCTTTACGTGAAAGTCTTTACAAACGAGTGCCAAAATCTTTAATCGATAGGCCGAAAATGGGGTTCGGCGTGCCTCTGGATGCTTGGCTACGAGGTCCATTAAAAGATTGGGCTGCCTCGCTCCTAGAAAAAAACCGCCTAGAATCTCAAGGGCTGTTTGCGGTAAAGCCTATACAGGATATGTGGCAGCAACATCTACAGGGTGTCAATATGAGTTATAGTCTGTGGAATATCCTTATGGTTCAATCCTGGCTTGACGCCAATCCTGATGTGTTGGTTTGAGATTTATTCATAACCCTCATTTTTTAAGCCCCATCAGCACATCCGGTCTGTCGGTGATGATGCCGTCGATTCCCCAGGAGATTAGGTTTTGCATGTCTTGGGGGTTGTTGACGGTCCAGGCGTATACTTTAAGGCCTATGTTGTGGGCTTGTTTTATGTTTTCGGGGGTGAGGGCTTTATAGTTTACGGACCAACCGGTGGCGCCGGATGCTTTGGTGAGTAGGGGGATTGAGTTTTGGTGGTCTTTCAGCTTTAAGCCGCTGAACCAGGGGGAATGGTTCAGTGTATAAGGGGTGTAGTTAAGGTTGAGTTTTAGGTTTGGATTTCGTTTTTTAACTTCCTGCAAGACTTTTACTTCAAAGGCGAGGATGTGGCATCTGTCTTCTAGGTTATAATCCTTTATTTTATGAACGACGGCTTCGGCAATTTTTTGTGGATCGGAGGATATTTCTCTGTTTTCAGGATCGGTTTTTATTTCTATAAACAGCTGCAGTTTAGGAAATTCTTTCGCTAGCATGAAGAGATCCTCTAATAGAGGGATTCTCTCATCGGGTGTGTTTTCTACCAGGGGGTGCTCTTTTTTGTATGGACTATTCGGCTTGAGGCTGCCGAGAATAAAGTTTTTAAGATCTTCATAATTCGTTTGGGGGATGGAGAGGGTTTCCTGGACCCATGAGCCATCTTGATTTCTTGTGAGAGAAGAATTGATCGTAAAATCGTGATGGATTACCAGTTGGCCATCCTGGGTCAGGTGCACATCAAACTCAATGCCTTCCATGCCTTGTTCAATAGCGTGGCGAAAGCTGGCAATCGTGTTTTCAGGTCGTAAATCTCGGCAGCCACGATGGCCTATGCTTAAATAGCTGGCGTTAACGGTCGTCGTCATCATATTCACCAATAGTATAAATAAGGCCCCGAATTTATTTTTCATGACTTTTTTCCTTTAATACTAAAGGATATGTGGGGAAAGTAAATAGGATGTTCGTGGGCGGCTTGTTTGTAAAAAATGTTTTTTATCTTGCTCCCCTTGACATTTGTTTGAATTTTATACATAAACAAACTGTTTGAAAGACTATGTTGGGGAATAGTTTAGTGGTAGAACTCGCGACTCTGACTCGTGCAGCCTAGGTTCGAATCCTGGTTCCCCAGCCATAACGCTTTGATTGGAATAAGACTATTTTTATCGCTGCATTTATAACCATGCTGTTGTCTCTCGGTCTTACGCGTTTAATGATGCATGTAGGTATCGTTGATGTGCCGAATGAGAGGTCCTCTCATGTGGTGTCTACACCCAAATCTGGCGGTGTGGCAATTATATTCCCCTTGTTGTTTTTCCTTGTTTTTGCAGAGGTGTTTATGGCGCCTGTCTTTTCAAGAGAAATGATCCTTATGCTCGCTTTATCGGGTTTACTTGCGGGAATCGGTTTGCTTGATGACCTTTTCCATCTTTCCTATAAGCCCCGCCTTTTGGTGCAACTTATTGTTGCGCTAACGATGGTGGCCAGTGGTTTTTCCATTGATCATATTCCGCTGCCTGGGGTATCTGAAATTCCCTTAGGGTTTATGGGGTCAGTGATTACGGTTTTTTGGGTTGTGGGGTTTATAAATGCTTTTAATTTTATGGATGGCTTAAACGGGCTTGCATCCGGTGGAGCTTTGGTTGTTAGTCTCTTAATTCTTTATTTTATGCCAATTATGAATCCGATGTATTTTTTGTTTCTGGGGCTTATTTTCTCCTTGTTTGGATATATGCGCTACAACTTTTTTAAGGGCCGCATTTTTATGAGTGATGTCGGCAGTCAATTTTTGGGGGGGCTTTTTGCATTGGCAACGCTCATGGTGGAGCCTATGAGTGTGGGTCTGTTTAGATATTATATTATTCCGCTGTTTTTCTTGCCATTTATATTTGATGCCACGTTAACTTTTTGTCTGAGGCTTTCTCAAGGAAAGAATGTTTTTCAACCGCATAAAGAGTTTTTGTTTCATCGATTGCAGGCATTTGGGTTTACGCACGCGCAAGTTTCGATCTTGTACATGATTTTAATAGGAATGCAGGGGTGTTTTGTTTATTTCTTTCTGATAAGGCCGAGTTTTGAAAAATTACTCATAAACTTTTTGTTTTATGGTATGTTGGCTTTGCTTGTTTATAAAAAGTGCAAAGCGGCGAAGGGCTAATGAGTGAATCTATAGTAAAAGTTTCAAATGTGGATTTCATATCGGGTAAGACAGAAATCCTTAAGAATATAAATTTATTGGTTAGGGAAAATAGTGTCGTTACGATTATAGGTCCAAACGGAGCCGGTAAATCTACGTTGTTGAAGATCATATTAGGATTGCTGAGTCCTACGGCGGGAACGGCGATGATTAAGAAAAAAACAACCGTAGGCTATATGCCGCAGAAATTGCACTTTGATTTAACCATGCCGATGACCGTAGAGTATTTTCTGCAGTTGACGAGCCAGGAAAAGAAATTAACTCTGGATGAAGTATTAGAAAATGTAGCGGCAACGAATTTGCGGCATCGTTCTATGCATGATTTATCTGGCGGCGAGTTTCAAAAAATACTTCTGGCTCGGGCTTTGATGTCTTTGCCAAAGCTATTGGTTTTGGATGAGCCCGTTCAAGGTGTCGATATTGCGGGGCAAAAAGCCCTTTACGAGTTGCTGCGGCAGATACAAAAGCGCTGGAAGTGCGCGATGGTGATTGTTTCCCATGATATGCATATGGTTTTTTCCGCGAGCGATACGGTGATCTGTTTAAATAAGCATATATGTTGCCAAGGCAAGCCTGAAGCGATTATTCATAATCCGGCATATGTGAATTTATTTGGTGAGCATGTATTTGCACCTTATAAGCACACGCAGCACGAAAACTGCAAGCATTCGGATGGTGAGGTTCATGTCTAGTTTTATTTTAAACGCATTATTGGCCGGGATAGGGTTGAGCGCTATTTTAGCGCCGGTTGGTTGTTTTGTTGTATGGCGTCGCATATCGTTTATTGGTGATGCGCTGTCGCATTCCGCCATTACGGGGGTTGCTGTTGCTATTTTATTTGGGTTCTTACCGTTTTGGGGTGTGGTCTTAACTGCAACGGGCGTGGGCTTATTGCTATCTTTTTTGCGGAATCTTTCGTGGTTGCCTGCGGATACGTGGCTGTCTATTATCGCACACAGTTTATTAGCCTTAGGTCTGGTGATTTTTTCTTATGCCGGTGGTGGGCTTGTGGATTTACAGAGTTATCTGTTTGGGGATATTTTAACGGTATCAACCCGTGATATCCGAAATTTATATATGGGTTTGTTCGTGCTGGGAGGTATTTTTATCCTTATTTGGAGGTCTCTCCTGTTGATTACGATTAGTGCTGACCTGGCAGAAATTGAAGGCATTTCTATCCGGTGGTGTGAGGTGTTGTTTACGGTTATTGTGGCGTTGTTGGTTGCTCTAGGTGTTAAGCTTGTGGGGGCTTTATTGCTGACGGCGATGATGATTATACCCGCAGCGGCGGCCCGCAGTTTTTCAAAAACACCAATGGAGATGACGATTGCTTCCTCGTTATTTGGTGTGGCCTCTGTCATTTTGGGGATTTATGGTTCGGTAGTTATAGATGTGCCTGCGGCGCCATTTATCGTGTTATCAGCGTTGATGCTATTTATTTTGGCGCAGGTTGGTTTCAAATTGAAAGCTATATTCCTGCCATAGATTAAAAATGCATAAGAGGGTTGTGCGAGGCCCTCTTTTAAGGTTTGGATTCCCCTTATTTGGCGGAGAGTGCGGCGGCAATCGTTGCATAAAACCTTTGTTTTATGGCGTATTTTTCGTGTGAGATTTCATGTTCGCGCAGTCTTTTTTCATGCATATTTTGTCCGTCTTTGACTATATTGGGTGTGCTGAACTGTGAATATTTATAGGGGATGGTTTTATCCCCCATTTTATGGCCGTCGTTATGTTTTGTAATGTCGTCGGGGAGTTTTATTTGATCGTGACGTTGGGCTTTTAATTCTTGTTCTAGCTGGTACTTGCTATGGGCTTCGTGGGCTTTTGTTAGGGCTTCATCCTGTTTTGTGGATTCTTTGCCGTAGGCGATGGATATATTTGTATAATATCGCGATAAAGTTTCTGTATCTGTTTCGTTGGCCTGAAGGGGTGCGGGGAATTCCTCTAAATGGCTTTCTTCTGGGTAGAGGGGTAGGTCCCGAATCGTATTTATGGCGACTGTGCTGACGTTCTTTTCTTCTAAAAACTCTTTCTTGGTTTTTTCAAAAATCTTTACTAGCGCTTCATTTGATGTGGACGATAGATTTTCGCCATAACTGTTGGTAGAAAATAAAGAAAAAATCAAGGTGCTGATGAGATAAAACGTTTTCATATTTAAATCCTTTTATTTTCATTTTAGAGAATTTATTTTTAAGCGACCAGGGTTTATTTGTGTCGATTAGAATCGTTTTGGATAAATCTTGAAAAATTTCTTTACATACAATCGTTTACAATTTGAGGAAGATGCTTTATAGCTATGGAGCAAGGTGGCTGGGTGATCGCTGCGTGTTTTGAACACGGAGAGGAAAGTCCGGGCTCCGCAAAGGAAAGGTGGCGGATAATGTCCGCCGAGGGTAACCTCAGGGAAAGTGCCACAGAAAATATACCGCCAAGTTATTGGTAAGGGTGAAATGGCGAGGTAAGAGCTCACCGCATTTCTGGTAACAGAAATGCGGTGAGCTCTTACC
>JAGOMX010000087.1 GCA_017993335.1 Alphaproteobacteria bacterium | reverse complement strand
GCTTAAGTTCCTATCCGCATTTCCACATTGGGAAATATCAAAGGCGCTTCCTAATGGGTTTGGTAGACGGCGTATCGGAAACGATATGCCATCGGTATAATCGCCTTCACCTGGGTTGGGTTTATAGATCAATACCCCATTCATAAAACGTCTGAATATTTCTGCTTTTTCAGGTGTAGTGATACCATGTGTTAGTTTCCAGAGAGGCGTTCCCACTTTAAATAAACTGCCCCAGTCTCTACAAACCAATGCGAGATTCACTATGCTTTTATTCTCGAAGCAACGCTGGATAGTTGCGTGCTTGGCGATGATAAGTAGGGCTTCTCTTGGCAGCGCTGCATTCTTGTAAGCACCTTGCTGGAAAGCCTGTATGGGTTGAGGATTTATTTCAGGGTGAGTTCGCACCCGTGCACCGTTATAGTTCACTGTCAAGCCTGTTGCCGCTTCATCATCACTGGCCAGTGCAGCAAAATGCCCTGAGCTCAGCGTTAAAATCAAAGCAATCGCTATCTTTTTTGTAAACGCAATCATTCTTCATCCTTTCCCACTCAAATCATTAGATATTAAGATCGAATTTGATTTATGCAAAGTTTTTTTTGCAAAGGATTTACGAGAAAAAGAAAGAATGAAATATGCCTTGGCAAAAAAGTTGGTTGTGGTGTAGGTTCTATTTTCATGAACATTTTGAAATGAAAAGTAGTTTTAATGAAGTACATAGCCCAAATCCAAGCTGTAATTGAATTGTTAGCCGAAATCGAAGCCACGGGGGCGCCTGCGGATAATGTGGCTTCGCAATTTTTTCGTTATCGCCGTTATATCGGCGCCGGTGATCGGCGGGTGATTTCAGCGCTTGCGTTTAAGGTTCTTCGTCATCAGGGGAAATTAAACTGGTGGGCCAGTTATATGGGGTTGAGTGATGTGCAAAAACCTCGTCGGCAAACGATGCTGGGGCTGATATTTCTTGAGGGTGTGCCACCAAAAGAATTAGACGAAATTTTTTCTAGTGAAGAATATGGGCCAACAGCCCTTACGTCTCTGGAAATGTATGCCTTGGAGAAGTTTAAGGTTCGCTCTCTTGATCATAAGGAAATGCCTGAACATATCCGTTTGGATTTGCCTGAATGGGCTTACCTGCGGCTGAAGGCGGTGTTTGGGGAGGATCTAGATGCGGAAGTTGAGGCTCTCAATCAGCAGGCGCCATTGGATTTGCGTATAAATACGCTAAAAGTGACGAAAGATCACGTCTTACATAAATTTAATAAATTAGGATGGGATGTGGAGGAAACTAAACTATCGCCTCTAGGTCTGAGAATGAATCGGGGTAAGCCTTTGACGAACAGTGAAATGTTTAAGAATGGCTCTGTGGAGGTTCAGGATGAAGGGTCTCAAATCGTTAGTCTTTTATGCGATGCGCAACCGGGGCAGGCTGTTCTGGATATGTGTGCTGGGGCAGGGGGGAAGACATTGGTTTTGGCATCGACGATGCAAAATAAAGGGCGGCTTTTGGCTACCGATGTGCATGAGCATAGACTAACAAAAGCAAAATTACGCTTGCGGAAAGCCGGCGTTAATAATCATGAAATAAAAGTACTCGACGAAAATGCCAATCAATGGTTCCGTCGTCAAACTGGACGTTTTGATAGAGTTCTGATAGATGTGCCGTGTAGTGGCAGTGGGACCTGGCGTCGGAATCCTGATCTTAAGAATCGTTTTAACGAAAATGATTTAAATGAACTGGTGGAAAAACAACGGGAAATCATGGAAAACGCTTATCCTTTGCTGAAATCAGGGGGTGTGCTGGTTTATGCCACATGCTCGCTGTATCGTGAGGAAAATGAAGATCAAATAGAAAATTTCTTAAGGAAGCATCCTGAATTTGAAATTCTTCCTGTGCCAGAGGTATGGGAGCGCTGTGTGGGTGGATCTTGTCCTGTGACAACGGATATGCTGCGTTTAAGTCCTTTTAAAAATCATACGGATGGATTTTTTACGGCTCTGTTGAAAAAGAAATAAGCCACGGGGATGGATCATCAAAAATAATTAAATCTTTACTGGTTTCCCCCTTTAGGGGATTAGGAGAGGCTGACAGGCTGCCAGGATGCTCGATGTGTATAGATGATTGTTCTGTCGTGCTGTAGAAATAGATTTGTATTTTTAAGCTATTAGGCCTGTCCAGGCTATGGAAAGGCGGCATGAGCGGCGTGTATTTTCCTTTACCGCCTTGTTCTTCTACGTGATAGACGTGGGTCAGCCAATGATTGTCTTCTTGTAAAAAATTTATCATGGTTTGAATACCGCTGCCTTTGGGGTCTTCAGCTTTTCTACGAAGAATCAAAATTATGGAAGGAAACTTGTTTTCTGGCAAGGGCATGAGATTTTCTTTTTGTTCTATATCAAAAGGGACGCTCTTGCAGGCAAAATCATCACCCTTATCAAAACTCACGAGAACATCACAGATATAGGATTGCCTTGGTATGCTGGCATTTAGTAAATCAAATTTGTTTTCAATCATTAATTGGAATGGACTGGCATGAATGGGGGCGCTCAGAAATGAGAGTGCGGATAGGCATAAACTGATTATTCTCACGACGAACCTGCTTAGCTTTAATGGATATATCATAGCAAGATTTTGTGAATTTATAATATTTTTTTTAAGCGATGGAGTGGCGGATCCGGTTTGTGGTTATGGAAATGAAAAAAAATGATAATTTTTCAATAAAAGGGGTTTCCTAAGTGGCCAGTTTTTGCTATACCCATATTGTTGTTCCCCGGTAGCTCAGCGGTAGAGCTAGCGACTGTTAATCGCTCGGTCGGCGGTTCGAATCCGTCCCGGGGAGCCAACATATCCATATGTATTTCCTTAAAATTCTAACTTATTTTTTTTCTCGCGATGATTTTGTATGCGGATTGATTTATTTAGGCTGTGGGTATATTCTTTTTTAGTAATCGTTATCAATGCATATAATTCGGGGCCCGCATGAGTATATTCAATACAGAGATTTATTATATGTTGCCTTTGGTTGTGATGCTTTCTGGTTGTTCCTCTGTTGGTGCTGATGAAGAGCTTAAAGGGGTGAAGAAGGTTCCTGTTATAATCAAATCTCATGAGATGGATTATGCTTATTATCCTGGTAAGGTAGCGGGTGCAAAACAGGTGGTTTTGTCTGGTGATCCTCATGGTGGGGAGATGTTTACGGCCAGGGCTCAGTGGCCCAAGTGTTATACGAATCCGCCTCACTGGTTTAGCTATGATCAAACCATTACAGTCATATCCGGAACGCTGAACTTAGGGTTTGGAGATAAGATCGATAAATCTAAAACGACAGTTTTAAAGGCAGGGGATGTGGCCTTTATTCCAGCCTATACTCATGAATATGCCTGGGCCGGCGACGAGGTGGTTTTTCAGTTGACCGCTATGGGACCGCGAAGCCTTGTTTATGTGAATCCAGAAGAAATAAGTAAAACAAGCTATAGCCATACATGTCCTTAAGGCAGTGGCTAGGCATGAATTTAATTTATTATAACTGGAACCATATTTTCAAAAGATCAAAGCCGTGCTCTGCCGGGGTTGCTTTTCCGTGGGAGTGATATTATACCAATTCCATAAAATAACTGATAAATCTTATCCACGCAGCTTGTCATTCCCGCGAAGGCGGGAATCCAGCGCAACAAAGTGCTGCGTAGCAGCTCTCCATTTACTTCAATGTCACAGCAGCAAGGAAATATTGAGCCTCTTTGAGGCACATGTTGTGCTGGATACCTGCCTGCGCAGGTATGACAAACGATGGTTGAGGAGATTTAAGACAACCTCTATCTGTATACTTAATTATAGGAGTTGGTATTATTAGCTGTTCTTCCAAAATTTTTGATAAGTTATCGCGTCTAAATCTGGTTCATAGAAGTGAGGCATAAGGTAACCTGCTTTGTAGTCAATTGCCTCATAGAAGTTAATGGCGTTTATATTATCGACCGGGGTGTCGAGATAGAGACCTCTGTTTCCTCGACTTTGACTGCTCTGTTCAGCAAGTTCGACTAGTTTTTTGCCGACTCCAAGTCTGTGGTGATTGATGGAAACGACAAGACCAATCATGTAACTGAGTTTATTCCAACGATGGTGTTGAACAACGACATATCCCACTACCTGATCAGCAAGAGTTGCCACCAAGACCTCTCCGTCTTTATTTTGGTGCAATTTTTCAATAGAAGACAGCTGGTGTTCAACGTATTGAGATGCCCATTCAACGCCTTTTAGAATATCTGCAATTGGATTTGTGTCTTCATGCACAAAATTTCGGATTTGAACCTGGTTCATTATACTTCCCCTTGATTTGGGTGGAGTCATTCTATCGCTGTTTGGGTATTCTAAGATACTTGGTTGTGGAGTTATTAGCAAAGACAAAGACATTAATGTACATAGATTTTTGTTGACTTTATGCCTAAGTATTTGTTAAATTTAAATATCATCAATTTATTCTCCGAGTTATTTTTTTTTTTTTTTTTTTTTTATAAAGGTTAGAGCATGAGTGATTTAAAAAACTTTTATCCTTTTATAATGGATCATAATAAAACTGCTTAAAATCCCTCAACT
>JAGOMX010000036.1 GCA_017993335.1 Alphaproteobacteria bacterium | reverse complement strand
ACCCGGTGTACCAATCACAAGGCGTGGTCGGCTGCGTAGCTGTGTGAATTGCTTTGAAATAGCTTCGCCACCGATAATAAGAGCTAATCCAAATTCATTGCGACGGCCGAGCAGCTGCGTAATGGAATCACGAACCTGAGCTGCGAGTTCACGCGTCGGTGTCAGAATAAGAGCTGTGCTCGTAGGTGTTTCTGCTAATTTTGCAAGAAGGGGAATGAGGTAGGAAAAGGTCTTTCCGGTTCCCGTTTGTGCAGAAGCCAAAATATCGTGGCCAGCCAACCCTAAAGGAATCGACTTGGCTTGAATGGGGGTAGGGGTCGTAATTTGCATGCGTTCTAAAGCTTGTACGATATTCGCAGGCACGTTCATTGATTTAAAGTCAGTCATAATCATATCCAAATGTAACCTCTCATGGGTTTTCCTATGCATTGAGACATTTTAAAGGGATCTATCCGTTTACACAGCAGATGCTGTCCCTTTTAAAAAGAGGTCTTGCGAGATCAAAGCGTGAAAATTGGAATCTGAAAGAAGCATCCTTTTGGAGAATTTTTATAACCATCTTCATGTTTTGTTCAAAACAACGAGACATAAAATTCTCAACTCATACTTCTAGAAGGTTCTTTTCCTTCGAGTCACGTACCCTATTGGGTGGGTCGTTACTTTTTGGCAACGCTTTGCCTAAGTTCTAACGCCCTACGTGAGAAGTTACATAAAAATGCTTGGGAGTTACAACTGAAAAGTAGCCCTAAATAAACAGGGCTACTCTTTTAAAATGGGTTTTTTAAAACTTGAACTTAGCTTAAGAGCTTAAGATCAGTAGCAGAAACTTTCCCACGATTGTTGGCGAGCTCAAAGCTGAGGCGTTGCCCTTCTTGAAGGGTGTGCATACCTGCTTGCTCTACAGCTGAAATGTGTACAAACACATCGGCGCCGTTATCTTCAGGTTGGATAAATCCGTAACCTTTTGTGGGGTTAAACCACTTTACTGTACCTGTGGACATAAAATTCTCCTTTACTATGTTCCGTGTCGGTGTCATGCATCGAGTCTATCAAGACTTGAGGGTCCTAACTCTTTATTCAAACACCAACGTCCTTAAGGAAATTTTACCAACCCGTAGGTAAGTAATGTGATTGAGAAGAGCTGTAAACTCTAGACTATCGAGTTATACTCGTTCTCTCAGAATCTGTCAAAACAATTATGCATCCCATATTCATATAGGATATATAGGCCTTTTGACAAGAGTTATTTTCCTTATCCCCTCACTTTAACGGTGCAAGACACCAACATCTCCCAAGATATAGCGCCCCACATTTATAAAATCGATGACAAGGCACAAGGAAGCAACGATGCAAAACGGGATAGCTTTAGGCGTTCTATGGATTTAAAAAAAATGGGATGGTGTACGATAAAAATATAGCGATAAAAGGCACCAGCGAGAACATAATCGCCAAAATGGGTCGTTGTTCTCGATAGAAATGCCGGCTGGTATAGGCGCTGCTGAGGACCAGGAAGAGGGAAAAGAAGTTGCCGGCATTTTTCACAATCGTTTCAAAAGGCGTACTTGCGTTCAGGCTTTGGGTGCTGAAGTTAATGAGCCATAGGTTGTATACAGAAAAAAGAATAAAAAGGCCGTAAAAGCTGGGTAGGATGTAAAAAAAATAGAGATGCGTTTTTTTCAAGTCTCATGTCCCTAATTTCACTTTAACTTGATTTTAACAAGCCCTTCTCAACTTGCAAGGCTTAAAATATGGAGGCCATTTGAAAACGTCTTTTTTGGGTGATTTCGTCGTCAAGGTTCCGCTTCCGGTGCTCACGTACGAAGAGGTACGCTGCGCTCCGGTTCTCACCTTTCCTAATAAATCCCTCCAAAAAAGCCAGTTTTGAAATGGCCTCATATGGATAGGCAGGGAAAGGTTACGAAATTGTTTTTTTGTGAAGGCATATGATATAAAGTAAATGTAAATTCATTTAAAAGAGGTCTGTTTTGAAACGCTTTGGGATTATTTTTTTCTGGTGTCTTTATTTTAGCGGCACTGCGTATGCGGTGGAAGAGTTGCCGGCATCCCGCGAAGAGGTACAATTGAGTTATGCCAAGCTTGTAAAAAAAGTGGGACCGGCTGTTGTCAATATTTTTGCCAGTCGTCAGGTTCAGTCTACGGGGGAATCCCCTTTGATGCAGGATCCGTTTTTCCGCGATTTTTTTGGTGAAGACTTTTTTTCCAGCAACTCACCCACACAAATCCAGCGATCCTTAGGTTCAGGCGTTATTGTCCGTAGTGACGGTATCATCGTTACCAATTACCATGTAATCCGCCATGCGGAGGATATCCGCGTCGTCTTGAGCGATGGCAGAGAAATGGATGCGGTTGTTTTGGTAAAAGATCCGCGGACGGATTTGGCTGTATTGAAATTAGATGGAAATCATAAGGATTTGCCGTTTATGTCCTTGAAGGATGTGGATGAAATTCAGGTGGGGGATTTGGTGCTGGCAATCGGGAATCCTTTTGGTTTGGGGCAAACGGTCACAACAGGAATTGTATCGGCTTTAGCGCAAACGCAAATAGGGGTTTCAGATTTTAGATCCTTTATTCAGACGGACGCGGCCATTAATCCAGGTAACTCAGGCGGCGCTTTAGTGGCTATGGATGGAAAGCTGGCGGGTATAAATACAGCTATTTTATCCAAGTCAGGGGGATCTGTCGGGATTGGATTTGCGATCCCCTCCAATTTGATTATTCCTTTGCTGGAGAGCCTTAAATATAACGGTAAAATTGTGAGACCGTGGATGGGTTTGAATGTAAAAACTGCGGAATTAGCCGAAGTAAATACTTACGGATTAGAATCTCCGAAGGGTGTGATTGTGATGAATGTCTATCCGGATAGTCCAGCCGCAAAGGCAGGGTTGAAGAAAAATGATTTGATTTTGGCCTATGATGGTAAAGAATTGCGTAATGAGGCCGCGTTCTTATTCCGGATCGCTTCACAAAAAGTTACCGATAAAGTGGAGCTAACGGTCCTTGAGGTTGGGGGGCAAAAGAAGACCCTTGCTGTGCAGCTAGAGGCTCCTACGGGGGAGGATGATATTAAACCTGTTGTTTTAACGGGTAGGCATCCTTTAGAGGGTGCAAGTGTTGCCAATCTTACACCTGCTTTAGCTTCAGATCTGGGAGAAGATTATATGGATTTAGGGGTTGTGATCCTATCCGTTGCAACGGGACGAGCCGCAAAAAAAGTAGGTCTGTTGCCGGGAGACATTATCCAAAGTTTAAATGATCAACCTATAAAATCTGTCGAAGGCTTGGTCGATCGCTTATCGAAATCCCGTGGGGGTATTGTCGGAAAAGAGAGAGTCAGTTGGAAAATTGAAATCAAAAGAGCCGGCAAAAAATATACGATTGTTTTGCAATGACCGGAAAGATACCAGGCCCTTTGGCGGATCAAATGCGCCCGTTAAATCTAGAGCTCGTCTTGGGGCAGGGGCATATCATCGGTGAAGGCCGGCCTTTGACACATATGCTGTCATCTAAGATGATATCTTCGATTATCTTGTGGGGACCTCCTGGTTGCGGCAAAACGACGATGGCTAAGTTAATAGCCAGTGCTGCAGATATGAAATTCGTGGTGATGTCAGCTATCGGTTCAGGTGTCGCTGAGTTACGTCAAGTTTTCCAAGAAGCTGAATCCCTTTTCTTGCAGGGGAAAAAGACGCTGCTATTTGTGGATGAGATTCATCGATTTAACCGTTCACAGCAAGATAGCTTTCTTCCCTACATGGAAAAAGGATCTATCGTATTGATCGGAGCCACGACGGAAAATCCATCTTTTGAGTTAAATTCTGCTCTTTTGTCACGGGCGCAAGTTTTGACCCTCAAACGGCTGCAGGAGGAAGACCTCGCTGTTTTGTTAGAACGGGCTGAATCTCATGTGGGAAAAAAGTTGCCTTTGTCTTTGGAAGCCAGACAAAAGCTTTGTCAAATTGCGGATGGGGATGGTCGTGGCGTGTTGAATATGGCAGAAATTCTATTCTCCTATGATCACAGCCAAGAAATAGACTCACAACAATTGATGCAGATTTTGCAAAAACGAGCACCTTTGTATGACAAGGGGCAGGAGGGGCACTATAACCTAATCAGTGCGCTGCATAAATCTCTTCGAGGATCAGATGTGGATGCGGCGTTGTATTGGTTTGCAAGAATGCTAGAGGGAGGCGAGTTGCCCTTATATATAGCCAGGCGTTTAGTGCGATTTGCAGCAGAAGACATCGGGATGGCCGATCCACAAGCCTTGGTGCAAGCCAATGCTGGATTACAGGCGTATCATAATTTGGGTTCACCAGAAGGAGAATTAGCCTTGGCGCAAGTGGTTGTTTACTTGGCAACGGCCCCTAAATCCAATGCGGTCTACGCAGCTTTCAAAGCCGCTGGGAAGACAGCCAGCGCTTATGGTTCACTAACGCCGCCCGAAGAAATCTTAAATGCTCCCAATAATTTTATGAAGAAAGAAGGGTATGGAAAGGGATATGTGTATGACCATGATACCCAAGAGGGATTTTCAGGGCAAAACTATTTCCCAAAAGGTTTAAAACGCCAAACTTTTTACCATCCGGTTGAACGCGGCTTTGAAAGGGACATTATCAAACGCCTGGAGTACTGGAATAAAATACGTTTAAAGAAACATCCATCCTCGTAAAATTCACGAAGCTCATAGGCTGTCGCCTTTTTTCCTTAGGGAAATATTAAAATGTTTGGAATAACGTATATTTCCAAGAATCCGCCCTAGTATTATGCACGTGAGTATTTATTGGTTTTGAAAATAAAATACGGACGTTCGGCCATATCAAGCACCAGTCTGGTGCGGCGTCATCGTTCAAATACTCATTACAATCTATCCAGATACATTTATGCATATCTGCGAACTTCAATATATTATATTCAAAGCCCTTTTCTTCGAGATTATCGCCGCCATGCCTTATAAGCACACAAAGAGCTTTTTGTGATAGATCAGCTTCAGAGACAGTCTGTAAAAATAAAGCGTCTGTAGACAACCGTTGTGCAACACATTTCAATTCATTCAGCGTTAAGAGAAGAAAGATGTTGCTGCTAGTATGGAGATCTTTTGGGTTTACAAAGGTTTCTACGTTCCTGGTGAGACACAGGGGGGTCCAACATAAGTTAGTCGGCAATAGGAGGTCACCATTCGTTTTATTCATGGTTGATAGCTTAATGTCGATAGGGTTTAAACCTTCCGGATATAATCGGAAAATAGCCATGTCCAATATTTCCGCATCTCTTTGCTCAAGCCATCTTGCTGCAGGGCTGTTAGGGGAAAAAGGAATTGCAATTCCTTTTTCTTTCTTCTCAAAGGCTCTCCCCAAAACGAACAAATGCCAAGCTTTAGAGAGTTGAGCCAAACGAAGGGGATTTAGTTCATCACGCATGAGGACGGTTAATTTGTTTTGGATATCTTTTTGGGGAATAGCAGGAAGAAGGTTTATGTTAGGAGCAGATTTGGCCTCAACACCCTCATCCTGCTGGGTTTCGTCATCCGATGCGATAGCCATAAACTGCCCTGAATAAATAGCGACAAAGTTTGCTATGATTATGATCTTTTTCGTAAAGCTTAACATTGGTGATCCTCTCCATAAAAGATTTTGTAGCAATAAAAATCTACAAATAGAATACAAATATCCAGGGCTGATTAAAAACTGAACTTGTCGCCTTGACAAATTTCAATTACCTTCCCATATAAATCATATGAAGGCCGTTATGGAGCGGTTGGTTTGTATATGGAGATTCGTAAATGATCAAGAGTATTAAGGTTTTAGCTGTAACTATTTTTATTGGACTTGGAGCAATGCCTTCTGGTTTTGCAAGTAATCTCGATGGCGACGAAAATGACTATTTGATGAGGCTTTGTTATTATGATAGCGATGGTTCTTTCTGCGTCAAATCCGTAAAGGAAGAAAAACAGGCACAGAAGGTGGAGGAAAAGAGAGTCTGTTTACCATCGGTCCCTGAAGAAATTCTCTCACACATCTTAGCGTTTTTGCCACCAGAACAATACGAAGAGGTGGGAGTCGTTTGTAAAAGATTCTATCGTATAACACGCAGTATAGAAAGTCTTCCTTCCCATCTCCATAAAAATATTCTTCCGGACAGGTGCTTGTCGCTTAATCTAAATACTCTTGTTGATCTCGGTGCTATTTTAGCAAACACAAGAGGAAATAAAGAGGATAGGGCAAGGCGTATGGGGGAATTTGAGCAAAAACATCTTGTGGAAATCACAACGGCTTACCGAATGTTGAAGTTCTATTACGGTGTCTTAAATTCAAAACCTGACATGATACTTGATAAGTTGATATCGAGCGCATTGATTTCTTTAAATTGTTTTAAGGAGAGTGAATTTGAATCTCAACGTATTCTTGCAAAATCATATGATCTGATTAACAGAATACAGCTATTGATCTGTCGAGAAAAATTTTCTCTTCTCTCTATTAAGCCATATTTAGACAATTGTATTGTGACGCTTTTTCCTTTGCTTATATGCACGCAACCAAGTTGTCTTGATGATGTTCAAGTGCCAGTCTTTATTCCGCCAGTCTTTCTACCAGAGGTGTTTCTTGTGGCTAATAATAATGATGCAGACGATGACCAAGAAGATGGGCAATAACGATTGATGTCTTGGGTTAAAAGGGATATTTACAATGCCGAAATCGGGCGGTGGCTCTATAGCGTATAGATATAGCAGGGACTACGCATGAAAAATACACAAAACATGTCACTAGTGCCTTCGCAGGTATGACAGATGTGGCAGGCAGATCCCCTCTTAAATTTTTCATGCGTAAGCCCTGTTAGATATAGAGCTGTCCCTTTTCAGAAAATCAAGATAGGGACATAATCGATTGGCGCAGCTCGTCTAAACCCCATTTTTTTTCGGAGCTCGTTAGAATCACTTTTGGAAAAGCAGCCGGGCGTTTGCGGATGATTTCTTCTGTTTCCCGCAAAACTTTTTCTTGGGCGGGTTTTTGGATTTTATCTATTTTTGTGAGGATGACTTGATAGGAAACAGCGGCTTCATCCAGCATTTGCATGGTTTTAAGATCAATAGGCTTTAAGCCATGGCGGCTGTCAATCAAGAAGAAAACACGCTTGAGTTGAACGCGGCCGCGTAAATATTGGTTTATCAGTTTATTCCAATCTAGTATTTTTGTTTTTTGTACGCGTGCATAACCATACCCCGGCAGGTCGACGAGCATAACTTGTTCATTCAAACAAAAAAAGTTTATTTGTTGCGTGCGCCCTGGTGTTTTGGAGGTTTTAACTAGAGTCTTGCGATTTAATACCGCATTCAATAGGCTTGATTTGCCCACATTGGACCTGCCAGCAAAAGCGAACTCAGGCAAATCCGAAAGTGGTAAATCGCTCTCCTTTGCCGCCCCTAAAAGAAACGTGCACTCGCGAGAAAAGATGCGGTTTAATTCTGCAAAAACGTCCTCGTTTTCCATTAGGATTTGGCCTTCACCATTTTCTGAGAAGACTTCATGATCAGCCATTGCTGGCCAATAGACAGAATGTTATTCCATGTCCAATAGATCACTAAACCCGCTGGAAATTGCGACAGTAAATACGTCAACATGACAGGCATCACCATAAACATTTTTTGCTGAATAGGGTCCATTGGTGTTGGATTGAGGCGTTGCTGAATCCACATGGATACACCCATCAAAATGGGGAGAATACCTATCATCAATACCGCTGGAGGGCTCCACGGTAATAGACCGAAGAGATTAAATATCGTTGTGGGATCCGGTGCGGATAAATCATGTATCCAGCCGTAAAAAGGAGCATGACGCATTTCAATGGTCACAAAGAATACTTTGTATAGGGCAAAAAACACAGGAATCTGAATAAGGATGGGTAGGCAGCCCGCCGCCGGGTTTACGCCTTCTTTTTTGTATAATTCCATCATTTCCTGATTGAGGCGCATTTTGTCATCATTAAAGCGCTCTTTTAGCTTTTCTATCTTTGGTTGCAGATCTTTCATGCGCGCCATGGAGCGATAAGACTTATTGGCCAGAGGGAAGAAAACGGCTTTTATCATCACCGTTAACAATAAAATAGCCAAGCCAAAGTTGCCGATATATTTGTAAATAATTGTAAGCAGGATGAATAGGGGCTTGGTGATAAAATAGAACCAACCAAAATCCACGGCCTTATCCAGATGATTCACGCCTAGCTTCGCTTCGTAGTCATCTAATAAATCCAAAACCTTGGCACCAGAGAAAAAGTGGCTTTTTGCTGAACCTGTTTGTCCGGGCGCGATCTGAATGACGTCTCCCACGAAGCCCGTTTCGTAATGATCACGCGGGCTGGATTTATTATCCTTGAAATAAAAGGAGCTTTTTGTTTTTTGATCCGGAATCAGAGCTGTCAGCCAATATTTATCCGTAAATCCAATCCATCCGCCCTGACTTGTTATTTTTGTCTCAGGGTTTTCCTTTAAATCTGTATATTTCTTTTCGACTAATTGATTCTCTATAAATCCAATAGGGCCCTCGTGCAGGATATAGTAGCCTTGTGTTACAGGCGTCTCAACACGGGATACCTGACCGAAGGGAGCTAATTGTATTGGGTTTGCGCTATGGTTGATAACATTTTGCTCGATGGTGAATACGTAGTTTTCGTCCACGCTGATTTTTCTTTCAAAGATAACACCTTGTGGGTTTTTCCATGTAAGTGTCACTGGCTCTGACTGATGGGTCAGTGTTGAACGGTCTGCTGTCCAGATTGTTTCTGCATTAGGGACCTGCATGTTTGGGTCTGCAGATGTCCAGCCCAGTTGTATGAAATAAGGCTCTTTCGTCTGTTCTGGCGTGAGTAAGACTATGTTAGGGCTGTTATCTTGTGTCGTTTCTTTGTATTTTTCTAAGGACAAGTCGTCAAAGCTTGCACCTTTAAGGTTAATGGAGCCCTTCAGAGAAGGGGTCTCAATGCTCACACGTGTTGAGCTATTTAAGGCTTGCGAACGATCAACCGTTACGACAGGTAATTGCGGGGAGCTGGATGGAGTGTTGACAGTTTGTGTTGTCGCTGCAGATGTTGCTAATTCTTTTTCTATTTTTGGGGCATCGTAAAAGAAATGCCATCCCGCCATCACGCTGATGAAAATAATGACAAAAAATACTAAATTTTTTTGATCGTTCATCTTTTGCTCTCTTCGTTCTTTTCGTTATCTGTTATTACAGGGTCAAAACCACTTTTGCCCCAGGGATGGCATCGGCCAATTCTACACAAGGCGAGTTTGAATCCTCTGTAAGGCCCGTGTATGTGAATCGCGTCCATGGCATAGCTCGAACAAGTGGGTAAATACCGACATCTGGGGGTGATCCAAGGTGATATTATCTTGCGATAAACCCAAATGCCGAACAATAAAAATTGTTGTAAAAAGTTACTCATTTACTTCGCCATGGTGCCGCATTAAAACACTTTTAAGCTCATTGCGCAATTTCTCAAAATTACGCTCAAGACAAAAACTTTTTGCGATCAGGACATAGTCAAAAGAAAAGTTTGCATGGGACGGAAAAATTTCTCTGACCAATTCCCTCATCCGCCTTTTTGCGCGGTTGCGTTCCACAGCCCCGCCAACCCGCCGGCTGGCCGTATATCCAATACGGATACTCTCGGCTTTTGGCTCAGGATTTTCGGATACCTGTAATATAAAAGCCGGCATCACATATTTGTGACACCGGTTGGCTACTCTTAGGAAATCCTTGCGTTTTTTAAGCGTTTGGATCTTAAGCACTCAGACGAGCACGTCCTTTTGCACGACGTGAAGCCAAAACCTTACGGCCGCCGGCTGTTGCCATGCGAGAACGGAAGCCATGACGACGTGCGCGAACCAGCTTACTTGGTTGGTATGTGCGTTTCATGTAGAGTACTCCTTTAACTAATACGAGTCTTAAATTTATATCTCAAACTGTATACGACTTTTTTCAACTTGCGTCAACATCATTCCGTCCAGATTTTGCTAAGGCAATTTTTAGGACTTCACGGATGTGACTTACCGTATAGATCTTCATTTCGTCCTTCACATTTTGAGGGACCTCATCTAAATCTGATGCATTATCCATGGGTATAATCGCGATTTTCAGGCCCAGGTTGTGTGCCGCGATTAATTTTTCCTTCAAACCACCGATAGGTAACACATCCCCATGCAAGTTGATCTCTCCTGTCATACAAACATCCTTATTAACAGGAATGTTGGTAATGGCTGAAACCATAGCGGTGGTGATGGTAATGCCAGCGGATGGGCCGTCTTTTTTACCGCCGCCAGCCGCATGAATATGCATATCCTTATCATCCAAAAAGTTGGATTTAATCCCGTAGCTAGGGAGCATGCTCTTGGCCACTGTCATGGCAGCCATGATGGATTCTTGCGACATTTCACCTAAGTTTCCTGTCTTGACTAAGCGGCCCTCGCCGGGGATCAGTACGGCTTCGAAGGTTGCAATGCTGCCACCTACGGGAGACCAGGCCAGGCCATGGGTGGCGCCGACTATATCTTTTTTCATAGCCTTTTGATCATGGACAAGAGGTTTTCCCAAATAATCCACCAAGGATTCTGGTGTCAGCGAGACAGTTTTTGATTTTCCATCATAAAAGCTTTTTAAGGCTTTTCGGCATAAGTTCGCAATCGCACGATCTAACTGGCGAACGCCTGCTTCCATGGTATACTCTTTGATGAGTTTACGTATGGTGTCGTCGGATACCGCAAATTCTCCCGCTTGGATACCATTTTCCTTTAATTGTTTTGGGAGTAAATGTTCCTTGGCAATGCCAACCTTTTCTTCCTGCGTATAGCTGGGAACTTCAATAATTTCTAAGCGATCCATCAGAGCCGGAGGAATATCCATGCTATTCGACGTGGCAATGAATATGACTTGCGAGAGATCTACACCCATGTCTAGATAATGGTCCTTAAACGTTTTGTTTTGAGAAGGATCTAGGACTTCCAGCAGGGCTGCTGCGGGGTTTCCGCGATGTCCGTCTGATCCTAATTTATCGATTTCATCCAAAAGGATAACCGGGTTGGATGAGTTAGCTTCAATAAGGGCCTTAACGATTTCACCGGGTTTAGAGGCAATATACGTGCGCAAGAAACCACGGATATTGGATTCATCTCCAACGCCACCAAGAGAAATACGAACGAACTTACGGCCTGTGGCTTCGGCGATGGATTTAGCTAAAGTTGTTTTTCCAACGCCAGGAGGGCCCGTAAAGCAGATAATCGGGGCCTTTCCATTGGGTACGCGCTTTTTAACAGCTAGGTATTCCAGGATGTGTTCTTTTACTTTCTCCAGCCCTTTATGATCGCGGTCTAGAATTTTTTTGGCTTTTTCAAGATCAACACTTGTTTCGTCATTTTTACCCCATGGCACGCTGAATAACCAATCTAAATAGGTTCTAATTTCAGATGCTTGTGGAGAAAATCCAGGAGAGCTGTCTAATTCCCGCAGTTCTTTTATCGCTTTTTTATAAACATTGGGTACATGTTCGATATTTTTTAGTTTGAGAGTGTAGTCGTCCTCCTCATCATTACCCTCTGGTGCATGATCTTCCGAGTTGCTGGATTCAACACGCTCATAGGTAGACGGGGATGTTTTCCTGCCGCTTAATTGCTGAAAAGCGCTATGAAAGACCGCGGACATGAAAAAGTGCTCAAGAATTAAGATGACGAGTAATAATGATAGCAAACCGTAAAAAACTTTTTTCAGCATATTCAGCTCCTTAAAATAATCGTTACAATACTCATATAATGTCGATAAGTCAAAATACAAGAGCGAATAGGTGGTATGCGATTTTTTTTTAACGCAAGGTTACAAGTTCTTCGGCGCTCGTGGGGTGAATGGCGACACAATTGTCAAAGTCAGCTTTAGTCGCACCCATTTTTATGGCCACGCCAAAGCCTTGTAATATTTCATCGACACCAAGACCGATCATATGACAGCCTACAATTTTTTCATCCAGGCCTAGGCAAACTAACTTCATCATGGTTTTAGGTTTATGATTGGAAATTCCATAGTATAGAGATGTAAAATTCCGCATATATACTTTAATATTTTCTTTCCCATATTTTTCTATCGCCTCGAGCTCGCTTAAGCCTATTGTGCCGATAGGTGGGTGAGAAAAAACGACAGTGGGGATATTTTCGTAAGTTAATTTAAGGTCAGATTTGCCCGCAAATAGCCGCATAGCTAAGCGACGACCCGCAGCAATGGCAACGGGTGTTAATTCGTAATGACCCGTAATATCACCGATGGCATAGATATTGTCGATATTTGTTTCTTGGTATTCATTGACGATGATATATCCTTGTGTGGAGGTGTGAACGCCTAACGTATCTAGTCCTATCTCTTGTGTGCGTGGCTTCCGGCCGATGGCCCAAATGACTGCGTCTAAATTCTCGATAAAAATTCCATGGGAATTGTATAAAGATATTTTGTTATTTTGCCGTTGGACTTTTGTGACCTCGCGCTCGTCATGAATATGAATACCGTCCTGGATCATGATTTCCATTAAATGATCGACGATGGTATGATCAAATTTACGTAAAGGTTTATCTTTGCGTAAAATCAAATGTGTTTGAGAGCCCAGGCCATGCAAGACACCGGCCAATTCAACCGCAATATATCCAGCGCCGACGATCGCCACATTTTGTGGTTGCTGTCGTAGAGCAAAAAAACCGTTTGAGTCTAAACCATATTCAGATCCCGGGATATCAGGCCAGATTGGGGCGCCACCTGTCGCGATAATAATATGATCGGCTGTGTATATGTTCCCATTGACCTCAATGGTGTGAGGAGCAATGAGTCTGCCTTTTCCGGCAATTATATCGACTTTATTTTTCTCAAGGTTGCGCAAATAAGCTTGGTTTAGGGCTTTGATATATATTTCGCGGTTTGTAACGAGGTTCTGCCAATCGAAGCTTGTTTCAGGAATTGTAAAGCCATAGTCTGAACTCATTTTGAAAGTTTCAGCCATTTGGCTCGCGTACCACATTATTTTTTTCGGTACGCATCCCACATTTACACAAGTTCCCCCAATTCGATTTTCTTCGATAACCGCGCATTTGGCTCCATGCTCAGAGGCGCGATTTGCTGCCGCGATTCCGCCGCTGCCGCCGCCCAAACAAATCAAATCGTAATGCTGGGTCATGACTTCCTTGGCTTTTTTTCCGGAGCGTTTTGAATCACCTCCATAGCGCGATTTAAATCAATCGTCAGAGGATCGTCCCCAGCTTTTAAGGCAATAAACTTGCCCTGGTATTTTATATAAGGGCCATAGCGACCAACACCCGTAGAAATTTCTTCCCCTGACTCGGTATGATTTCCGATAACGCGAGGAAGGGCGCCCGAATCGAGTGCATTTTCCAAGGTGGCATCTTGCGGTTGCAGACCTTTTGGTAAGGTGACTCGCTTTGGTTTTTCTTTGCCAACCGCTTCACCCCATTGGAAATAAAACCCGTAGGGCCCTTTTCTAAGAGTAACCATAAGCCCCGTTTTCGGATCCACGCCGAGTTCTTTATGTTCTGTTAAGGCATCCATGGGCACCTCATCTTGAGAGTCTTGGCTTGTGCTCAGTCTCCTTGTGTATTGGCATTCTGGATAATTGGCACAGCCTATAAAAGCCCCAAATTTGCCGAGTTTTAAACTGAGCTTCCCCTGGTTACATTTCGGACAGATATGTCGATCAGATCCATCTTCCCGTGCAGGAAATAACATAGCGTCCAGGTCTTGGTTTAGGCGGTCAATGACTTGGGTTATGGTTAAACCCTTTGCCTCATCTATCGCCTTAATAAAGTCTGTCCAAAATTGCTGTAGGACATTTTTCCAGTTTAAGCGACCACCGGATATGTCATCGAGTTGTTCTTCTAATCCAGCTGTAAAGCCATATTCCACATATTTTTCAAAGAAGTTCAATAGGAATGCGGTTACGATTCTGCCCCTGTCTTCCGGGGTGAATTGCTTTTTCTCCAGCTTTACGTATCCTCTATCTTGTAAGGTATTGATGATGGATGCATAAGTGGATGGGCGACCGATTCCCAGTTCCTCAAGTTTTTTAACCAGGCTCGCTTCGGAATAGCGAGGTGGCGGCAGTGTGAAATGTTGGTTGGGCGTGACCTGTTTCAGATCTAGGGATTCTCCCTCTGCGAGCGGTGGGAGAGTCTTTTCATCGTCTTCATCTTCATTATTTTCATCGTCATGGCCTTCTTGATAAACTTTTAGAAAACCATCAAATTTAATTGTAGAGCCATTGGCACGGAAAATAACACTTTTTTCTATGTTACCCATATCGGCCACAACTAAATCCAATACGGCGCTCGCCATTTGTGAGGAAATCGTGCGTTTCCAAATTAAGTCGTAAAGTTTAAGTTGAGATTCATCGAGATAGGCGGCCACATCTTTGGGGTGTCTGCTGATATCTGTTGGGCGAATGGCCTCGTGGGCCTCTTGTGCGTTTTTAGCTTTTGTTTTGTACTCGCGCACATCTGTGTGCAGGTAATCTTTACCGAAAGTAGATTCTATATGACTGCGGATGCTGTCTAAGGCTTCCTGGCCAAGATTGACGCTATCGGTTCTCATGTAGGTAATAAGACCGGTTGTCTCTCCGCCTAGATTCACGCCTTCATATAGTTGTTGTGCAGTTTTCATGGTGCGGCTCGCGCCAAAGCCAAGTTTACGAGCTGCTTCCTGTTGCATCGTCGATGTGGTAAAAGGAGCTGTTGGATTTCTTCGGCTTTGCTTTTTTTCCAGTTTAATAACTGTGTAGGAATGTTTTTTGATTTCCTCAACAGCTTCTTTAGCTTGAGCTTCGTTGTGGATATCAAATTTATCTAGTTTTTTGCCGTTTATATGCGTAAGGCGCGCCTTTACTTTTTTCTGAGGCTGGCCTAAATAATCCCCATGAATCGTCCAGTATTCTTCGCTATTGAAGGCTTCGATTTCATCTTCACGGTCCGTTATTAAACGTAAAGCAACCGATTGTACGCGACCTGCAGATCGGCTACCAGGTAGTTTGCGCCAGAGCACCGGAGAAAGGTTAAAGCCAACCAGATAGTCCATGGCTCGACGAGCCAAGTAGGCTTGAATCAAATCCTGATCTAGGGCACGCGGGTGTTGAATGGCCTCTTGAATTGCTTTTTTGGTAATTTCATGAAAGACGACACGGCTAACGGGGATATCCTTCAAAACTTTTTTGTTCTTTAAGATTTCGAGGACATGCCAAGAGATAGCCTCTCCTTCACGATCCGGGTCGGTAGCCAGCATAATTTCATCGGCACCTTTTACGGCAGCAACAATATCTTTAATATGCTTATCTGAACGCGCATCCGTCACCCATTCCATAGAAAAATCGTCATCTGGTTTTACAGATCCATCTTTAGGCGGCAAATCACGCACATGCCCAAAGCTGGCTAATACTTTGTATTCTGCGCCTAGATATTTATTTATAGTCTTCGCCTTTGCAGGGGACTCAACGATAACGACTTTCATAACAATCCTTTATGATGTAATAAGAGCGACCTGGTTACCGGATGTGCGAGTAATGCGTCCGGCCAGTTCTAACTCTAAAATGATACACAACAATTCCTCTGTACAGATTTGACACTGTCTGGCCAATTCGTCAACCCCCACTGGTGTATAGCTGAGGTTCTCTTCGACTTGTTTCCTTTTTTTATCTGTGACTTCCGAGGAAATAATTTTTCTGCTTTCCGTTTGATATTCGGTTAAAGGCTCGTGTAGAGTCCCTGTGGGTAGGCTCTGGATGACACCGCTGACAATATCATCTACACTTTGTACAAGGGTCGCTCCCTGTGCAATTAATGAATTGGTGCCTCGGCAGCGTGGGTCATAGGGAGAGCCTGGCACAGCAAAAACTTCTCTGCCCTGTTCTAAGGCGTAACGGGCCGTAATGAGCGATCCTGATTTAATCGCGGCCTCAACCACTAAAACGCCCGTAGAAAGTCCAGAAATAACCCGATTTCTTCGGGGGAAATAGTGCGATTTTGGCGATGTGCCTATGGGGGATTCAGAAATGATTACCCCTTGTGATTTGATGGCGTCATAAAGATTTTGGTTTTCCGGAGGGTATACGTGATCCACGCCACCAGCCAAGACGGCCACGGTTCCAGTGGCGAGCGATCCTTTGTGGGCTTGGGTATCGATACCCCTGGCTAGGCCTGAAGTGATGACCCATCCCGCAAACCCCAGGCTTTTGGCAATGTCTTCAGCAAATCGCTTGCCGTTCAAAGATGCATTTCTGGATCCGACGATGGCGATGCTGCGCCGGGCGAGTAATTCTTTTCGTCCTAAGACGGATAGTATGGGCGGGGCATCTGGCAAGCTGCGCAAAGCACTCGGGTAGTCGGGGTCAAGGCTTGTTAATAAATGAGCGCCTGCCCTTTGGTGTGCAAAATATTCTTTTTCCGCTTCATGGGCGCTCAAAATTTCTATAGATTTTTTGCGGCCGCCCTTTTGAGCCATCTCGGGTATATTCTCAAGAGCGTCAGCCACAGATCCGAAATGATGGATAAGTTGATAAAATGTAATCGGACCAATGTTTTCAGATCGTGCGAGTCTTAACCATTGGAGGCGTTGAATTTCTGTGATAGGGGGATCGATAGCAAGGCTATGCGGTTTTACCAATTTTTGGCTCCTTGCCACTGATTAATCGAATGATGTTTTCGCTATGGCCCAATATGATAAGAGAGCTGAGTGTTACACAAAAAATCCCTGCATGGACGTCATAAAAAACAAGCGCAACCACAGGTAAAATAAGGCAAGTTAATATTGCCGATAAAGAGGATATACGGAATAGGGCGGCAAAAATTCCCCATAAGCCAAGCGCTGTTAAGGCGAGAGGCCAGTGCAGCGCCATGAGTGTGCCGGTCCCTGTTGCAACGCCTTTTCCCCCATGGAAGCCTAGCCATATAGGAAATATGTGACCCACCACAGCCATAATCGCCAGAAGGTAAGAAACAGAACCTATGTCTGAATAAGATCCAAGCCATACAATAGCGGCCCAGCCTTTAAAGGCGTCTAGAAAGAGGGTAAATGCCGCTAAACCTTTATGCCCGGTGCGTAATACGTTGGTCGCCCCCGTGCCACCAGATCCAATTGTTTTAAGGTCAAGATTCTTTTGCTTAATTAGAATGTATCCAAAAGGAATTGACCCTATGCCGTAGGCCATAAAGCACAATATAACCGCATGAGCATTTTCTAGAAAGATAAGGTTATAAAAAGTCATGACTAAAAAAAGGAAGAAAAATAGACGGGTCGCCCTTTTAACGTGTGCCATTCTGCCTTCTCCATTCGTATAATGATACGGCTGCTGCGTTGGATACATTGAGTGTTGAGAAACTTTCAGACGTGGGGAGGTGGGATAGAATATCGCATGTGCCCCGGATAAGTGGCCTGAGTCCTTTACCTTCTCTGCCCATGATAAAGGCTATCTTTCCCTTCAGGTTGGCTTTGTCTAGTTTTTCTTTACCCATTTCATCTAAGCCGATACACCAGAATCCAATTTTCTTTAAGTCTTCCATGGTGCGGGCAATATTCGTAACGCTCACTAAAGGGATTTCTTCCACGGCGCCGGAAGCTGTTTTTGCTATCGTGGAATTATTGGCATCGGGTGCATTTAATTCCTGTTGCACAACAGCAATCGCGCCAAAAGCCGCTGCGGAGCGCATGATGGCGCCGATATTATGGGGGTCTGTCACCTGATCTAAAACAATAATGCAGGCCGTATCCGGTACATCAGCGAGAATATCCTCTATATAAGGTTGAGTTAAAGGACTCGCTTTTAGAACGATGCCTTGGTGAACGGACTGTTCTCCGACGAGTCTATCTAACTCTATATTATCAACGCTACGGATATCTAAGTCAGGGTGATCACGGATAGCGGATTCAATTTCAGGCGCAACGGATTTGCTAAAGAGCAAATATTGGCATGTTCTTTTAGGATTACGTAAGGCAGCCAAAACGGCGTGCGTTCCATAAATAAAATTCTGTGGGTGCGATTTGTGTTTCATACACTCTGTATTAGAACTTTTAAAGACATATACGCAATACATTTTTTTTGATTTTTTTCGTTTTGTCGTTGACAAACGAGCTCTGATCCTTTATTCCGCTTAAATATGATTTATACGGAGGGATGGCCGAGCGGTCAAAGGCAACAGACTGTAAATCTGTCGACGTAATGTCTACGCAGGTTCAAATCCTGCTCCCTCCACCACATACGCGGGTGTAGCTCAACGGTAGAGCCCCAGCCTTCCAAGCTGGTAGTGTGGGTTCGATTCCCATCACCCGCTCCAATATTTGAGCGTAAAGAAAAGGACTTTGAGAGATGGCTGTAGGAAAGTTTGAGCGGAATAAGCCGCATTGTAATATAGGAACGATTGGTCACGTTGACCATGGAAAGACAACACTGACAGCAGCGATAACACGTGTGTTGGCAGAGCAAGGCGGTGC
>JAGOMX010000035.1 GCA_017993335.1 Alphaproteobacteria bacterium | reverse complement strand
ATTTGGATTCTCCTTATTTGTGATTTTGAACGCTTCACAAATAAGGGTTTCCTGTCTTTCCAAGGAATTGTCAAACTTAAAGAGTCCACCACCAAAGGTGGTGGTTTACCCTAACGGGATTTAATTAAAAAATTATAACGCCAAATCCCTTAAATAACTATCACCGGCAGCGTCATGCTGAGCGCGTCTCCGCGCCAGCGGAGTTAGCGAAGCATCCAGGACCATAAGTGCCGCTTTAGCGGCTCTTTATAATCTATATAGAGCCACTAACGTGGCGCTTGTGCGCCTGGATCTTTCACTTACTCCGTTGGCGCGGAGCTGCGTTCAAGATGACGAGGACAAGGATACTTAATTATAGAAATTGGTATTATACCTTTTACATCAAATAACTATACACATCACCCCCCCATATGTCATACCCGCGAAGGCGGGTATCCAGCGCAAAAGGGGAGCGAAGCGAGGCAATATAGTTAATACTGTAGCGGCTTTGCCGCACATTTGCGCTGGATACCCGCCTTCGCGGGTATGACAGGTTTCGATGACAATATTGATCCGTTATTTTCTGGAATTGGTATTATAATACCAAATCTGTTAAATAACTATCACCGGCAGCGTCATGCTGAGCGCGGCTCCGCGCCAGCGGAGTTACACTCAGAATGACGGGGGTAATAATCTTTATTTATGATAAATGGTATCACACCTGCCAAGACAGAGCTCTGGCCTCTCCCGCAAGGGGGAGGCGCCAGAGAGATTTTGAATTTACTTCTTCGCTTCTTCTTTTTTCAAAACGATTTTGATTTCGGGTAGTTTTTTGTCTAGTGCAGCAATTACATCTTTTGTGATGTCGTGAGCCGGATCAAAGTAAATGAAAGTGGCTTGAGGCTGAACATAGGAATAGCCCTTTTCCTTGGCAATTTCTTCTGAAATCTTTTCTACCGTTTCGCTTAATACATTAGAAGCCTCTTGCGCACCATTGGAAATTTGGTTTTGCTTGGACATCATGCTTTTTTGAAACTCAGCTACCTTTGTCTCAAATGCCTTTGTCTTTTTTTCCAAATCAGCTTCTTTTAGTTTGGATTGTTGCTCTTTAATTTGCTCTTGTTCTGCACGCAAAGATTCTTCTTTTTTGGAAACATCTTTTTCGTACTCATCACGCAAGGCATCCATTTGATCCTTTAAGCTTTTCGCCGCCTTTGAATCGGACATAATCTTATTGGAATCCAAAACCGCTGTTTTAAATTCAGCCGTTGCCGCGTTTCCAGCCGTTGAAATAATTAATGTGGCCAGAGCCGTTGTTAATAAATTGATTTTTTTCATATCTCTTTACTTTCCTGTGAAAAATCCAAAATGGACCGTTTTATGTTTGTCATAATGCCTTGTTTTTAGGTGTTTTGCAAAGTCTATTCGCAAGGGACCTAAGGGTGAACGCCAACTAATACCAAACCCAACAGACACACGAGGACTTGGTGTGTCAAATACCAATGACTTGTTGAATTTTGAGTCAAATGCCGAACCTACATCTGTAAACACATGGCTTTTAATCCCAAAATCTTTTGGAATACCAAAGGGATCTAAAGGCACTTGCAATTCAACGGTTGCCAAATAATACTTTAAGCCACCTAAAGAATCCCCTGTCTTTTTATCCCGGGTTTCCGCACCACTTTCCTTAAAGCCGCGTAAGCTACCGTCACCACCCATATTAAATCTATCCGCGATACGGACAACCTTGCCATTTAAACCATTCATGACGCCGCCACTACCGGTGAAACTAACAACCCAATCTGGCATGACAGAATAATAATACCCGCCATTCAGTTCGTTCTTTAAAAACTTCACATTGCCGCCAAGGCCCGCGAATTCATTGGACATACCCAAATAATAACCGGACGTAGGGTCAAATCGGTCATCGCGACGATCGTAATTTAGCTTATGGGTAAGCGAAGACGATGTGACTTTCCCGGCTTGGTTTTTAATAAACTGAGACGCATTCCCCTTAATATCGCCAATTTTGTCCAGGTGGATACCATAAATCCACGACTGGTTTAAGTATTCCGTCAAATCGTATCCAAGCTTTAAGTTCACACCAATACTCTTCGATTCAAAACTTCCGTTAAAATGTTGCTTAGAATTTAATTTAAAGATATCAAATCCGGCGCTGATATTACGGTTTAAAAAGTGAGGCTCCATGAAACCTAAATCGATTTGTTGCCTTTTGGCAGAAACAGTCGTCTGTAAATGAACACTCTGCCCCCTACCCATTAAGTTGTTTTCTTTAATACCCACGTTACCCAGGATACCTTCCGCGGTAGAATAACCACCGGCAACCCATAGCTCACCTGTGGATTCTTCTTCATCAACCTCAACAACAAGGTCAACCTTATCGGAGGACTCACCAGGTTTCTCAGTGACTTTTACATCCTTAAAAAATCCAAGATTTGTAATTCTTTGCTTGGAACGTTTTATATTGTAGGTATTATAAGCATCCCCTTCATATACCAATAGCTCGCGCCGGATAACATCTTCGTTGGTACGAACGTTGCCGGTAACGACGATACGATCTATGTAAGTTTTAGGACCTTCTAAGACTTGAAAAACGATATCGATGGTACGTTTTTCTTCATTTTGTTGTATCTCTGGGCGGATATCCACAAAGGCATACCCATGACTGCCCAAATACTCGGTCATATCTTGAATACTTTTATCCAAATCCTTCGAGCTATACCAATTGTCCGTCACCGCAACGATTTTTTCGCGCAAAGCATTGGCATCGATTTTGGCGACCTGGATGTCCACATCGACTTTACCGTATTTATATCTTTCACCCTCACTCAACGTATAGGTAATATAAAATTCTTTTTGATCCGGCGTTAATTCCGCAACCGCTGATTTAACCGAAAAATCCACATAACCATTTTCTAGATAATGACGACGCAATAGTTCCTGGTCTAAAGCTAAACGGCTGGGGTCATAGTTGTCATCCGAGGAGAAAAAACGCCACCATTTAGATTCTTTTGTATTCACAACACGCTTCAACGCGTCACTTTTCATATGCTCATTGCCCACAAAAAGCAATTTTGCAATTTTAGTCGCGTTTCCTTCCACGAATTCAAATACCACATCCACACGGTTTTGATCTTGCTTTACAATCTTTGGCGTGACTCTGGCACCAAAATGACCCTTAATGCGGAGCATCTCGTGAATCGTCGCCGTGTCCTGTTTTAACTTCGCAATCGTATATATCTGACGGGGTTGCAACCGAATTTGTTTAGCGAGAGTTTTATCGTCAAACTGTTTATTTCCCTCAAAGTAAATACGGTTCACAATAGGGTTTTCCTCAACCGTAATAACAGCGGCATTACCCTCCATCGTCACTTTCACATCCGAAAAATAACCCGTATCAAACAATTTTGCGACAGCCTCGTCTAGCTGATTTTGGTCCATTGCCTGACCCACCCGCAAATCGCTGTTTGTTATAATCGTGGAGGATTCAATACGCTGATTTCCAATAACTTTTATATCCCGCAAATTACTTTCCGCATAAGAGCTACCGCCCATGAGCATCGCCAAACATGCTGCCATAAATATTTTATGGATAAACATTTTTATATTCTTGTTCTGCATTCCTACCCCACTATATTTTAGTTAAACAAACTGATAATTTTGCTGACTATATTTATTTTCTCTAAATCTTTGTATGTGGTAAACACAACCAGAGTTAGTATAAAACCGAGACCGGCTAGAAACGCTCTTTCCTGAGCCTTTTCACTTAACGGTTTACCTCGAATCGCTTCAATAAAATAAAATAGCAAATGCCCACCATCCAAAACAGGAATAGGCAACAGATTAATAAACCCCAAGTTAATCGACAATATGGCCATAAACCACAAAAAGGTAGGAACGTTACTGGTCGCTATCTCACCGGTTTGTTTGGCAATCCCGATAGGCCCACTCAGCCCGTCCGCGTTTTGATTCAACACCATCCCCGCCAATGAAGTCAGGGTATTCACTGTAAAAGCATAGGCATCATATACCGCATAAAACAGGGCTTCAAAAAAGCCGCGTTGCACCAATTCAAAACTAGAACCTATGCCTATTTGCTTGGTTTTAAGAGGCTTGCCTTCGGAATTCTCAATTTCAACTTGCTGTGGGATCAGTGTTTTTGTCAGACGCTCGCCATCGCGTTCAACAACCACTTCCATGCCGACTGCCGCATGCTGGCGGATAAACACAACGAGATCTTGAAAACTCGCAATCGCGTTATTATCAACGGAAACTATTCTATCTCCAACCTTCAATCCGGACTGCTCCGCAACACCGCCCTCAAGTAAGAAACCAATAACGGGCTCATTCGACATCACACGTTGCCCGTGAAAGCTATAAACCACGAACAAAAGTAGTATGCCAAAAAGATAGTTGGACAGTGGACCGCCAGCCGCAATCTGGATTTTTTGCCATACATTTTTATGATAATGAGAAACGGCCTTTTCTTCATCTGTCATTTCGAGGACAGCTTGTGTATCCGGACGGCTAGAGGCATCCGCATCACTGAACATTTTTACATAACCACCCAGGGGAATTATACTGAATTTCCATCGCGTCCCGGTGCGATCATTAAAGCCAAAAAACTCCGGTCCAAAACCAATGGAAAAGACTTCTATTTTAACACCATTCCGGCGCGCCATCAGATAGTGGCCCAGCTCATGCACGAAAACGACAACGGTTAAAACCACCAAAAAAGGTAACAAATAAATATAAAGCCAAGCGAATGACATCCGTTGCATCTCCTTAAAAATAGACATAGTCAAGCTCCGAAAAGCTTTCTACCCTTGTTTATAGGAGTTTAAAAACACATAGTCAACGCACCATCTTTAAATTAATTGCTTTTTTTAGCAATTAGCAATTCATCTGATTGTTTTTATTTAAAAATAGTCCATACGCGCAGAAAATAATTTTTCCACATCCTGTACGGAGTCACGTTTCGCAACGACAATTAAACGATCATTTAGTTGAAAAATTAAATGGGGTGCAGACAAAAGCACATGTTCATCCCTCACCACGGCTAACAACATAATTTCATGCGCGCGATCAATTTCATGGGGGAATGAACCAATCATATTGGATTGCTCCGTGATACGAATTTCCATGATTTCCCCCATTCCTTCACGCAAGGTATAGATCGAATCGACAGAACCTTGGCGGACAAAGCGTAATATACTGGAAACAGCTATCTCTCTGGGGTTTACAACCGCATCAATACCCAACGATTTAACGAGCTGAATAGTATCCGGGTTACTGATCAAAGACATAGCTCGTTTAGCGCCGCTTTGCTTGGCTAAAAGAGAAGCCAAAATATTGACTTTATCATCATCCGTAATAGCGACTATAGTTTCCGTGTGCTCAACACCAGCATCTTGCAATAAATCCACATCGAGCCCATCCCCTGACAAAACTTCAATCGTTTTTAGCTGACGGGCCACATCCATGGCTCTATCTTTTGACTTTTCAATAATTCGCACGTGCGTGTTCTGAATCGGATCTTTTTCTATCAAATGCGCCAGGCTCAATCCAATATTTCCGGCCCCCAAAATCAATATTCTACGCACTTGATTATCTAAATGACCAAACGCTCGCATACTTTCAGCTAGTTCTTCTTCAGTCGTTAAAAACAAAACCTCGTCACCAGCCAAAAGCCTTTCTTTTTCATCGGGAATAATTAATCTATGACCGCGAAAGATGGCTGCAATTTTAAAATGTGAATCGGGGAAAAGGCTTTCGATATAGTTTAACGGCGTATTGACAATCGGCATCTTATCGGTACATTTGATGCCAATTATTTTAACAAAATCATTTGCCATATTCGTAACACTGGTCGTTCCAGATACCTCTAAGCCTTTATATATAGACTTTGCCACCTCGAATTCTGGAGAAATAATCACATCCACACTGATGTTTTTTTCTTCAAACAAACTATTCCACTCTTCAGATAAATAAGCCAAATTACGGATGCGCGCGATTTTCATGGGAATTTTAAACAAAGCATTCGCGATTTCGCAGGTAATCATATTGACTTCATCGCTCTGCGTGACAGCAATCAGCATTTGTGCATCCTCAGCACCGGCCTGTTGCAATACATGAGGGTCGGCCGCGAAACCAGTAATCGCCCGAATATCGTAGCGCTCACTGATCTCCTTCACCAAATCAGGAGAATGATCAATAACGATAATATCGTGAGATGATTTTTCCAAATAACTCGCAATGCTAAATCCAACTTTACCCGCACCACAGATGATGATTTTCATAGATCCCTCAACTACCTGTACGTTTTAAGCCAAGAGACCTTAACTTGCGATGCAAGGCAGATCTTTCCATACCAATGAAACTGGCTGTTTGCGACACATTTCCAGAAAAACGGGATACCTGCGAGAGTAAATACTTCCGCTCGAAATAATCCCTCGCCTCGCGCAAGGGGAGCTCCATCAACTCTGCAGGCGTATCCATATCCGGGCCTGAAGGTAGGTGTGTTAAGATTTCCGGCGGTAAAGAATCTACAGAGATTTGTTCCTGTTGGCTATCCCCAGACATAATCATGACCCACTCGATCATATTACGCAACTGGCGAATATTTCCAGGCCAGTCATAGGATTTTAAGATATTCAAAGCTTCCTCTGAAATTTTTTTGACTCTGCAGCCATTAAGATGACTGTATTCTTTTATCAGTTCATCGGCTAATGCGGGGATATCCTCTCGTCTGTCTTTTAAAGAAGCAATTTTCACCAAAACCACGTTAAGGCGATAATAAAGATCCTCACTAAAAGCTCCCTCCTCCACAATTTTAAGGATATCTTTGCTTGTCGAAGAGAAAATACGCACATCAAAAACGATAGAGTTTTTACCACCCACTCGCGTAAAGACACTTTCTTGCAAAGCCCGTGTTAGCTTGTTTTGGGAAGCAAAGGGGATATCCGCAACCTCATCCAATAACAAAGTCCCACCATTTGCCTGCTCGATAAGACCGACCTTCACGACCCTGCCCTGATCTTCTCGCCCAAAAAGGGATTCGTCAAACTGCTCCGCACTTAATTGCGAACAATTCAGGACAAAAAATGCCCCCGTCGCCGCCCGTGGAGATAAATTATGTATTTGTCTGGCTATGGTTTCCTTACCTGAACCTGTCGGTCCTTGCAATAAAACCCGGCTGTTGGCGGCAGAAATTTTGTCTATCGTCGCACGAAGACTATGAATATAGGGTGACCCGCCCACCAAACTCACATCAGAAATAACTTTTTGCTTTAAGCTCTTATTTTCACGGCGCAATTCAAAAAGTTCAAAAGCACGCGTTAAAACCAGCAGCAACCGATCGGCCTTAAAAGGCTTTTCTACATAATCATAAGCACCTAATTTTATAGAATTAACCGCAGTTTCAATATTCCCGTGACCACTCATCATTACCACCGGCAACCCTGGAAATTCTTTTTGCAGGATATCCAGAACCTTAATGCCATCCAGTTTATTACTGCCCAACCAGATATCCAGTATGATTAAATGGGGACGGCGTTGCTTTACCATCTCGATAGCGGTCTCGCCGTCTGGCGCTGAGCGAGTTTGATAGCCTTCATCCTGAAGTAAATCAGAAATTACCTCCCGGATATCGGATTCGTCGTCCACGATTAGAATCTCATACGCCATTATGTGCCTTCAGATGTTTCTTTGTTATCGGGTCTATGCCTGTTTAATTTTGCCGAACGTATCTTTAGATAAATCCACACTACCCTGCATAGTATTTTTGGAACCCTGTTCACCTGGTGATGGGTTCGATCCAGATTCAGATCTTGGTAGCACAATACGTATACTCGCACCGTTCATGTCATTATCCTCTAGAGCAATAGTTCCATTATGCGCTTCAACTATTCGTCGTACAATAGCTAATCCTAATCCCGTACCTTTTTCCCTATGAGTCACATATGGCTCCATAAGATTATCGCGATTTTCCCTTGGGAAACCTTCACCATTGTCGGCGACAAGAAGAACAATATGATCTTTTGCTGGCAACAATTCAACCCTTATTTTGCCAACCAAGTCATTCTGTTTTGCAATTCTTGATTCTACAGAATCAATGGCATTAATCAGCAGATTCGTTAACAGCTGGCTCATCTGCGAAGGATCGCAATACATGTAATTTTCTGCATCCATAGCCGCAAATTCAAAAAGAATAGCCGGCTTAGCATTACGTTGCAGAAACACAGCTTCTTCGCATAGTTCATTTAAATTTTGCCGCTGCAAGGTAGTTTCCGGCATACGAGCAAATTCGGAAAACTCACGGACCATCTCCCCGATATAGGAAACTTGACGGCTAATTGTATCGATGTAGCGATGAAACGTTTCAGCATCTTCGGTTATTTGCGCGGTGTATTTTTTCTTTAAACGCTCTGCCGACAGTTGTATCGGCGTCAAAGGGTTTTTAATTTCATGAGCAATCCGGCGCGCCACGTCAGACCATGCCGCCTTTCGTTGTGCATGCATAAGTTGCGTCATGTCATCAAAGGTCAGGATATAACCAACGATAACCTCATCTTCACGCTCAATAACAATTCTCACCAGCAATGTATGAGCCTTTTCATTTTGAACAAACTGAATCTGAGATTGCACAGGCCCATCTCGCGCTTGATCTAAAAGACCAGAGGCCGTCGGCATTAAATCTTGAAGCCTACGACCCAAAAGTTCTTCCTGAGTCAGACCCAATAAATTACGTGCCGATTTATTTGCCACATTTATAGCATAATTGGCATCCAAACCCAGCACACCCGCAGAAACACCAGATAAAACGGTTTCAATGAAATGCCGCCTTCTATCGATTTGAATGTTATATTCCACCAGTTTATCCCGCTGCAATTGCAATTCAGAAGTCATCCGGTTAAAAGTTAGACTTAAAAGGCCAAATTCATCTTGAGAAGACATCTCCGGAACCCTGGCCGTCAAATCACCCGCACGAATTTTTTCAGAAGCTGAAATCAAAGCCGTAATCGGAGCCGCCAGCCGACTCGCAAATGCCATACCGATCCAGATGACAAACATTAAAAGGATAATCGAAAATGCCATAAAAATAAGGATAAATTTAATCTCAATCTCAGATCGGTATTGCTCTAATTTCTTATACTCACTCGAGGCGATTTGCGTATTACTTATATGCGCCAAGACTTTTGGGTCCACATAGCGTCCCACAATCAGATAGATATCCAAACGCGGATCAATCCGCACAAAAGCTCGCACCCGGTCTTGCGCCGTACTATGATAAATAACAGGATGGTTTTTCGCTTCTTCGTAATCCAGATGAGAAATATTATCTAACTGAAATAAAAGGCTAAAGCTCAAACGCGTTTGGGCGAGAACCGTACCGTCTGGTGTAAATAAGATGGCCTCGTTTAACGACCGCATACTCGCTTGTTCATTCACAAACTCATTAATAGCTTCAGGATCCGTTATAGGAATCATCCTTGAGATATTGCCCGCCAGCGTTATAGCTTCAGTCGCCACACCCTTATTATGTTCATTCAAATACGCCTCTGCCACGCTCGTTGAATTTCGAATCGCGGCGCGCACATGTTTACTGAACCAGGATTCAATTCCTAAATTAAAAAAGGACGCAGAAAAAAGCGTGATAATAATGGCTGGCGTGACCAATAACATACCAAACCAGCGAATTAAACGGGCGTGTAATTTGGAGGCCGCTCCGGAAATACGTTTTTGCTTAAATCGCATTAGGCGATAGGCAACCACAAAACTTAAGGATAACAGGACGGCTAAATCACAATTCAGCAAAACAACTGTATACGTAGAACTGCCGTCTAACGGTTGCGCGTCCACCAGCGCATAATAGGTAACAAAAGCAAGAATAACCGCCAGAACACTTAAAGCAATGGTTAAGGCCTGGGCTAAATGATAGCTTCGCGCCAAGGCCAATGCTTTTAAAAGGATCTTGTTCAGTTTATTCAGATGCATGTTTGCTTATGTGTAATTCTTCAATTTTTTTCCGCAGTGTATTTCGACTCAAACCCAATATTTTTGCTGCCTTTACCTGACTTCCCTTCACGCTTTCCAGTACGGCGATCAAAAGAGGCTTTTCCACTTCGACCAGAATTCTTTTATACAGGCCCGAAGCCGGCAATTGTCCCTCGTGCGCTAAAAAATATGCTTTTATGTGTTCATGGACCACATCCCCTAAACCAGCAGGAATAATTACGTTTACGTCTTTAGAGTTCTTCATTGTTCTTCTTCTATTAAAAGTTGCGATTCATCTACACTATCGTAAAAGGTTCGGATAAGATCCATCACCAAAGCCCCGTCACTCATTTGATTCACCTGAGACCGAAACTCCGCCGAACCGGGCAGCCCCTTACTGTACCAACTGATATGCTTACGCGCAATTCTTATACCCGGATCTTCCCCATAATGATGGAGCATTGCGTTTACATGTTCAACAAGAATATTCCGCTGTTCGGTCAAATCTGGATCTGGTAGTTTTTCGCCAGTTTTCAAAAAGTGATTAATTTGATTTAAAAACCAAGGCCTACCATAGCATCCTCTTCCAACCATAACGCCATCGGCACCAGATAGACGCAGCAATTCCGCCGCATCCTCTACCGTGCGCACATCACCATTACCGATGACGGGAACAGAAACCGATTCCTTAACCGAGCGAATAAAAGACCAATCGGACTTCCCCCGATAAAACTGACAACGCGTACGGCCATGGACTGTGATCATCTTGACGCCACATTCCTCGGCTATTCTTGCCAGACGAGGTGCATTTCTGTTGCTATCATCCCATCCAGTCCGCATTTTAAGCGTTACGGGAATGCTCACGGCCTTAACGGTAGCCTCAATAATCTTGGCCGCATGAATTTCATCTTGCATCAGCGCGGATCCAGCATAGCCGTTCGTAACCTTCTTGGCTGGACATCCCATATTAATGTCAATAATGGCCGCACCACCCTCTTCATTCATCTTCGCTGCCATGGCCATATCCTCTGGGACACAGCCAGCGAGTTGAACCGCCATAGGCTCCTCGCACGAGGAACGCATCGCCCTCATAATCGTCCGCCGATTTTCTCGAATCATCGCCTGACACGCAATCATTTCGGAGATAACTAACGATGCGCCACTACGCTTTACTAACATTCGAAAAGGCATATCGGTAACGCCCGACATCGGCGCCAAAAGCGCCTGCCCTTCTAATTCTACAGGTCCAATTTTAATTGTCATATTCATCTCGATTCTATTGGATTGTGTTATCTCATGACACCCATAGCCTGGTCAAGAATTTAACAGATAGGACCTCTAGTTTTTTTCGCGCTTAAATCCGCAACATTCTAAAATAGCTATAAATTCATAGAATTAATGGGATTGCACACCCATGTTTTTTGTACTAACCTTTTGCTCACAACAACGTGAAGGAGTAATCCATGGCATTTTTTCGGATCTGGTTCTGCAGCCTCGTGTTTCTAGGGCACAGCATAAGCGCTCATGCAACGAGTTTAACGGAAATGCCGACCGATGTTATGCGCATAATCGGGCAAAAATCTGAGAACATCAAAGCCTTACGAGCCACATGCCGAAGCCTACGAGATAAAGACTATCGCGTGCCTTATGTGTTAACTCTGCCCCGTGATTTTTCTCCCCCTCGCACCCTACATTTAAATGGGGTCACAACCCTCAATCTTTACAATTTTACACCCGAACAAATCGGGGCCGTAACCTACAAACGCGATGAGGAACAAAATAATGGAACTGTCATTGTCGACTGGAGTGTTTCGGATCCAATCCAAGACCTGCTCAAGGGGATGACCAATCTTCAACTCGTTGTTTTGCGATTAAAGGATGATGTAACCATTGGTTTACATCACGCAGAATTCGTCCTTCATTACTCAAAAACACCTTTTGTGCATCGAGTAAAAAAGCCAGACTCAGAGACTTTTTTTCCTTTCCGTGCGCAGCTTATAGAAAGCTATAATGAGGCCCCATGCCATTGCAAGTCTACACCTTGCTACATAAAATTCAGCCAGATTCAAAAAGAAATATTTTTAATGAATTTCTTTAAGAATCATGTACTTTGCGTAGACAGCGACCCCTGGATTAAAAAACATGTGAAGAAACTTTCACCCTCCAGCCAAACACAGATTTTTGACATTTATGACGCCATCGCATCCATACCTTCTTTTACTCTGCACCGCTATAAAAATGAAAAAAGAGAATCCGACGTATTTATCAAAATTTTAGTCTATTTAATTGATAAACCTAGCACCACCAACTGTCTTGTCACCTTGTTGAACGGGCCAATTATGGATCTCGATTACTTTTTTAATAGCAGACAAAATGAAGATCGACTGCTAACCCTTCAAAAACTTAATGACCTTAACCCTAAGGACAGCAATCAGATCGTTACGTTACTACAGGAGTTTGTAAGAAACCACGCCCTATACAGAATATCCGGCACAAGAACAGAACAACGAATCAGGCTCAATAACCTTATTTTTTGGCAAGCCCGTAGAGTCTATCGGGAGTGGTTTCAACAAGATGAGCAGGATTTTTTAAACTGTTTCATCTCTGTCGTATGCCAGATAGATAAGCCTCATCAGCTATATTTTGTTGAAAGATTTACGTCTCTTGCAACTTTTGAGGATTTATTCCGTGCCGCCACCCAGGAATATGTCGTTATGACAGGCACGCCACAAGAAGCCCTCGATAGACAACTCATAAAAATCATCAAAATAGGTTTTTCCCATATACATAAGGGGATCAAGGGCATGGACCAGGACACCTTTAAAAATTTTCTCACCTTTATGCAAAATAACGAGATTCATATCAATGTTTTTGCAAAGGATGCAAGAGCCCTACTCCGTCAAGCCCAGACAAGATTTCCAACCGAAAAAGGATAACGCAGCCATGAGCTTGTGTCGCTCACTTATTCTACATTCACTGCTTTGTCTAGCTTTTTTATCCAAGGCCATGGCAACAGACTCCTCCATGCCGAAAGACCGATGGCTTCCTGGCCCCTCGATCGATCAGCCCCGATTACCCGTAGATCTCTTCCGTAAAATAGCACAGGAGTCCCATAACACGTTAGCCTTACGTGCCGCATGCCGAACCTTACGAGCCATAGATTATGGCACGACCTACATTTTAACCTTACCCCATAATTTTCGCATGATCGACCTGGAAAGGATTCCGGTTGATAAAATTACGGAACTGAATTTGTGTAATTTAACCTCCGCACGAATAGGAAATATGTTTCCAGACGCAAAAAATGAGCTAGATATCTCAAAGCGCTGGTGGGAAAGGAGCGAAGATATAGACATACAACTTCTAATAAAAAAATTTGATAATCTTCGAAAGCTTTACTTACCATCAAAAGAAGACGATATATATGGCCGTTCGTTCCATGTTCACCCTTTTCAAACCCCCACAATGTTTTTACCCGCATGGCAGGAAATTAGCGAAGATTGTCGATGCTCTCTTGGAAAAGTTTACTTCCGGCATAGCTATTTTGAATCCTTCATGGGACTTTTAAGGGGCGCCCCGCGTGTTACCCACCCTTTTTGTTATTCTGAATGTCGCATCTTTAGAGATGTCGATGCTCATATAAAATCCTTTGCCCTTTGTCTTGAAAAGATTCAGCGCTTTAAATCAGCAGACCGTGCAGCTCGGATAAATACACCTACAGGATGGAAGCTGTTTAAAATTATCGATTTTTTATCGGACAAACCTCATGTAATGGTATGCTTGGAATATTTATTTAAAAGAGGATTGCTTAGATACTCTTTTATTTTTAATACTGACCATGATTCTATAGAAATACTAGAGCACCTCAATCAACTCTACTCTCAAACAAATTTAGCTATTTTAGAGTCATTAGAAAATTTTGTCGTCCGATATTTTCATGAAACCGGGCTTTTAAAATCTCTTTCGACCGTAGAGAATCCAAATTACAACAGCCTGCCAATATACGAATGTGGTATTAAGCACATCAACGCCCGTCTCTACCCTATACTCATAGATGGAATCAGCCAATACCCTATAGACAAGCAACTCACATACGCCATCAGATTCAATGCACTTGCCAATAGCAAAGATTTGCAAAAAAGTTTAAGAAGTATGCTTTATTTTTCCGAACTGAAGGATAGCATACTCGTCGTAGCCAAAACCTTAGACATGGATCCAAATGAGTTCGAAGAATTCCTCTGTTTTTTAAACGCAGAAGAAATCCACATCAACATATTTTATCGAAAGGCAGACAAGCAGATGAAGAATGCCTTAGAAACATTTGGCAACAGATTCCCCCAGGAAGGAACATGTCAGATACAGTAATGCCATCATAATCCCCGTCATCCTGATTGAAGCTCAGCGCCAGCTGAGTGAAAGAAGGCACCAGGCACACAAGTGCCACTTTAGTGCTCTATATAGTCTATAAGGAGCCGCATTCGCGGCACTCTTGCGCCTGGATTCTTGGCTAACTCCGCTGCGCGGAGCCGCACTCAGAATGACGGAGGTAATGATACTTATACTAATCCCAGAAAATAAGGGATAAATCTTATCTTCACCGCCTGTCATTCCCGCGAAGGCGGGAATCCAGCGCAACAAAGTGCTGCACAGCAGCTCTCCCTTTATTTCAATGCCACAGAAGCAAGGAAATATTGAGTCTCTTCGAGACACATGTTGCACTGGATACCTGCCTGCGCAGGTATGACAGACGATGGTTGAGGAGATTTAAGACAGCCTCTATCTGTATACTTAATTATAGAATTTGGTATGACAAATGATGGTTGAAGAGATTTAAAACAACCTCTATCTGTATACTTAATTATAGGAATTGGTATTATTTATGATAAATGGTGTGACAGGTGTGGGAGGCACCTCCTCTTAAACTTTTCATGCATACCCCCTGCAGGATCCCATTTAAGGTCTACGTATGACGGAGATGGGGTGCTGGCTTTATGGTAAATGGGACTCATATAGCACCGACTACCCCGCATAAAAAAAGCGGCTCACATGGGCCGCTTTTTTGTTTTTTACTTATTTTATTTTTTACTTAGAAGGAAAAAGATTACTCTTCTTCGTCTTCGTCTGAAAATTCATCCGTATCGAGATCGACCTCGTCTAGATCGTCAGATTCGTCTTCTGAATCTGATCCGTCGATTTCATCGATTAAATCCGTGCCGCCTAGATCCTCTTTAAAGGATTTTGCTAACTCTTCCTCGGAAATAATCTCCTCGAAGGAGTTTGCCCCGATTTCAAAATTACTTTTACCGTAACCTTGTTCCTGTGACAGCATATTCGCCATTTCTTGCTCGGACTCGTCTAATTCGATATGACGGCGATAGCTTTTCACCAATGAATCCCGTAAGGAATTTACATCAATCGTCTTTTCAGCAATCTCACGTAAAGCGACCACTGGAAATTTATCGTTTCCACGATTAACAGTTACGGCAGAACCAGAAAAAATCTCCCGAGTTCTTTGTGCTGCAAGGATAACCAACTCAAACCGATTTGGTACTTCTTTGATACAATCTTCTACTGTTACGCGAGCCATTGGATTCCAATCTTAAAATTTTACGATTTCAGCTTAACCTTGACGCGCCTTGAAGCGTGGATTTTTCTTGTTGATGACATACAAGCGACCACGACGACGAATAACACGACAGTTCTTATCGCGCGTCTTCATTGACTTTAAAGAACTCACAACTTTCATTTACATAATCCAATCATTTATAATTTACCTGACAATACTTTTTTCAACACAACCTGTCAACGCAAAAAAACAAAAAACCAGGGCCTACACATGAAAATTTAAGAGAGAAGCGGCCTCCCGCACCTGTCATACCTGCGAAGGGCAGGTATGACAGGTGTGATAGGGGTTGCTTCTCTTAAATTTTTTATGCACAGCCCCTGGGAGCCACCCTTCCCCTTGGAACTTGCTTTTATTTCCCCTGGCGACGCAAATACGCAGGAATCTCAGAAATATCTTCCTCGATTTCCGCAACAGATTCAGTGCCAGGCTCCGTTGGACGGATGCGCAACCGGGAGGAGAACTCTTGGCTTTCCGCCTTACTGGCAACCGCAGTTTCATTCTCGGATTCTGAAGACCTGCCGGTTAGAGACTCCGTAATTCTCTCAAAAAAGCTTAGCTTACGAGGTCTTTCTATGCTGGCGGGCCTGAAATCGGAATCCATCTCCATTTCCTGTTTAAGCGATGTGTACCGATTGTCCGCGGCTTGTTGCGGTGCAGAAAAATCATTCATACGCACATAGATATCTTCTTCGGGCGCAGAAGCCTCCACATCATTCGACATCGCCAGCACTTCTTCGTGCGCATTCGTAAGTGCTTCTTGCTGAGCCGGAGGCGTGGCTGCAACCGGCTGCTCAACAACGGCTTTTTGTGTCAATTGATGAATATTATTTTGGTCTATTCCCGTCGCCACAACCGACACACGAATACGGCCATTAAGCTTTTCATCAAAGGTCGAGCCAAAGATAATGTTGGCATCCACTTCTACCTGATCACGGATTAAGTTTGCAGCTTCATCCACCTCAAACAATGTCATATCCATACCACCGGTGACACTGATCAGAACACCCTTCGCACCCTTCATGGATACTTCATCCAACAAAGGATTCGCAATAGCAGCCTCTGCGGCCTGAATCGCCCGATTGTCGCCTTCGGCTTCACCTGTCCCCATCATCGCCTTACCCATTTCCGTCATAACCGTGCGAATGTCCGCAAAATCCAAATTGATAAGGCCTGGAACGATCATCAAATCCGTAACACTGCGCACACCTGAATACAACACTTCATCCGCCATTTTAAAGGCATCTGCAAAAGTTGTCTTTTCATTCGCAATCCTAAATAGGTTTTGGTTAGGGATCACAATAAGTGTATCCACATGGCCTTGTAATTCTTCAATTCCCGCTTCAGCCGTCTTTGTGCGGTGCGCACCCTCAAAATGAAAAGGCTTGGTTACCACACCAACGGTTAAAATACCCATGTCCTTAGCCATTTTGGCAATAACTGGAGCAGCCCCCGTACCTGTACCACCGCCCATACCCGCGGTAATGAACAACATGTTCGTCCCTTGGATGTAGTTTAAAATATCATCCATGGATTCTTCGGCAGCAGCCTCTCCCACCTGTGGGCGTGACCCGGCACCCAAACCTTGGGTGATGGCTAGGCCAAGTTGAATTCTGTTTTCCGTTAAGGCCAGCCCTAGAGCCTGCGCATCTGTATTACAAACAACGAATTCAACACCTTCCAGTTTCGAGCGGATCATGTTGTTAACCGCGTTAGAACCAGCGCCACCCACACCCATGACCGTAATACGAGGTTTAAAATCCTCTGCCGTTAAAGGTTGCTGTTGCAAGCGGTTAATGGATTTAATATCGGTTAGTGGGCGTATGCTCATTCGTTTCTCCAGTTTTTGGCCATATTTAAATTTAAATTATCCTGTGATAAAAATCACTATATATTCTCACGCAACCATGAAGCCACACGGCCGGTAAGCGAATTACTTTCGGACGCAAAGCCGTGGGACACGACCTGTTCATTCTTTTCTAGGTGAGCATAAGCAATTAAGCCGGCACATCCTGAAAATGAAGGCCCAGACATAGATTTCGGCAAACCTAAATTCTGTAAAGGTCTACCTGCCCGCACTTGCTTGTCCAGCACAGCGCTCGCCATCTCAATCAAACCGGGTAGCTGCGAGGCGCCACCGGTTAAGACAATACGGTTGCTAATTCTCTTGCTTATGCCCTTTGCGCTGAGATGATTTTTTATCAATTCCAACGTTTCTTCGACCCTCGGGCGTATAATCCTTACCAAATCTGCTTTCGCGATCTGGTTGGTGGGTGGATCTGAAACCTCACCGATTTGCGGTACCTTCACCAGGTCTCTTTCATCCGCCGTGGACAATAAGACACTGCCGTATAAATTTTTCAAACGTTCAGCCTGCGCCAAAGGCGTCGACAATACCCTCGCGATGTCGCTGGTAATATGCTGTCCGCCAATAGGGATACAATCCGTGTGCACAATGTTTCCCTCGAAGAACACACCAATCGTCGTGGTTCCGGCCCCCATATCTACAACAATTGTGCCCAAGTCCATTTCGTCATCGACTAAAGTGGCTAAACCCGATGCCAAGGGTGAAGCCACAAATGCCTTTACATTTAAGTGACAACGGGAAATACACGTGGATAAGTTACGCAAATTACTGGTTTGCGCGTAAATCGTGTGCACATTCACCCCTAAAGAATCCCCGTACATCCCACGCGGATCGCGAATCCCCTTCCGGCCATCTATGTTATAGGTCGTCGGAATCGTATGAATCGGGTCCTGGCCTTGTGGTTGCTCCACTTGCCGAGAAATCCCCAACAACCGCCGCACATCGGCATCATCCACCGAATGCCCCGTTATAGATAAGTCCACAGCCACAGTTTGTGACTTGCAACAGGGGATATTAATGTATATATCCCGAATGGTTTCCTTG
>JAGOMX010000086.1 GCA_017993335.1 Alphaproteobacteria bacterium | reverse complement strand
AAAGGCCAACTAATGAGTTTTAAATTGACGCCTGGCAATGTAGACGATCGTGCTACTGTTACAGAAATGGTGAAAAATCTGAAAGGCCTATTGTTTGGAGATCGTGGTTACATAAGCCAAAAACTAAGTAATTCTTTAAAAGAAATGGGAATGGAATTGGTTACAAAAGTAAAAAGAAATATGAAAGAGAAGTTCATTGAGCCGATAAAAAAATATTATCTTGAGAAGAGAGGAATAATAGAAACTATTATTGATCAGTTGAAAAATCTATTGCACATAGATCATACTAGACATCGATCTGTCATGAATTTTCAAATAAACGTTCTAGGCGGTCTGGTAGCTTATATTTTTAGACCTCAAAAAGTTTCCGTACCCTTCCATGAGCTTAACAAAATTGAGGGGATGGGGCTAGCGCTAATCCCGAACTGAGGTTATAAAAGAATAATACACGCAGTTTTTTGACTGAAGCAATTTACTCATGGGAGATATCATGCAATTCGAACCAGATTATATAATCGTAGGCGCAGGTGCCGGCGGCGGCGTTTTAGCTGCAAGGCTTGCGGAAGATAAAAACAACAAGGTTTTGCTTATTGAAGCAGGACCTAATAACACAGCCCATGAACAGATTGCCACTTCTGCCTCTTGGCTATTCCTCGCAGACCTTCCAAAAGAAGTATCTCCTGATGGGTCGCCCACTAACTGGGCTTTCAAAACAACCAACCAAAACGGAAAAGTATACGCCTACCCTCGCGGTACAGGTTTGGGTGGATCTACTAACCACCATGCCATGGTGGACGGCCGTGGCAGCCCTATCATCTATGATGAATGGGCAAAAGAAGTGGGAGATGACAGTTGGAGTGGTGAAAGCCTCGACTACTATTTCAAGAAGATGGAAAACTTTGATGTTCCAAAGGCTAAAAAAGAGGCTCACGGACAAACAGGTTGGCTTCATATTAAACAAGGTAAGATGAGAGAGAAATTTCATCACGATTACGTTGCCGTAGCACAAGAAAAATTTGGCGCAAAGTTTCGTGACGATTTTTATGATGACCCCAATGACTTTTCAGGCATAGGTCTCCATGACACACAAGTTCACAACGATGGACGCCGCTCTTTCGTAGCGACAGATTTGCTGCTGCCTAGGCTTGAGGAAAACAAGGAAAAGGGCTGGAACAATTTTGAACTTGTTACGGATCAGCTGGTGACTAAGGTTTTGTTCGAAGGTAAACGCGCCGTTGGCGTCGAAGTCATTCCGGCTCCCCGCGCTTATGGCGTTGACAAGCGTCATAACCCAGACAGCAAAAAAGCTGAAAGAATCACTTATAAGGCTAAGAAAGAGGTCATCCTCTGCGGAGGCGCTATCAACACACCTCAACTTATGATGCTGTCCGGAATTGGACCAAAGGCCGAGCTGGAACAGCATGGTATCACTGTGATAAAAGATGCGCCTGGGGTTGGTCGCAACTGGCAAGATCACATGGAAATCACTATCACCTTTGACATGAACAATCTGCCGGGAGGTGTATGGAAGTCACAAGCTGCTCTTTTGGCTCTAGGAGATCCAGCCTGGGCTGACAAAGCGGACATGGAATCCCTTACAGAAAACGGTACACCCATCGTGTGGGAATGGTTCAGTGATTTGGATAAACGCGACCCCCGATATCCAGACTTGCATATTCACACTTTCCATCTCTACTTCCGAGATTTCAACTTCAATCCAGAAGTTTTTGATGATCCTGACCCACTGAAAGCCGGTTACATTTATACCATTCTCCAAGCACTGGATCCCAAGAATCCCAAGCCTACAATAGGTTTCTTACTTGAGATAACCAAGGTTCAAGCTAATACCGGGTCTGTAAAACTTGCCAATATAGACCCAACATCACCACCAATAATAGACCCTCAACTATTTGCTTCTGATGAGGACGTCACAAGATTGGCAAAGGGAATAGAGCTGATCAGGGACTTGATGAGCGATCCTAAGCTTCAGGCCTATGGCCCTGTGGAACATACACCAGGCGGAGATTTCTCTGGTCTGAAAGGGGCAAAGGACTATATCCGTCGTTATTCTGCCTTTGGCCACCACTGCACCAGTACCTGTAAGATGGGCCGTGTGGATGATCCTATGGCTGTAGTGGATTCAAACCTTAAGGTTATAGGTGTGGAAGGTTTGCGTATATGCGATGCGTCCATATTCCCATCGGTACCAGGATATAACACGTCTCGTCCAACCTACATGGTAGGTGAAGTGCTTGCGGACAAAATTAAAGCAGGTAAATAATACCTTAAGGCCAGCGGTCCATATTTGGAACGCTGGCCAGCTGTTTTCCGCTTCTGATTAGTTTGAGTATTAATCAGGGGCTATTTACCGAATTCCAAATTCAGGGGTTTCTGGCACACCCGGACAGCGGAAACGTAAGCTCCCATTATGCTACAGAAGCCAGCGGCAAGGTAACGTTCCAAAACCTGTTTCAATAGCTTTTGTCCCTAAATGGGCTTGGATTAGGGTTTATGGTGCAGACCCCCTAATACAAGAGAAAGAACAAAATATTCCTTACATTCTGAACTTCTTCTTTGGTTTTTGTGGCTCAATTATTTGTCACATGAAATGGCAGACGTCAGGAAAGATTTAAGACGTCGGGTCTGTGGAGCTGTATATGATTTCTGTGTGTTCTCTTAAAAAGCCATTATAGAGCTCAACCTTGTCCCCACTAAATTTTATGTTGCCTTGTGCATCTAGGGAGGGCGATCTTTGTATGAATTCTACATATTTAGATGGATAGGCCATCGAAGAAACAATTCCTCCATCCAGAAGAATAGGGAAGTTTGTGTTGTCAGCTAAAATAGAGGTTTGTCGGAGCAACCCTGATTTTTCACCCAGGATATGGGGCAAAATATTAAATCCCGTATCCTTTAATTTTCTTTCTAAAATTTCTATCACTTCCAGCCCATACCAGTGTGAAATACCTAAATGATTTATAGAGATAGCCAAATGATTAAAGTCCGGACCTAAAAGGAGGGCGTTGGCTGTTTCTGCAGATTCTTTTGATACCTTGAGGAGTTTGTTTTTATAGATAGGTCTGCCATTGCGTTTAAAATAATCATGGATAATATGGTGTGTAAATTCTTTGGCTTCTGATTCGGATAAAACTTTTCTTTCCTCCAGTTTCTCTAAGAGTTGCAGGCCCTTTTCGGAAAGACGAGGTTTTGTGTTGAGGTTATCTTCTTGTACGATTTTAGCGACTTCTGGGGAGAGTTCATCATAACGAATTAATGTCGAGAACCACTTGAATCCATTCGATTTAGGGAGCTGCATATCGATAGCTTCTAGGTGCTTCGATTCAAAAACATAATGGTCATGAATGACTAAACCTAGGGCGTTGCCAATACGAGTGATAAAGGCGTACACTTGGGGATCTGCTGTACGCGTGCCACCGTGGTCCAGTACGATTTTGCCGCCTAGTTTTTCAATAAGGGCCTCGACTTTGCTCATGCTGTGGTTGTCTTTTCGAAATTTTTCATGCAAGGTCGGCACAAAAATTTTCTCCCAAATTTGCGGGCCCGTGAGCATTTTTTCAGCCGCATGACCGTAAGGTATGCTTAGAAAAGAATAGAGGAAGATAAGACAGCTAGCGAAGAATTTCATATGCGGATCTCCATAAACAACAACTGCTGATTTCTATCGCAGATTGTTAAGATTACCATAATGGATTCAAATAAAAAGGGGTGTATGCATAAAAAAAACCCCGCTTATTCAGCGGGGTAGAGAAGAGGCTTGTATTAAGCCGCTTTTGATAAAGCTTTTTCTGCTGCCGTAACCAGAGCTTTAAACGCTGCTGGCTCTTTAACGGCCATATCGCTTAAAACTTTACGGTTGATATTGATACCGGCTTTCAGTAGACCATTCATGAATTTTGAATAGGTTAAACCACTTAAGCGTGCACCCGCATTAATACGTTGTATCCATAGACGTCTAAAGTCACGTTTACGTGTGCGTCTGTCTCTATACGCGTACTGTAGAGCTTTTTCTACACGACGGACCGCTATATGATAACAATTCTTTGAGCGACCGCGATAGCCCTTGGCCATCTTGATAATTTTTTTGTGGCGTGCATGATTCGTAACGCCGCGTTTAACTCGAGCCATTCTATACTCCTTTAAGCGTAAGGTAGGTGGTGGCGAACGATGCGAGCATCGCATTCAGCCATTACGGTTGTTCCACGGGCTTGGCGTAGCATACGGTTGCTACGTTTGCGCATGTTGTGTTGCTTATTCGCAAAGGAACGAACGACTTTTCCGGTAGCTGTCAAGCGAAAGCGCTTTTTAGCTCCTTTATTGGTTTTCATTTTGGGCATTTTTATACTCCTCAGAGGTTGTAAATTAAGTGTGCAAGGCATGCCCGGGAAGATCCCTAGCCACGACACATCCATATCCACTCGAAAGCAGATCTTGAGTTTATAGCAGCTTCACGCATGCCAAGCAACTTTTTTCCAAAGGTTACAGCTATTCCCGCTAGTTTTTTTCAACAAATGAACAAAATTAGAGGCAATAAATCCTTTGGCCCTAAATTAAGGCTTTTTTTTGGTAAATTATCAAGGTATGGACATTTAATTAGAGCACGGAAACA
>JAGOMX010000034.1 GCA_017993335.1 Alphaproteobacteria bacterium | reverse complement strand
GTGGGCGAGTCTGGTGCATGGGGTATCTCCTTACCCATGCTGTTTATCATATTTATCAAAACTTTGCGAAAAATTTATCTAAATATCCATGGTTTAATACCTTTTCAGAGACTAACGGGAATTGCTGGTGAGCTTGCCACATGAATAATCTGATTAAAATCATCTATTTTCAAACTAGCCCCACCCACCAGGACACCGTTGACTTCGGCAAGGGATAAAATGCTCATGGCATTCTTCGCGTTTACAGACCCTCCATAAAGCAAAGGAATCTTTTCGGATGCGGGAACTCGTGAAGACAAGTGCTTTCGAATGAAGCCATGAGCCCGGGAGATATCCTCATCTGTGGCCGATCGCCCCGTCCCTATAGCCCAAACCGGCTCGTAGGCAATCACAAGCCTATCAGCCATAACATTCGCAGGCAAAGACTGGGTCAACTGTTCCGCCAAAACGGCTAGGGTTTGGTTGGCTTGGTTCTGCGCATCGGTTTCGCCTATACACAAGATGACTCTTAAATCCTTCGCCATTGCGGCCATAACTTTTGACTGAATCATGGAATTGCTTTCGCCGTGATGTAATCGCCTCTCCGAATGCCCCAGGATGACGCATGTGCACCCAACGTCTTGCAACATTTTTGCACTCACATCACCAGTATACGCACCTTCATCTGCCGGATGACAATCCTGCCCCCCGACCTGGATAGACTTTTTCAATACAGCCGCTACCGTTAAGGCTAAATATGGATAAGAAGGACAAACAACTACATCCACGTCTTCAGGAACAACAAGATTTTCGATTAAATGAACAGCCTCTTGTGCTGTTAAATTCATCTTCCAATTACCGGCGATTAACGGCTTCATTTTACCCCTATTTTTTTATTATTATAAAAAAAGCGCCCCGTTAGAGGCGCTTTCATTCTCAAGTTTAAGAGACCGCAGAAATCGGTATGTTTTTACCGGCATCCATAGGATCATCGCTATTAGATGGATCCTCAATCATGCGAGAGGCTTCTTCCATATCTGCCGCATGAGTCAAGGTTGTATATTCTTTATTCAAAGCCAAAACAGCCCACACCCAAACCGCTAGGACAATCATCACCGCGCAAGCAAATAAAGGAGCAACCGACATAAGATCACCCGCCGCCGTCACCATCAGAATGATCCCTGTGAAATAACCACCGCTAGCCTTGCTAAACAAGTGGCCCGTGACATCGACCGCCGCCTTGCCCTTACTACGCAAAACCGGATCTAGAGGGATATATGCCATTTCTTTCGTCGGATCAAACAGCGAATACTTACAACTTTTACTCATGAATTGCTGAAAGGTACTAATCCATACGGCCATTAAGAGCGGGGTAACCCCATACAATGCCATCAAAGGAGACAGAGAGTCCTGATAAAAGATAAACGCAAAAAAGAGTACAGATGTAATCAGAATCGCCATCGGCGTGATAATCGCTCCGCGTAACCATCCAAAATTAGAGACCACCCCCTTAAAGAAGAAGAGAATCGTTACCGTGATAAAACCGGTCGCCATATAGAAACTACCCATGAAGTGCGCGTAATCTAAGGCTTCTGGATACTGTAACTTCACCTGATTTTTCCACATTAGCCCGAGTAAATTCATCGTGAAAGCATATCCAAACACGAGCAAGGAGATCAAACCGATATACTTGGAACGAAATACGTGAGCAAAACCTTCCATAACCGTCATCTTGACCTTAGGCTTGGCTGCCTTAGATTCGTGCTTGGCTGGCATATATTGCGGCTTAATCAAGACATGATTTTGCATCCACCAATACAATCCCATGATCGTGAAACCACACAAGTTAACCACAACAACTGTCAACTTCAGATATTCAGACCAGGCATCCAAACTGTTGATATTTAAATCCCCATCCGTTGAAGCGCTTATGTCACAAAAGTACATCGCCATATAACCCGCAGCAATTAACGCAAAATGTCCCAGAAAAGCGAGCATCCCATAAAAACGCTTCGCTTCTTTTGTGCTCGTTATCTCGTTGGCAAACTGCCAAAATAGCAACCCTAATGCAATCGCACTCCAGGATTCAGCAAATAAATAGAATGTGGCATAAGACCATGATCCATATAAAGCAATCAAATGTTGAAAGTGTGGGTGCTCTAGCTTCATCGCCTCAATATAGGCAGGATCCGGATGAAGCAACTCACGATTTGGATGAATATAGAAGGTAAAAATCGTAAAAAATATGAGAAATGTGGAGATAATCCCATAAAACAAGGACTGTTGAGAATATCGATTCAAGAGTTTAGAATAACCCGCCACAAACAATGCGGATAAAGGTAGAATAATCCATCCCTTTAAAAAGGGGATAACCTCCGCCCCGCAACCGGTAATCATCAAAGAATCTTTGGCCGTTCGAAGTGCTGTATAATTAAACAACACACAGAACATCATTAATCCCATAGGCATAAACTTAGCCATCTCAAAACCATGGATAGGCCATAGAAAGGCTCGAACTTTGGAAAAGTTATTCATTTCAGCTGTACATCCCCGACTCATAACTAGAGTCTGACACAAAATTTACTCACCCAACACCCCCCGTTAACTAAAAAGAGGCATTCACAATCAATCACTTATTCTTGAGGTCCATTACATACTTGATTTTCCTATGCAAGTATTTCAGCTACTTCTTATCTAATGTCTAAACTCAAAAAATGCAAGTTTTCATTTCATTTTTTTTTATTAAAAACATCCAACGCCTTTGCAAGACAGCCATTTTAGACATAAAAAATTATTCCGCGTTCTCTTGTGGTGTTTCAATTCTTGTTAAGGACAGCATCTCCAAAACCTCAGGATCTTGCAGAAATCCATTATAAACTGCCAGACTGGCTAATTTAAACTGTTGCTCTAGCGTGAGGTGATGAACCCGACCGTCTGCATCTTTCATCGAGCTCGTCCCCGGTACACATAGAGGGTTTTCATAAACCATACGCAATTGGCCCTTGTAAAACTCAACCCAATTCCGCCATAACAGATTAGATTCATGCATCACTTGAATCGTTTTATTGGCAGTCATGAGCTGCATAGCCAACTCCTCTGGCATAGCATACATAGCACCAGTACGAAAAGTAGCCTTTAAGGATTCGATATCTGCTCGCAACTGTTGATTTTCGTCTACAAGAGCCTTTTCTCGCTTCTCAGATTCGGACTGACACTCCTCTTGGAATTCTCTTTCTGTTTCTAAAATACATTTTTGGGTTAGATACAAACAACGAGTATCCTCCAAGTTTTTTTCCAGTCCTTGTAACTCCTGTTTTGCTGCCTCTAAAGCCTCTTGTAATTTTTTTTCATTGGCGAGAACGTCTGCATTGGCCGCTTTTTGGTCGTTTTGCATATCTGTTAGTTGCTGTTGAATTGTAACAATAGACTCGGCAAGCTTTTCATTCCGACGTTTTTCTTGAAGAAATTCCTTACTTACAGTGCTAAACAATTCTTTTTGCTTTTGGTGCTCTCCCTCTAATGTTTGCAAATGCTCTTTAAGCGCAGAATTCGCTTTTCTTATGGAACGATCCTCTTTTATTTCTTTGCTGGTTTTATCAACTGTTTGCCTATAGCTTTCTATGGCCAATCTTTGTTTTTCAACCTCAGCCGCTTGCGCAGCGAGTGCCTTTGAAGATATTTCATACTGTGATTGAGAAACCGCAAGCTTTTCTTTCGTCGACTCAAGCTCCTGGCGAAGCTCCGTAGATTCTTGCTTTGCCTGCCTCAGTTTTTCAAGAGCATTCTTAACAATTTCTTGCGTGCTAGCGAGGCGTTGCTTTAAATCGGCAATCTCTTTTTCTTTTGGTTCGCTTATGATTTTCACCATTTTTTGCCAATCGTCATAGATTGGCAATATCAACCCTTCTGCACCTTCACCTGATTTTTGCAAACAACGAATTTCATGAGCCCCGTCAAATAATACAGGGTAATCTAACGAGGTCATTTTTTTAATAAGGCGCACGATCAAGGCATGAAAGGTTTTTGGACGATTGTCCGCATCACCAGAAACAGAAGCCCCAGCGGCGTTACTATCAAACACACTGATTTTCAGATGACCTCTTTGCCCCAAACAATCGGATAGACGCCTGGCCATATGCAGTTTTTGTTGATCTTTTAAAAACTGCACAAAGACGCCCGCATAGGCATTTTCCATAACTTCCATCGCCTTTGGGTAATCCTCTACTGCTGTTAATAGCTCCGATTCTGTTAACGATTCAGATTCATAAGACTCCATCGTTGCGGCATAGGTTAATAGCCTTTGTATAAACAAAAGCGACAGCAAACGATCTCTTAATATCAATGCCTTTACGGCCTCTAAAGGGCTACCGGCCATTTGGGATCTAAACTGATTTTCCAGTTGGCTATCGTCACCACTCCATTCCATGGAATAGCTATTTCCTCCTTGATCCCTAGTCTGCATATGCAGAGAAGCTTTAGAGTCCACCTCAAATTCATAAGCCTGTTTTTGTTGCAACAACAGGACATTTACTAAAGCCTGCAGGGATGTTTTAACCTGTGTCATCAATTGTGCATTGTTACGAGCTAAAACTTGCGTATCGATCGCATCCGTGACAGCCCAATCCATCAGCTTTTCCGTTTGCGACGGAAGAAGAGCCCACTCATAGACTTTTTTAACTAATTCCGTTTGCGGAATCGTATTTGTTTTTACCGTTGCAGCGGGCACAGCCGCCACAGGTTGAACCACAGCTACCGCCTCTTCGATTTTAGGCTTCCGCCCGTCCAATTTTTTACGCATACGATCTTGACGCGCAGATAAGACACCAGCCGCAGGCTTTTTAAGGACAACGACAGTAGGTTTTCTCGCCATATCTACAGCTTCCGTCACCAGCAAACAAAAAGTTTTAAATTTCTTGCTCCATTTTTCAGAATAGCTATCCACCATTGTGTTATCAAATTCTGCTAAAAGTTTCTTTAAATTGATCATAACGTGCATCTTAAAGAAGCGATCCTCTAATTGATACGCACGCCATAACCGAGGGCTTAACAAATCTTCTGACGGTAAATCGCTCAATGGGCCATTGAAGGCAGAACCATAGCTTAATTTTACACGAGCCTCCTCCTGCACATCAGAAACATCAGCAAAAGGATTTCCTACCTCTTTCCAAAACTTAAGTCGGACATCACGAAAGACGTTATAAATATCTTTTGAAAGATCATCCGTTAAGGCCAGAATTTCGTCGATTTTAATTAGGTTCTTATCAACGATCGGGATCAAATCACGATTCTTCATATCGGGTCTGACCGCATTCAGCATCTGCACCATAAAGATTTCAACAATTGACCTCACAAACAACGGTGCCATTTCATCTCTTGTAAGTTTATTGCTTTTGACAAATTCAACAAATGTACCATAAGCGGAGGAGTCAGGCTTTACGCCATGATTCAGCCGCTCGCCATGACCATCGTTACATATCATAACTATTTTTGTTTGCACTAAGCTTGCAGGCAAAGCCTTGACCCCCCTCTCCAGCATAAGAGCCTCAAAATAGTCTTGTTCTCTTTGTAATTTTAATCGATGAAAATTCCATAAATACTCATACAAAACTTCTTCCGGCGTGACAGAATACATATCCGTCATCATCTTTGTTTCCAAAAACCATCCGAAAACCAGAGGCATTTGAGAGTAGGCACCACTTGATAAAGGCAATCCATATTTATTAAACGTTTCCAGGTATTTTTCACCCACTTCTTTAAATGCAGGGCTCACTTCCATAGCCATCTTTATCATGGCCTTATGCCGCAAATAGTAATAAACCGCCGACCACTTTGCGCCTTGATCTTGTCCGGATGCGTCTAATAAACTAAATCCATCCATCGGTGCACGCAGATAAGCACGCCCCATACTGAGAAGAAGCGGATATTCCACGCTTGGATCATTCTTTTTTCTCCATGCAGGATAATCCTTGTTATTTTTTCGGTCTAATGATTCGATTTCATCGTATATAATTTTTTCTGCCGCCAACCCCATTTCAGAGACCAAATCCATGTCATTAATCAACACGGGGAACGGATTAATAAGTTCTGACTTCAATAAATATGTGCTGACTCTATCCGAGTAATAACGCTCAAAAGCAGCAACCTCTTTTATTTGACACATCATTGCATATAAGTCAGAACGCCCCACATTTAGAGTTTTCAGCGCATCAAGAAGAAGATTTTGTCCTGATGGCGTTCGAGGATCACAAACGATATCCATAACCCCAGAACCATTACAGTGAATTTGGTGAGAATACAGAATCTGTCGTGGATTTATATCCGGGTCGACCGGCGCCTCCATCCTCTGTAAAATTAAGTTAACAGCTTTTTCCTTTTCACCCGCGGCTTCCGCTACGAACTTAACGTATGCCCCATAAGCCTCTTCATCCGTCAAGGACCAAAGATCACCACTCGCCTGACTAACGGTACAAGTGGAACAATAAAAAGATACCGTTAAAAAAATATTCCAGAAAAAACGATGCATTTCATATCCTTGTCATAAAATCTTTGGGCGCATTATGTATCAGACTGGAAAATAAGTGAAGAGGTTAAAATGTATAAATCAGAGCCTATCTCACCTAGCGCTCATCTGAAAGGTATTTATAGAGACCAAACCGATTGTATCTTCCGGAACTGTTTTTTTTATGGTCTTTTCCAGTCTTTTTTTAACTATATTAATGTCTGGATTGGAATCCTTGCTCCACATTAACGGCAATATAACGTAGAGATCACAAATTATAGCATCCCGTATTCGTGGACCAAAATGAGCTAACGTCTCTCGGGTGGATTCTTCTTTTGCTTCAATGGTCAGCCCTAAAGAATAAAATCCAGCAACCTCAGCCCTGATAATCACCGGTATGATTAAATCATTGATAGCCAAAGTCGATTCAGCTGCCTTAGCCTCCCCACCTCCTCCTCCTGCCTTAACTGGAGAAATTCCAAGGAAACAAAGGATTATAGCTGTATAAATTTTTACCATTGATGTGTATATCCTAAATTTTGAACTTCCATAATTTTTCCGTTTTCGTCCATTAGGGAAACATGATTATCTTGAGAGCCTACCGTTTCGGTTCTCATTCCCAAATGTCCGATACACGTTATAGGCACCTTGTAACGTTTAGATAAATAATCAATATGATCCCCCTCACCTGGCGAGGCAGAGAAAATTAGCTCGTAGTCATTTCCGCCAGACAACACCTGCTGCATCAGATGATCATCCTCATCATACATTTTGAACAAATTCAAAAGAGAAGAGGATAAAGGGATCTTATCTTTTCGAATAAACCCTTGCAAAGATGAAGCCTGGCAGATTTTATTCAAATCCATCAACAAACCATTAGAAATACCCGTTGCCACATGGATAGTGTCACCTAAATTTTGTGCAAGAAATATGCGTGGAACGGGAATTTGATACCTAGAGACTAAATAGGATTTATCTGCTTCCGACAATTTTTCGTGAGCGCCTTGTAAAATTTGCAAACCGTAGGCCGCATCACCGATGGTACCCGTCACATAAAGCCTATCCCCTGACTGTGCCGCGTTTTGATTCAGAACCATACCTTCAGATACATGCCCAACAGCCGTCAAACTAACCTGAATCGGGCTTGATACACGCTGAATGCTGACATCAAAAAGCTTCATACCAAAAAGGATATTTTCTTCACGCAAAGTTTCAAAAAAACGAGTCAGCCATATACGCGAAGTGCCTTGAGGAAAACTCAAAACCATATTATACCCTAAAGGCTTTGCCCCCATCGCGGCCAAATCAGCCACACAGACCCGCAAGGATTTCTTTGCAATGGTTTCAGGGGGATCATTTGACAAAAAATGAACCCCTTCCACAACCACATTGGTGGCCATAACGACTTGTTTGCTAACGGGAAAATCAAAAACGGAGGCGTCTTCATGAGGAACAAACACCGCATCGTGCACAAAGAATAAAGGGTCGATAACTGTTTCTAAAATTTCTTTTTCATGAAAGGAAAATTCTGGACATGATGATTCCTTAAAAATTGACTCCGCCTTCATCTTCCCAGTTGGACAGTCCATCGGTCGCATCATCTTTTGTCAGTTCTTTTATATCGACCTTAACATCATCACGCATTTTCAGACCCAAGGTCAAGGCGACATGATTTAAAATCCCATTTACAAATCCAGGCTCTTTCGCCACATAGAACTCACGAGCCACATTTATATATTCATCGATAATGATCGCCGCCGCAAGATTTTTATCCATCAAAAATTCTCCGCAGCCCGCTCTTAATATAGCCCTTAAAACCGCATCCAGACGATCGATAGCCCATGTGGGTGGCAGGCTTTCTATAATCATATCATCAATTTGCATGTGTTTTTCATAAGTTACGCGCACAACCTCCGCGAACAATTTTTTATTCACAACAAACTCAACCTGATCGGTAGATTTTATCTGAAAGCGATGATCGACAAATTCTTTAATAACTTCGTCAGCACCCTTATCGGCAAGCTCCATTTGATATAAAGCCTGCACCGCAGCAAGCCTTGCGGCCCGATTTGCTTTTCTATGTTTTTGAGATCTCTCACTTGCCGTAGACATAAATATACACCATAAATCGTTTGAACCTGTAAGGGTATGGTTATAGTATATATTGATGCATTTAACAAACAGTTAAAAGAAGGCAAAATATTATGACTCTACACAGCGTTTTAGGGGCTAAAATTAAGTGCACATATGGCAATGCGACAGCCTATCTCACGCCTGTTTCCTCGCATATGATTGTGGAAGATAAATTGGTTGGAACGATCATGAACAATACGCCCGTAGACCTCTTTCCAACAATCGTACATTTTATTTCCTGCAAAAGCCCCAAACAACCGACCATGAAAAAAGGGATTCCGGGTCCATGTCTGCCTATATTTTTGGTGCCATGGATGCCGGGTTGTGTTTCTGTTTTAGTCGCCGACATCCCCGCCTTAGGACAAAACGCTAAAATGTGCTGCACGACCTTTGGTGGACAAGTGTCCTTTGTGGATGCAGGCCAAACAAAAGAAGATCTACCCATATAAACAAGGAGTTTTTTCATGAAATACATTCTGATTGCCCTCATGCTATTTTCGATGCCCTGCTGGGCTAGCTTTCCTGTGGATGAAGACGACAGACCCTCAACTTTAAGTCAAATGACTCCCAACTATGAATCCCCTGCCGCCTTAAGCTGGGTAGATAAAGCTATCGAATACGTAAAACCCTTTTGGGAACAGGTTCAGCAATCCAGCGACGTATTTTTATATGGCGATATTATTATGCTCATGCTGGAATAAGCATTTTCCCCGTTTACAAGGGGTTAAGCATATGTATATAGTTGCACATAAAATCAAACTATAAGGAGCCAACTCTTATGCGTAAAATTATCCAAATTTCACTTTTTGCACTGTCTGGGATATTTGCTTTAACCTCTTCCTCTCTTGCGGATAAAAAAGGTAAAGACGAAAACCCAGCAACGCCAACATATTGCCCTCAGGAACTATCGGTCAAACAAATAGAAACCTTTGCCGCAGACAAAAAATTAGCCTTAAACGGCAGAGAGTTTTTAGTTGGCAAAAAATTCGACCAACAGGCCGGCAGCCGCTATTTGACTTTGCATAAGGATGGAAAAGCGCCCGCAACCATTTCTTTAAAGAAAGAAAAAATCAAGGATAATAAAGCCATCTGCCTTTATACGTATAAATTCAAATGCGCCTCCAAGAAAAAAGAAGACGGCGGTAAAGAAGTTGAACGCACCGGACGCATTCGTACGCATACGCTGTTAAATGACAAGGACAAGAAATAATACCAAATTCTATAGTTAAACATACAAATAGAGGCCGTATTAAATTTCCTCAACCATCGTCTGTCATACCTGCGAAGGCAGGTATCCAGCGCAAGATGTGCCTTGAAGAGGCTCAATATTTCCTTGCTTCTGTGGCATTGAAATAAATGGGGAGCTGCTCCGCAGCACTTTGTTGCGCTGGATTCCCGCCTTCGCGGGAATGACAAACGGCGAGGATAAGATTTATCCGTTAGTTTATAGGATTGGTATAAATAAATATTGTTTCTCTTTGAATGCCTTAGGCCATCCTCTAACCCAGGATGGCCTATTTTAGTTATGGACACGGTTGAGTTCGGTGAACAAAAGCTTTATAAATGTAGGAAGCGAAAAGAAGGATCTAAACATGCATATTTGTGTATTAAAAGAACGACGCAGCCAAGAAACTCGTGTAGCGGCTAGCCCGGAAACTGTAAAAAAAATGATTGCAATGGGCCATACGGTAAGCGTTGAGACGATGGCTGGCAGTGAGTCTTCTTTTATGGATCAAGCCTATGCGGATGCCGGTGCGACCATTGCTAAAGATAGCGTGAGTGCCCTGAACAAAGCGGATATCGTTTTAAAGGTTCAACGCCCCATAGGCGATGGCAGCGATAATGATGAGATAGCCAACCTGCCTCAGGGATGCTGTTTAATTGGCATCTTAGATTCTTTAACAGAAACTGCTCAAATTGACTTTTACAAAAAGAAAAAAATTAAAGCTTTCGCTATGGAACGGGTCCCCCGTATTACCAGGGCGCAAAGCATGGATGTTTTGTCCTCACAAAGTAACCTGGCTGGGTATCGCGCGGTCATAGAGGCTGCGGCAGAAATACCACGAGCCTTTCCAATGATGATGACCGCTGCCGGCACGATTGCCCCTATTCGCGTTATGATCCTGGGTGCGGGTGTGGCCGGCTTACAAGCGATCGCCACCGCTCGCCGCCTCGGTGCCGTGGTTTCGGCCTTTGATGTGCGTAAAGCTGCAAAAGAACAAGTGGAATCTTTAGGCGCAACTTTCATTGAAGTTGAAAATGATGAGGATGCGGAGACTCAAGGTGGATATGCAAAAGAGACCTCCAAGGAATATCAAAAGCTGCAGGCTGATAAAATTCATGAAACGCTGAAAAAAACCGATATCGCCATCACAACTGCGCTGATTCCTGGCAAGCCGGCGCCTCTTTTAATCACGGATGCGATGATTAAGGATATGAAAGCCGGATCCGTCATTGTCGATATGGCAACGGCATCTGGGGGAAATGTCAGCGCAAGCAAAGCAGATAAAACCGTTACAGTCCATGATGTCAAAATTATTGGTCACTCCAACCTGGCGAGCCGGATTGGTTCCGATGCCAGCGCTTTATATGCTCGCAACATTCTGAAATTTCTCGAACTGATCACCGATGAAAAAAGCCAGTTAAACATCAACACAGAAGATGAAATTGTGAAAGCCGCTCTGATAAGCTAAACCTAAAGGAATATGAACGATGGACTATGAATCAATCAAAAAAGCCTTAAAAGGCTTGCTCCAGCAAAATGAGCAGCTGGCCAGCGATATACAAGAAGCACAAAGTTTAGTCGAACAAATGGCGGCCAGCCATTCGGATACGTTGACGATGTCGCCCTTTATGATGGGGCTTATTGTGTTTGTGCTCGCTTGCTTTGTTGGGTACTACGTGGTTTGGCGAGTCACACCGGCCCTCCACTCACCGTTAATGGCCGTAACAAATGCGATTTCCAGTGTCATTATCGTCGGTGCAATTATTGCGGCGGGCCTGCCCCTCATGGGCATCTCAAAAGTCCTTGGATTTTTTGCCGTTATACTCGCATCCATCAACATTTTTGGTGGCTTCATGGTCACAAAAAGAATGCTTGAAATGTTTAAAAAGAAAACGAAATAGAGGACATACACATGTTAAGCATAAATATTTCAGCATTTTTATACCTAGTCTCATCCTTTTGCTTCATCATGGCTTTGCGAGGATTATCTTCTGCAGATACATCTCGTGAGGGGAATACCTATGGCATGGTGGGCATGGGGTTAGCCATTGGCACAACCATACTTGCGCCATCGGTTGCGTCCTATGGTTTGATTATTATAGGACTTGCCATTGGTGGGGCTATTGGCGCCTACATTGCCAAAAACATTGCCATGACAAACCTACCACAACTCGTGGCGGCCTTTCATAGTTTAGTTGGTCTTGCCGCTGTCTGTGTCGCCGGTGCAGCCCTATGGCAACCGGAAGCATTTGGTATTGGTGTAGAGGGAAACATTCACACCTCGAGCCTTATGGAAATGGCTCTAGGTACCGCCATTGGTGCGATTACCTTTACAGGCTCGATTGTTGCCTTTGGTAAGCTGCAGGGACTTATTACGGGAAAACCTCTAGTCTATCCGTACCAACATTTGATCAATGCGGCTGTGGGGGGATTCATACTTGTGCTGATCCTTCTCTTCACGGTAACGGAATCTCACACTTTATTCTGGCTATTAGTTTTAACTTCCTTTGCCATAGGATTATTGCTGATTCTCCCTATTGGTGGCGCGGACATGCCGGTCATCATATCCATGCTCAATTCCTATTCGGGATGGGCAGCCACCGGCATTGGATTCACCCTTAATAACCACGCCCTTATTATTACAGGTGCATTAGTTGGTTCCTCAGGTGCCATCTTGAGCTATATTATGTGTAAAGGCATGAACCGCTCCTTTATCAGCGTGATTTTAGGCGGTTTCGGCGGTGAAGCCTCCGCAGAAACCAGCGCCACATCGCAAACGGATAAAACCGTCAAGCAAGGATCGGGAGAGGACGCCGCCTTTATCTTACAAAACTGTGAGTCTATTATTATCGTACCTGGTTATGGTTTAGCGGTGGCGCATGCTCAACATGCCTTACGCGAAATGGCGGATTTGTTAAAAAAGTCTGGGGTTAAAGTAAAGTACGCCATTCACCCGGTTGCGGGTCGTATGCCAGGTCATATGAACGTGCTATTAGCCGAAGCCAATGTCCCGTATGATGAGGTGTTCGAGCTGGAAGATATTAACCGAGAGTTTTCCCAAGCAGACGTGGCTTTTGTCATTGGCGCCAACGATGTCACCAATCCTGCCGCCAAAAATGATCCAGCCAGTCCAATCTATGGCATGCCCATCTTAGATGTAGCCGCAGCCAAAACGGTTCTATTCATCAAACGCTCTCTAGCCTCTGGTTACGCCGGCGTCGATAACGAATTGTTTTACAAGGACAATACACTCATGCTATTTGGAGACGCGAAGAAAGTCTGCGAAGACATCGTCAAGTCCATGGATAGTTAAGGCCAGAGCATATGCAAAACTTAAGAGAAGAGCCCCACACCTGTCATACCAAATTCTATAATTAAGTATACAGATAGAGGCTGTCTTAAATCTCCTCAACCATCGTCTGTCATACCTGCGCAGGCAGGTATCCAGCGCAATATGCGCCTCGAAGAGGCTCAATATTTACTTGCTTCTTGTGGTATGAAATAAATGGAGAGCTGCTTGCGCAGCACTTTGTTGTGCTGGATACCTGCCTGCGCAGGTATGACAGGCGGCGAAGATAAGATTTATCCGTTGTTTTATGGAATTGGTGTAACTTCATGACAAAGAGGATTACTCGTCGTAACTTGTATCCCTACTGTTTGTGCATTTTTTTTTTGGCGGGATTTGTTAAGTCGTGATGGACTTCTTTGTACAAGGCTTGTTTCGCCGTCCGAAATTTTGATCGTGAAATATGACTCGATCCGGCCACATCCGCTGGCAAATGCAACGCACCACTCAACGCTTGATGATTTGTTCTTGTTAAAACCCATATAAGTGCGGGATTCTCTTCATCTGCATCTTCCTGATCCACATGATGCCCCTGGCAGGCGGTCTTACCGACGGGCGAGGTAAAAGACTTTCCCTCTCGTAATCTTTTTTTCTGCGGCGTATCAACCGCATTTACCAACGCCCTGGGAAGATAGAACGTATGATCTTTAACTGTTTTTTCTTCATAGTTTGCCGCAAATTCTTCATTTTGTCTAAATTGCTGAAAACTTAAGCGAAGGGTCTCACGTGATTCTTGCGCCTGACCTCTATTCTTTAAAACTTCCTGACGCACATCATGAAATGCATGAACAAGGCGCTCCTCCAAAGCATAGATACGACTGGGCGTAACCGGAGACATACACATCCTTATATTCGAATCAGAATTCTCATCCGCTTGCGAAGAAGCCAACAAAACCTTATTTTGTCCTATAGTCAAAACAAAGCCGAAAAATAACCACAATATCTTCTTCATAAAACACCACGCCCGAGAAATTAGAACACAAGATCGTCTAGCCCCCGATTCGCTACGGTCGCTACAATATAGAACTAGACTGTCCTTCTATACATATTAAATAGTTATGACATTCCTATTTGTCAATTAATTTGACAAAATTATCTACATTTTTCTAAATAAATAGCACAAGCTATAAGACAGGCCCCTTAATTCATCGCCCCTCTCATACACAGAGGGGCTTATGGATACCAGGCTTTAATTTGATTCAAATGAATCGGGTATCGTTTTTTGACGGGTTTTTTGCGTTTGTAGTTTCTTCAACCAATGACGCACCATGGCATCGTCTTCACTCCTATCCAGTTCCTTGGTATAGAATTCTTTGGCTTTTTCTAGGTCCCGGGGAACGCCTTTACCATGGTGGTACATCCAGCCAATGAATGCATCTGGGTTCATACCCTTTCTTTTTGTGTTCATGGATTGGCTTGCTTCCATGAATAGCTTAAAAGCCTTTTCTTCGTTCTGTTCTGTCCCATAACCAAACAAACAAACATATCCATAAAAGTATTTCGCCAAACCATTACCGGCCTCTGATGCGAGACGGAAATTTTCAGCGGCTTCTTTCAGGTTTATTCCAGAGGAATTTTCAACGATGCCTTCCGCGTTTATTCTAACGCGACGACCATAGAAGTACATCTTACCCAACACACATCGTGCATATGGATCTTCATTGGCCAGCCTATTTATTTCCTGTAATGAATCATTATGACCTTTTTTAAACGCCCGGTAATAGAGCTTTACCCCCATGACGGGATCTTTTTCGACACCAAGCCCATTCACATACATTAAACCAAGTTGATGAGACGCCTTTGGATTGCCCTTTTCAGATTCTTCCTTGAGGAGAGGAGCACATTCTGCAAAGGTTTTAAGATGTTCTTTTCTTTTGTCACCTCCTAACGCCATGAGCAACTTTGTGCCTTCAGCAATATCTTTCTCTATACCGAACCCGCCTAAGTAAGCCCCAGCCAGCATCTCTTTCGCATCCTCATTGCCTTGTTCGGCAGCAGCCTTATACAACTGCGCCGCTTCGGCGTAGTCTTGTTGGACACCACGGCCCTCTTTGAACATATTTGCAAGATTGAGCTGAGCCCCCATAAATCCTTTTTTGGAAGCCAAACGATACCATTTCACGGCTTGATCATAATTCCTCTTGGTGCCATTGCCCATTTCATAACAAAGACCCAAAGACGCTTGCGCCTTAGCGTACCCTTGTTGAGCCGCGAGCGTATAGTACTCAAACGCTTTTTTCTTATTCATCTGAACGCCATGACCCATTTCACACATTATACCCAGACTATATTGCGCGCCAGCATGTTTCTGTTTCGCCGCTTTTTCAAAAAGCTTAAAAGCTTTTTCCAGGTCTTGTTGCGTTCCATCTCCGCAGGCATATACCTCCGCAACGATGAACGATTCTTCCGGAGTCATAGAATTAAATTTCTTCACAATATCAATAGATTTACCTTTATTTTCGGCCTCCATACTTATGACAGTCCATTTGAGCGCTTCTTTTATATTTTTTTCTGTCCCGATACCGTTTTTATATCTATGAACCAAGGCTTTGCGGGCCTCGGCGTTACCATTCTTTGCAGCCCTTAGATACATCTCAAAAGACTTTTGAGGATTCTTGTTTTCATAAATTTTAGCGACAACACATTGCGCATCATGCTGATCAGCGTCTGCAGCCTTTTGAAGCCAATCTATAGCTTCCTTAAAATCACTAAATTTAGAAGCGGTTTTTCGAGTGTCATTGTATAATTTTAATCCCAATTGATACTGAGCCTGAACCTCACCAGATTCTGCAGCAGCCCGCAAGTATGTCATGAATTTTTCATGATCTTTTTCTACATCTTCACCCTTTTCGTACATCTTAGCTAGCAAATATAGCGCTTGTGGAAATTTCTTATCGGCAGCTTTTTGAAGCCATTCCAAGGCCAATTTCTTGTCAGACTTTACACCCCTGCCCTCCCGATAAGAGGTCGACACATTATACATGGCCGTTGCGCTTCCTTTTTCTGCCGAAAGTAAAGTCACTCTAAAATACATCTCAAAGTTTTCACGCTCCAGATACACACCCCCTAAAATGTATAATTTTTCCTCAGTCCATGTATCGATTCCACAAAGATATTGCATAGAGTTAAAATTAAATTTTTCAGCCGCTAACACGTGCCACTTAAGGGAAAGATAAGTATTTTTTTTGATCACGACCTTACCACCTACGATAACATCTTCTTGATATAGCTTAGCAATAGCATACCGGGCTATATCATGGCCATTTTCAGCCGCCATTTTGAACCATTTTATCGCCATGACATAGTCAAGAGGCACTCCATGACCTCTGGAATACATGCAGCCTAAGGAATATTGAGAGCTTTGATTTCCAAGCAGACTCGCTTTTTCAAACCACTTGAGCGCTTCTGAATACTCTCCTTTCTCGTGGCAATATGTACCAACAAAATTCATACCTTCATGGGACCCTCGCTCGGCCGCTCTCAGATTCCATCTGAAAGATTCTTCCGGATTCTGTGCGACACCACAACCTAAACCATACAACTGCCCCACAGCTAAATAAGCCTCTACGAGACCTTGTTCAGCAGCCCTCATATACCATTTCATCGCCAAGGCATAATCAGAACGCACACCGCCCGGATTATCATAAAAATAACCAATCTTAAATTGAGCCTCAGCCAAACCTTTTTCGTATTTATCGCCAACAGGGCGAGGGGCAGCTGCTTCTTCATAGTATTGCAAGGCTAAAGCTTTATCTATCTTACCATTTGCCCCTCTCTCATACATCTGCGCCAGGTTAAATTGTGCTGGAGCGTAACCTAGGTCAGCAGATGCCTTATACCATTTCATCGCTAAAGAAAGATCTTTTACTACCTCTTTTCCTTCCTCATAAATAACAGCAAGCTCATATTGCGCCATAGCCCTATGATCGGTGCTAAGGCTTCGATTGTTCACCATTTTTTTAGCAAGCGCAAATTGAGATAAATCTTCGGTCTTCTTCGCTCTTCCATTAGAGCTATAACCCGAAGTTGTGGCCGTTAAGGCAATCACGCAAGTGATGAGGATTTTTGTAATTTTCATAATGCATATCTTTCTTTATCAAGAACAAAATGTAAAACTAAACACTATTAACAAATAGATTCGTTTATTCTATATAAACCATATAGTTACAATCCATTCACTTGTCAATATTTTACTATATGGCACTCAGGGCCTGCCCTGGATTTCGTATAGGATTGTCTTGACAAAATCACCGGCGCCGATTAATCCATATATAACTTGTGAAAGGATACAAAATGACGTTTAAATTCATTGCCCATTTGTTGATCGTCTTGTGCTTAAACGCGGCTGCATACGCTAGTTCAGATGTGGGGGGTACCTATGACGATACGCCACCCTTGACCGATGAGGATAACCCTTCAGAGGATGAAAATCCGCATCCAGCTATCATAAGTGAAAACGCCCGTAGATACTACAATCGTGTTTGCAACCAAGGTTATCCTAATCACTTACGGAATGCATTAGATGAAAATAGAGACAATGAGTAATACCAAATCCAGAAGATAAGCATACAGATATAGGCGGCCTTAAATCTCCTCAACCATCGTCTGTCATACCTGCGCAGGCAGGTATGACAGACGGCGAAGATAAGATTTATCAGTTATTTTATGGAAATGGTATAATACAGAAGAACCATTGTGAACAAGAGACTAACCAGGAATAGAGACAACCACCTTTAACCCGCCCATGGATGACTGACCGAGCTCAATCGTACCGCCGTGTTGATGGATTGCATCTTGAGCGATACTTAAACCCAACCCCGTGCCCGCTTGATTTAAATTACGGGCTGGATCCATTCGATAAAAAGGACGAAAAACGTCCAGGCGGCTGGCTTCGGGGATCCCGGGGCCGTCATCTTCTATAATAATTTGCATGCCATCGGGAACCGATGCCATAGAGATTTGCACATGCTTTGCGTATTTATCCGCATTATCAATGAGGTTTTGGAAGCCTCGCTTAAGCGTATTGACCTTCATGGGCCTGCGGAAAGTTCTTTTTGAAACCCACTGAATCTTGGCTCCATACCTGTCTATGACAGATCCTAATAAGTCGGATACATTCGTCATGACAGCTTTTTCTGCTTCATCCCCTTTAGCAAAAGCGAGATAAGATTCGATCATATGCTTCATATCTTTTACGTCTTGCTTAAGCCCCTGAACATCGACGATGTCTTCCATCATGGCCAATTCCAACTCCATCCGCGTTAAGGGCGTCCGCAAATCATGGGATACGCCTGCCAGCATTTCTGTTCGTTGCGAGATTTGCCGATGAATACGTTCCTGCATTCGATTAAAAGCCATGGCGGCTTGACGAACCTCTGTAGAGCCCTCGGGTTTAATCGGAGGGACAGATAAACCTTTACCAAACTTATCCGCCGCCCGTGCAAGCCTGCGCAGCGGTTTGACTTGATTCTTCATAAAAATCGCGGCGATGAGAA
>JAGOMX010000085.1 GCA_017993335.1 Alphaproteobacteria bacterium | reverse complement strand
ACTATCACCCATGATTTTCGTAGAAAATCTGACGCAGTATGCCACAACGGCAATAGAAATGGGATGACGGGTGTTATCTGATCATTGATCCAGCCTGATCAAATCCTCAGTTGAACAGTGGTTTATATCCGATCAATCATCTGTTTTTGAATCGGAGTTTGGTGCAATGTCTAAGTTTATCCCCCTTCTTTCTGACTCTCAATGTGGTAACACTGAAGTTTTATACGTCCGGGTTAGTGCGGATGTGGATGATTTGGTGAACAATGCAGAGTCTCGTTGCATGTCAGCTTTGGGGCTATTGCAGTTACTTGCGGCTGGGGATTATAGAGCGACCTCCGTAAGTGTTGATATAAGTGGTATTGCATCGCTGGTGAGTGATGCCCTATCGCTATATCAAATGGCATTTGACCGTATTGGGAGAGACTGAAAAAAGGGGCTGAAAAGCCCCTAATCAATCATACAAAATCAATATCACCGTCCAGATTGTCAATAAATTCCTCCATCGTCATATCTGCCGCATCTGCCGCTTCCTGCATAGCATCAGTATCATCGACAATCTCTGTCTCGACTTTTTTCTTCCCTTTGGCTGTGTATACGGTCGTAACCTTTATTTTCTGATACTTCGCCCTGTTTTGATATACTTGCTTCCAAGGGCCTCTTCCAAAATATTCTGGATTAATCATATATGTCGCATAGCCAACCGACTTAATAATATTCGATTTCTTTAAGGCTGTTATACAATTATCAAAGGTTCCTCTCGGCATATCCAACGAGCTGTAAATTCGCTTTTTTACAGTAGAGTTAAATATTATCTCGTTATTGTAATCGGTTATTCTCAATAGCTCATTAAGAACGGCATGAACAGTAGCGCTAAGGCCGTGTAGATTCTTAATATCTTCAAGGTATATTTTGACAAAATCTGGCTCTGACGGCACCACAAAGTCTGTTATATCTTCTGACTTTGTTAGCTCGCCCGTCTCATGATTGAATGTCTCTTTGATTGACTGTTTTAGGATTTTTTTCTTATTCATATTCAATGTATAGTGTTATATATTTATTATACATAACCATAATAAAAATCAATGAATAAAAGTAAAAATATTATAATGATGTGTTTATTCATGGAAAATGATGAAGGTTCTGTTATTGGAATCCTCATCAAATTCGATGAATATATTTCCTGCCCAGCGTGAATAAGTTTCCTGCCCAGCGTGAATATATTTCCCGCCCAGCGTGAAGAAATTTCAATGCAGGCCACGGAATCCGTGGACTCTACTATTCTATTATTTTATGTATTCGTATTTATAGGCGTAGACGCACCTATCGAGAAGGCCAAAAAAAGTCTACTTTTTAAAGAAATCATTGTTTTCAGATATGGTTGCGTCATTCACGTCGCTACGCTCGCGAACTCCGCTAACAACCCCCTTGTATCCCCCTTTCTCAAAGGGGGACAAAGTTACTTTGAATTATTTGTAATCCCCCCTAACCCCCGGCGGGGGAAATATGTCGTCTGCGACTCTGCCCACCCCATTTGGCAATGGGGTCTGAATACTGGTTCAGCCATCAGGATTGTTCGTCTAAAAAGTCGCAAGCGACGGACGAACAAAATGGCAGGGCCTCCATTTGAAAATGGGGCTTGGATATAACATCGGATATCTGGTCATAGCCGGTCAAAACGGCTGGGCTTGCCCAGGCGGTTTGAGGGGCTGGGCTTTTGATTTTAGCGGGTGTCGGGTCGCAGACATGACCAAGAGAGGAAGCCGGCCCGGAGGGCACGGCGTCTACCCCCAACGGGGGTAGTCCTATCTTGAATAGTTACATTAACAATACATAAGAATCAATTTTCATAATAAATATGTTATAAGTAGTATATAATATATTGAAATAATTATGAGCATAAAAAATTGGTTCGTCAGAAGCCAGCGAGTTAAAGATAGGCATAATGGTCTAATCAAATACGGGAGGTATTTGATTGACCATGACCATCCAAATCACAAGGGCAAGACATCAGCGATAATTCCAATTCATGGAAATATTGATAATTTTGTAAAGCTTGCAACAGTGGAAGCTGTTGCGCTTGACTTGTCCAACGCAAAAAACAAGGGCGGTAGACCCGTTCAGAGCTATGCGCAAAGTTTCACCTTTGTGCTTCCTCCTAGGTTAAAAAAACCAACGGATGATCAATGGAAAAATATCTTTGACGATGTGATCGCAGCGATGGGGGAGAAATTAGGCTTAAAACCAGATGAATTGAGCAATAGAGTTTTTGCAAATGTTCACGACCAAGAAAATCCGCATTTAAATCTTCTTATTTTTCGAGTGGCAAAAGGTGAGGCGCTTAAAACGCTTGACCAAAAGGCGATAATAACAACTGCGAAAAATGCATTTAACAAATCAGTCCTAGATACTTGCGGTATTAGCGTCTCTGACTATGAGCCATTACAAACAAATCTTGGAAAAAGACAAGAGAAATGGCAGTTACAACAAGCGCAAGCGGATAATCAACTTATTGCTTTGAGAGAAGCGACAGAAATGGCCAATAAAGCAACTGAAAATGCTAATAATGCTGTTGCAAGAGCGAATAGAGCAGCAGAGAGGGCAAGTAGCATTGGTAAATTTTGGGGAATGTTAAATAATCAAATTTTAAAATGGATCAATGCTGTTCAGGATAAAGACGAAAAGCAGGAAAAAAGGCAAGTAACTAGAATTTACAAAACACTTGAATCGGCAGAGATTCTGGGTATTCCACCTGAGCAGGTCGAAATAATTGACGAGTTATTTGACAATGCAGAGAAAAAGACCGGCAAGAAATTAGAAAGGCATTACAAAAATAGAATTTAATTATCCCCCCCTTGAAGGGGGGGATAAAATCATCAGGGATGAGGGGTGTTTTGCGCTGTGTAACCGTCTGGCGTGACGGTTATGCGGTCGATATGAGTTTCCACAAGGAATATGTCAATGAAGTAATGTTTTCGCTGTATGGGCGTTATTATGAGCTTTACACCCTGACCATGCAGGAAATTGTTGATCCGCATTCGACCATGCTCGTTCAAAAGCAGTTGATAAATTTCCATCACGTTGATGGTTGATTTACTGGCGATGTGCATAGAAGCGATTTTAAGGCCAATTTCACGCTCTTGGGCTTTTAGTTGGTCTAAGGTATGGCTAATCTCTTCAATGTTGCTTAAAACGTATTTTTGGGCTGTTTCTGAGGCATTTTGGAGAATGGCAAAGCTGTTTGACAATGCCTTTTCCTGTTGAAGTATCAATCCGGTAGTTTCTTCATGCTCTTTTTCAAGTATTTTAATGTCGTTTGACTTGGCTATTATTCTGTGAAATGGAATTAGGGCTTGATAAGCAAGGAATATCTCTTCAATCCGAGCATATTTGTATCTAAGTCCTCTCCCGTTGGGCGAGCATGAACATTTGCCATGCTCCGATGCGGTGCATAGCAGGTCATGATATTGGCGTTCACTCTTTTTGGCTGAATGAGTGCGCAGGGTGGCCCCACACGCACAAAATGCTATGCCTCGCAGGATGTTTCTAAACTCTGCTGTATGACGGCCCGCAAGGGCTGGTTTTTGGCGTTGTTCGAGTTTTGCCCCGATTCGATGAAATTCCGCCTCACGGATAACGGCGGGGTAATAATCTTTTATCTCTTTTCTGACCAGCGTTCGCCGTCCTTGCTTGTCAAGGTCTGTGGCGATATATGATCCATATAACGCATTTTGACGGAGCAATTTTGTGATCATTCCGACCGAATAGGTCTTGGGATGATTCTCGGCATTGAGTGCCTTGGCAATGGCTGCACAACCCATATCAAAACATAACTCTGTGGCCCGTCTGACGGCCTTGGCATGTTCGTTTAGGACGAACTGACCATCTGCATAGCTAATCCAGAATGGGGCACGCTTGGCGATAATCTCGCCTTGCTCGGCCCGTAATAGGTTGCGGGCTTTGGCGTCTGTAACTCGGTCTGACTTGGAACGGCTTTCATCGTTCGCCCGTTCTAATATGTTCTGGATTAGTGTTATATCAACCCCGTTATCCTTCTTTCGGCGGGAATATAGGCGATTATCGAATAAGGTATAAATCGCACAATCGGCCTGAATGATGGAGATTATAAGTTCAAGTGCATCATATCCACCCATTCGGCTGATACGGTCAAATGATTCAACCAGCAAGAGGGAGTTAGGCAAGATCTCTTTGGCTTTAATTCGTTCTACGAATTTGGCCAGTTGACCAGTTTTAAGATTCTTGCCTTTGAATGCAGATACGCCTAAATCCTCATATCGCTCGACCTGTCGGGCCTGTGGGTATTGTTCAAAGAAACGGTTAAGTTGGTCTAATTGGCGCTTCTCACTAAATCCTAACTTCTGTGCTTTCGTAGAAAATCGGATATAGCTATAAACGTTGATTTGGTCGTTACCCTGGAATACCTCTGCAAAGGCTCTGGGTAGTGGGTTTGTGCTGGTCATGGATGCTCTCAACCCTGCGTAGATAGTGCATTTTAGCCTTTCTACGAAATTCATGGCACATGACGGTTACCGACTGCGGGGTTTCGCGGATCGACAGCGGCAGCTTGGTCGCGGTACGGCTGACGCCGGTGGTGTAGCTGCCGGAGTGTTCGGTGGTTTCGCCAAGCCATTGGCCGTTGACGCTGGTGGCGCCCAGTTCCACGGCGCTGCCGTCACCGGCCGGCACCAGCACGTAGCCGCCGTTGCCCTGGCGCTGCACCCGCAGGCCGCTGCC
>JAGOMX010000033.1 GCA_017993335.1 Alphaproteobacteria bacterium | reverse complement strand
ATTTGGATTCTCCTTATTTGTGATTTTGAACGCTTCACAAATAAGGGTTTCCTGTCTTTCCAAGGAATTGTCAAACTTAAAGAGTCCACCACCAAAGGTGGTGGTTTACCCTAACGGGATTTAATTAGCAAAACTCCCGTCGTCTTTGGCAATCACATAATACAATAACGTTTTGTTGGTCTCCACCATGCTTTTGGACAAGGGGCTATAGTTGATTAAAAAACTAGATTTTCCCATATCCTCGCGGAACTGATCATCCACAACACCCGCCTTACAAGACTGAACTAACCGATGATAGCGATCACCTACTTCCGTTCCTGGCAATGGGTCGATAGGGGCATTTCTAGTGGGGGAAAAAGAAAACGCACGTGGCCCCAAGACAAGAGGACTACCAGATCTTTTGCGAAAAGGGAGCGGTGCACTTATGGCTAAAACTGTCCGTTCATCAACCTCATCACTAGAATCACTCATGGAACACTCCGGCTCCAAATCCGCCCAAGAAGTCGCCTTTGCAGGCAACACACCCCAAACCATTCCAACAAAAAACCACATGAAATATTTCATCAATTATATCACCCGTTAAATTTGAACTAAGATTTAAATCTAATGGATGATGCAAAAATAGACAACTTTATTTCTGCCTCAGGGCCTTACGCATGAAAAATATACAGAACCTGCCACACCTGCAAAGGCAGGTGTGACAGGCGACGAAGATAAGATTTATCCGTTATTTAATGGAATTGATCTAACGCATTCCCCACATTATATATGGACATGAGAGATTCCTAATTGGCTGCCGCCTCGGCTTGCTGCACATTAAAGTAAAACGTATTCAAATCCGCATCGGCCTGCTTAAACTTAAGAGCCAGTTCCTTTATCTGATCGCAACGATATTTTGCCTCTCCCATGCTTTTTTGGAACTGGGCCCTGCGCACTGGATCGGAGATAGACTTTCTCTGCCATAATTGTGTCAGTTGAGATTCACAGGTTGTTGCCGCTTGCTCAATTGCATCTCTGCCGATAGGCATTCCTGGCGTAAAGCTGGAATTAGGCAGGCTAGAAAAAGGCGCTGGGCTGGATACCGTCTGTTGGACAGGTGGATCAACCGGTCGAGACTCATACACATAAGACTTTGGAATTTCTTTTACGGCTTGCTTTGCTGGAACATCAACAGGTTTATAAGGCTCCGTTGCCGGCGGAAAATATATCTGATCTGCTTTTTGGTCTTTTTCACTAAACCCCTCGCTGCTTTGTTCTTCTAGCTTAATAGGTTTTTCTTGAATCTCAGCCAAGCCGGATGTAGCCATACCCAAACAACCGACGATGAATATCCACTTACGCATTTTTCTGTTCCTTCTGTTTATTTAATTTGAGTATGTATGAAGATAGCCCCATGAATCAACTATTTCTCGCGCAGGCCTCTAGAACACCTGCAACGATCCAATCTTGAGTTTCTGGCTTCAGGTATGCATGTATAGGTAAACTCAACACCCGCTCCGCAATCTTTTTAGCCACAGGTGTTCCATTTGGCGCCACAGGAAAGCGGCGATAAGCCAGCTGCTCATTTAAAGGTTTATGGTAATATATGCGATGGGGAATGCCTTGTTCTTGCAAATCCTGAGAGACCACATCGCGGTTATCCAATAACAGCGTATATTGCGACCAGGAAGACTGACAATCTTGCGCTATAAAAGGAATCTCGAGTTTCCCCGCAAAGGCTTTCTGATAGCGTTCCGCACAAGCTTGACGCGCCTGCATTTCTTCTTCAAAAACGGTTAATTTTTCCAGCAATATGGCTGCCTGTATAGAAGACATATGCCCGTTAAAGCCCAAACGCACTCCGTCCTCTTGATTTTGACCATGGTTACGACAAGACATGACTTTTGCATATAAGTCATCGTCATTTAAAAAAATGGCGCCGCCCTCTCCATAGCCGCCTAAAGGTTTGGCCGGAGAAAAGCTGGTACAACTAATTTCAGCAAATTGACCGATAGACTTTCCTTGGTACCCAGAGCCAAAGCTTTGCGATGAATCGGCAATCAACCATAAATTATTTTCCTCCGCCACCTGGGATAAGGCTTTATAATCTGCGGGTTGACCGAACAAATCTACAGCAATTACACCTGCCGGTTTTAAATCGGTTCGTTTAATCTTTGTGATCGCCTCTTGCAGGCTTATCGGATCCATATTAAACGTCCGCGGACACACATCCACAAATATGGGATTAGCTCCCAATAAGGCGACAGCTTCGGCGGTTGCAAAATAACTAAAGGCTGGAACAAAAACCGCATCGGCTCTTTTAATATCCTTGGCCAGTAAAGCCAACATTATTGCATCTGTGCCACTGGAACAACTGATGGCATATTTAGCACCGGAGCTCTGAGCCAGAATCGACTCCAAATCCGCAATTTCAGGCCCCATAATATACAAACCATGATCGAGCACACGCTCCATCGCTTGCATCACACCAGCTTTTAATCGATTTTTTTGCGAGACTAAATCGACAAAAGGAATTAAATTTCTAGCCATAACACCCATACAAAAAAAACCTTTCCTTATAAAATTACAACTTAACGGGGAAGCAACATAAACAGCTGCCCCTTTGAATTCATCCGCCCCGCATGATCGGCAGCATAATCACCAATACCCCAGTAGAAATCTCCACGTACAGGTCCTTTTATGGCACCACCCGTGTCTTGCGCAACCATCAATTGCTGTAAGGGAGCTTTATGGGCGTAAGGATGCTGCGCCGATATCCATAAGGGCATACCTAAAGGAATATAACGGCGATCCACGGCTAGGCTGCGCTGTGCTGTCAAGGGCGTGTTATGGCTACCGATAACATCTCCCGTCCATAGCTTGGCATCAAAATATATATAAGATTCGTTCAGGGCTAAAATATCTTTCATCTGTTGCGGATGACTCTTCAACCAGGCCTTTATCGATTGCATCGAGACATTATCTTTAGCCAAATACCCCTTATCCACCAAAGCTTTACCAATAGGAAAATAAGGAAAACCATTTTGCCCAGCCACATTAATACGAATTTCCTGGCCTGTATCCATGATAACCTTACCGGTGCCTTGAATTTCCACAAAGAAAGCATCAATAGGGTCATCCACCCACATGATTTCCAAGCGCTTACCCGTCAAAGCCCCCGCCATAATCTGTGCCCGTGAGAGGCGATGATTCACATTTTTTGGTGGTTTTTTATATATAGGTGTCTGATATGGTCCATGCCGACGATAAGATCCCTTCAATACCGGAATGTAATAGCCCGTAAAGGTCCCCTCCCCCTTACCATTGTTTAAAATTTGATAAGGCTTTAAATGGGTTTCGATAAATTGTTTTACATCCTTATTCGTCGTGAATCGAGCCGCCTTTAATTTGTGACAAATAGGCTTCCAGTCATGGACACTCCCCGTACCATCAGCCTTCGCCACCATAGGCGTTGCGCCATTTTTTTTATGAATTACCTTACACGTATGCACAAGAGCCGGCAAAGCATGCCCATGACTATCCAGGTCCCATCCCGGCAAATCCGCATAAGACGATTCCACCAACTCCATCTGATCTTTTTGCGAAGAACAACCAGCCAGCAACCCACAAAGGCACAGCCCTAACAACGAAATTGAACGAAAATAGGGAAAACTTAAACGCATACCGTTCCTACCTTATAAAAACATCAAAAAGCAGCATGCCATAAGAGCCCCAACGATTCAAGGCGTTGCTTGAGAAAAATCAGGGCCTACGCATGAAAAAGCATATGGAAGAACCGTTAAAACCGCCACCTCTCCTCACATATGTCAGAAACTCCGGTATTTAGTGCAACTCTGTTTTTATTACCTCAAGATTCATGCGTTCTATCAAGTGGTTGTCGAATAGAAAAAAAAATCCTAAATAACCTAACTTATTGCTTCACATGTGGGTCGCAGATATATATCTCACTCCTATATATTAACTCTTTGTCAGTGGTTTCTGAATTTCGGTTGTTGTTGTCATTGGCTATAACTTCATTTCTTACTTTTATAAAAGGTATAATAATACGATACTGATCATTGATTCGCACCTCATATGCTGCATCAGCCTCCGGACAACCGGCGTATTCTAAAGATGATAATTTTGTTAGACTTGCCTTGATTTCCAGTTGTTTCAAATTTTTTAGAACATCATTTATATCTCGAGATTGTCGAACTGCATTAAGAATTAGATAGGCATTCTCCATAGCGGCTGGCGGTATAACGGCCCCTGTCTTTTCGACCAAACGGGTGTCTGAAAATGGCCCATTGTCTTTTATCTCTGTTTTAGTTTCTATTACAACTGGCTTTTTCGCACGCTTCTTTTTTTTCTTCGCATTAGATTTATTATGCTTGGCATGTGCCTTTTCCTTTTCTTGTTCCAACAAGTGCTTTGCATTTTTCTTTACTTCAGCCCTGGCTTTCCTAGATTCTTCACCTATAGAAGATATATCAAAGGGAGGTCTCGTTTCATTGATGCTCTTTATCTGACTACTAATCCGTATTTTTACTTCAATTCCTTGGTTTTGGCGGAAGATTCTATCTTTTATATTTATGAGGTAATTTTGGAAAAGGGTTATGTTTGCATTCTTGTCTGATGCACTAGATTTCTGATTATTATGATTATATAAAAAATCTTTTTTATAGGTCTCTAATTCATTTGCAGAAACCTCATCGCCGCTATCCGATGTATACTTATTTTTTGCCTTGAGTTCTTCCAATTTTTTCAAATTAGCGCAAACTGCATTATACTGCTGCAACAATAGTGATTTTTGTTGATCAAGACCTTCCTTAATACCCTGAATCGTTAGAGATTTACTGCTATTTTTAGATTTTTTACGATCTTGTAATTGGGGGTTCGCTTTCGATTCTAGGTATTGAAGCGTAGCATCAGAAACTGTAATGCCTTGCTCTTTCGCTAGTATATAATATTTTAAAGCATTGCGGTAATCCAATAATTTTAAGTAACAAAAAGCTATATGATCTTGGAGGTAATACACATGATTTGCTTTAATAAAATATTGCAAAGACTTACTTATATCTTTTTTAAAACGATAAGCTCCATTCATGTATCCTGCTGCTACATATAATGCAGCAAGATGGTTTCCCTTATCTGCAGCATTAATAAGAATACTGATTACTCTTTCATTCAATTCCGGAAATGAGTCGTACTCAGGATCTGATATATAATTTAAACTAAAGTTAACTTGTGTTTGAAGATCAGCTTGTTCAACATATTTTACTATCCATGCAAGCCCTTTTTGTTTATTTTCTATGGTGTCCTCAAATCCATCTGCTTCGAGAAGCATAATACCCACAAAGACTTGTGAAGCCGGATGCCCATCTCTTGCAAGCTCAGACATGAACTTCCTGCCTTTTTCTTGGTTTTCAGGTGTATCCTTACATCCTACTGCCTTTATTAAACACTCGGCTAAAACGTGCTTCGAAGGTAAGCAACCAGCATTCGCTCGTTGCGTTAGTATTTCCAATCCTTTTTTCTGATTTTCTGGTGTGTCATCGCAACCGATGGACTTTACTAAACATTTGCCATAGTAACGTTGTGCAGTTACACACCCTTCATCTACTGATTTCTTAAATAAATCAAATGCTTTTTTCTTGTTCTCAGGAGTATCCTCGCAGCCAATAGAATCGAGAAGTAATCTTCCTAAATCTGTGAATGAAACTTTGTAGCCTAGTCCTGATGATTTGCTAAGCCATTTAAATCCGTTTTTTTCATTTTCTTCCTTATTTCCATTTTCTATAGAATTTAAAAGATATATTCCTAGCTCGTGCATATCTTCTGCTCTACCTGCATGTGCAGCTTTTGTAAGCAACTCGATTCCTTTTTCGATATTTTCTTTTGTTTTCTCAAAATGTATCCCCTTCAACATATAGTTGCCTAGATAGGATTGAGAAGGTGCATGGCCCGCAAGAGAAGCTTCGTTTAGAAATTGTATGCCCTGTTTTTTGTTTTCTAAAGAATCTTTACAACCTACAGCATTGAGTAAACAGGCACCCCAATAATGTTGTGATTCTAGGTGGCCATTTTTTGCTGCGCGCTCTAACCATTTATACGCTTGTTGTTTATTTTCTTCATTGTCTTCACAGATCTTTCCAGACAAAAGAAAAATCCCAAGATGATACTGCGCGTTTAAGCGACCTGAATCCGCTGCCTTTTCAAGCAATCGAAGCCCTGCTTTTGTATTTTTTTCTTTACCGATGTACCTTGGATCAGAACAAAGTTGGATTCCCAGCTCCTCTTTATGTTCTGGTATTGAATAGCAAGAATTCATGATTAAATCTATATAATCATCCATATCATCGTTTTCTGCATTACACGCCCTAACTCCAGGCTCCATGCCCGTAACTAGATTATTCGATTCAGCAGAAAAAACACTAGGCGTCCCAATATTATCAGGTTCAGAGGCATACATAGGTGCCGAGAGCAGAAACATCACTGCAGCTAAAGTCTGTTTTCTTATAAAAATGCACAACATTGAAACCTCAATAAAAATAATTAATAATACTTATTCTACAAGAACATATATTCATTTATAGTTAGATTGTCAATAAAAATGAAGTATATATTTATATTATATTTTTTATACATTGTGAAAATGACCTCTTAATTATATAAATGAAATCCAGAAGTCAGAAAACCATATGGAAGAACCCTTAAACCCGCCGCCTCTCAGAGCAAATGAAGTGCGGAAGGCCGCAAGACCTGTAGCGGTCAGCCGCATGGAGTCCAGCGCATAAGCGCGAGCATGTGCGATCTCAACAGACTTCTTATGGCATGAATTTGGAAAATTCATGCACAGGCCGCACATCTGTGATTCATCCGTGAGGCAATAGGCAATCACCCCCAGACAGATCACCGAGTTTAGTGGAAATCCATCTGGGAATCAAAGGTAACTTACATCTTCCAATATTGCATACCTTCAGGAATCCTGGAGGCAGGCCACATGTTTTTAATATCGGCAATCAAACCACCCGGCTTTAAAAGATGGGAGAATTGTTTAGCCTCCATTTGTGTATAGGCCTCATGGGATACAGCCCCCACAATACAATCAAATGGCAACACGCTGCCACGGCTCTGGTTTTCTCCGACCGCCATTTGAGCCTGGACAGATTCCAGCATGGACATGTCCGTGTGTATTTCCAGTCCGTAATACTGTTTTGCCTCTACCGCGTTGGCTAAAACATCATGAACGACAATTTCGTGCCCATAATCTTCAAGCCTGCGAATAACATCGATAACCTTAGAGTTTCTTAAGTCTGGCACGTTTTCCTTAAACGTCAACCCCAACATCAATATGCGAGCCCGCTGACCGTAGGACTGTTTTTCTACCAGTCTTTCATTGATTTTATTCGCCACATATGACCCCATTGAGTCATTGATACGTCGACCGGATAGAATAACCTCCGCATTGAGCCCCAAATCTTTAGCGCATTCCGCTAAATAATAAGGATCCACACCAATACAATGCCCACCTACGAGACCCGGAGTAAAGGGTAGAAAGTTCCATTTCGTGCCGGCCGCTGCCAGCACATCATAGGTAGATATGCCCACACGATCAAAAATTACAGAGATCTCGTTCATAAAGGCGATATTAATATCTCGCTGCGCATTTTCAATAACCTTGGCCGCTTCCGCCGTTTTGATATTGGCGGCGACAAAAATATTTTTATTGTTTACAGCACCATACATATCCACAAGCTTTTGCGTAACCTCTGGCGTTTGACCGGACACGACTTTCGTAATTTTATCCACGGTATGAACCTTGTCACCCGGATTGATGCGCTCGGGAGAGTAACCTAAAAAGAAATCTTGCCCACAAACAAAACCTGATGTTTTTTCCAATATAGGACCACAAAGATCTTCTGTAACTCCTGGAAAAACAGTGCTCTCATAAACAACGATAGAGCCTTTCTTCATCACCGAAGCCACCATTTCAGAAGCCCTAAACATAGCCGTAAGATCCGGTTTATTCCGATCATCCACAGGCGTAGGAACCGTCACAATATAGATATCTTTATCTTTTAAATCGTTAACTTCGCTAGTCACCACCAGCTTAGAATCTCGCAAAACATCGCCTTCCACCTCACATGTGCGATCCACGCCAGATTTTAATTCCTTAACTCGCGCTAAGTTAATATCAAATCCAACAACTTCATTAGACCGAGCTAAAGCCACAGCCAAAGGAAGCCCCACATACCCCAGACCAATTACAGCAATACTTGAATTCATGATTATCTTTCCTTTAATCTACGTACCACAAAATATCTTTTTTCTTATTTTTAATCAATTTATTTTTATCTTACGGCAGCTCGATTCAAGCGATCTTGGATTGCGAGGCCTAGGCCTGTTGAGGGGATGGGCATTATGGCAATGGATGTGCAGGGCTGTTCATCTAGTTGATGGAGCATGGCGAATAAATTTGCGGCGGCCTCGATGACATCGCCAGTCACGCTTAAGTTTAGAGTGTATTTTGCCTGTAAGGGTTCTCCAAACGCTAAAAGGACTTCGTCTGGTTCTACATGCGAAACATTCAATCGCAAGGGATGACGTGGCGCATAGTGTTTTGCTAACATTCCGGGGGATTGAATAGAGGCATTTTTATCGGCCATTATGACTGGACAAATGTTCTGTATCGATTCAACGGAAAGGCCTCCTGGTCTTAAAAGGATGACGTGATCCTCCGCAACGGCGATTACTGTCGATTCTAAACCTACACGGCATGGCCCTCCGTCAAGAATGGTTGTTGGTTGATCAAGACCTCGAAAACCATCTCTGACATGTTGCGCTGTTGTGGGGCTGATTTGATTGGATGGATTTGCGCTAGGCGCCGCAATCGGACAGCCAGACTCGCGAATAAGTTGTAAAGCAATTGGATGATTGGGCACACGGACAGCAAGCGTATCTAAACCAGCGCTTACCAAATGGGATATGAGACACCCTTTCTTTCGCGGCAGAACCATGGTTAAAGGTCCTGGCCAAAAAACCTCGGCGAGCTGTTTTGCTAATGAATTGAAATCTACATACTCTTCAGCTTGGGCCAGCGAAGACACATGAACGATCAACGGATTAAACTGAGGACGCCCTTTCGTGGCATAGATCTTTGCAACCGCCAAATCTAATCGAGCATCCGCCGCCAACCCATAAACTGTTTCTGTGGGAAGCCCCACTAAATTTCCAGATTGCAACTGCTGTGCCGCAAAAGCAATATCAGCCTCTAATATCGTCATGAATATCCTGTCATTTCTTCACTCGTATATATACATTTTTTTGATAAAAGAAAAAATAAAAGATTGACCTGAGGCATTCATATCCATAAGATCATTCAAGAACTTGGCCGGGTGGCAGAGTGGTTATGCAGAGGACTGCAAATCCTTGTACGTCGGTTCGATTCCGGTCCCGGCCTCCAAGTTCTTTAAGCCTGAAAACCTCTATTCCCTTAAAACTTAAAAGTCAAACCGGCGGTTACCTGCTTGCCATAGGCTTGGATTTCTGGAATCATTTTTGTCTTTTTATTTTCCACATATTCCAAATATTTAAAATCAACCGGCAAATCCTTATGGGTTTCCGAGACTTTTGCTTCGGATTCAAACTTGGGCGTAATGAGGTATGTAAATAAGTTGACGACGGCAAATGTCCCAATCATATCACGCCAGCGGTGAGCCTTATTGTTGACACGATCAGCGGCAAAAATAACCGTTGCCACATAAGCAGGAACACCGTACTCCCAGCCATAACGATAATGCAAAAACGAGGAGCTCGTCGCATACACAATCATATGACCCGAGGGAAAAGATCCTTTACATCCGCAAGGACGCGTCACATTAAATTTTTTATCTAATTTTCTGTTTAACGGATACATTCCGTGTATCAGGACTTGAGAAAAACCAGCCCCAATCCAATCTCTCTTGTATAAAGCCACACCAAGAGTCGCAAAGGGCATATATGTCTTACCAAAATTTGCAACTTTTGTTTCCGCTCGTTTCGCTCGACAATGAACGGGCTTGTTGTCCGCAAAAACGCTAGAAGAGCCTATTAAGAATAGAACCAGTATAAAAATATTTCGCATTCGGATCTCGCAAGTTTTAAGAATCAGTTTTATCTAATCTTGATTTAAATAAGCGCCAACTGAAGAAAATCGACAACAAATAAACAAATCCGATAAGAAAAAATGTAAACCAAAACGCGTTAATTAATCCCGTGATCACAACCCCTACCCCCAACATTAAAGGTAATATCCAGGATTGTGGCACGTGAATGCCCTTGGCGGAAAAGGTAGGAATTTTCGATACCATCAACATACCTGACAGCAAAAGAGAGATAACCGATAAAAAAGATATCCATTCGTAACTAGACTCCATCGCAAAACGAATCATAAATGGCATTAACGCCAAAAACGCCCCCGCAGGAGCTGGCACACCAATAAAATAATTCTTCATCCAATCAGGAATAGGCTCTGTGTCTATCAATGATGTATTAAATCTTGCCAAACGTAAGGCTGAACAGATAATGAAAAAAAGCGCCACCGCCCAACCAAATCCACCCCAGACATGAAGAGTCGATAAATAAATAATCATCGCAGGGGCCACACCAAAACTAACAAAGTCAGACAAGGAATCTAACTCCGCACCAAAATGTGAGGACACGCCTAACATACGTGCAAGGCGACCATCCATACCATCCAAAATTGCCGCAACCACAATAGCTATTACCGCATATTCCAGGCGGTCCAGCAAAGCAAAACGAATCGCACTCAATCCTGTGCAAAGTGCCATAAGCGTTGTTATATTGGGAATCAAATGACTAAAAGGCAGCGCTTTAATACGCTGCCCGGAAACCTTTAACGGTTTTACTCTATTGACGAGAATTTTCTTAGCCGCCATACCTTATCTCACCACACCTACGCGATGAGGGGCTTGAGAATTTAAATCCGCCAGAATGGTTTCGCCAGCAATCATACGCTGCCCCTGTACAACAAAACTCGCCACGCCCTTTGGCAAATAGATGTCGGCACGACTGCCAAAACGGATTAATCCAAACCTTTGACCAGCCAACACCTCATCACCTTCTTGCACATCGCAACGAATGCGCCTGGCCACCAAACCCGCAATCTGAACGAACCCAACCATTTGGCCGGATTTTGTTTTTATGGATAAGGCTTGCCTCTCATTATCGTCACTCGCCTTATCTAGGCTAGCGTTGACAAAAAGACCTGGGCGATAGTGAGACGTAATGATCTGCCCATCAATAGGAATACGGTTGATGTGCACATCGAATATATTCAAGAAAATACTGATTTTTGTCCACTCATCGCCCTCTAATTCTAATTCAGCAGGAGGTGTAGCCGGTTTTACATACAAGACAATCCCATCGGCAGGACTGACAACCAGCCCCTCACCTTGCGGCGTCACTCTTTCTGGATCGCGGAAAAAATAAACGACCCAAGCCGTCACAATCGCGCCAAAAAAACCCAAAACGGGGCTTAACAAGGTCAGTAAAAAGGTAAGAACAGCTGCAACCAGGGCAAAGTACCACCCCTCACGATGGATGGGAATAACAAAATCTTTAAACGGCAATTGCTTCACAATAAAAAATCTCCAGTTTTTTTATTTGGTCCATTGTAATGATATTCCCTGCTGTTGAAAAGACTTTCTTTCCGATTGCATACATGAAGGGATAGATGGGAAATTAGAGTTTGTGGCTGGGACGGCAGGATTCGAACCTGCGGATGCCGGTACCAAAAACCGGTGCCTTACCACTTGGCGACGTCCCAAACTTTGTAGGTCGTAACATAACCATATTTATTCTGAGAATCAAGCACAAATATGCACTTGCTCCTCATGATTTTTTTGCCTATGTTGAGATTGAATATCTTCGCGGGTGTAGCTCAATGGTAGAGCAATAGCTTCCCAAGCTAAAGACGGGGGTTCGATTCCCCTCACCCGCTCCACTTTTATGATGAAGTATGATGACATCATGAGTACAAACAATGTGTCCGGCCACCGACAAAGATTGCGCGAACGTTTTTTAAAATGTGGCGAATCTGCTGTTGCTGACTATGAATTGCTCGAGCTTCTCTTGTTTGGCGCCAATCCCCGGGCGGATATGAAACCGGTGGCAAAAGAGCTGTTAAACGTTTTCGGTAGCCTTTCTGACATACTCCATGCGGATCACGCGGCCTTACTTAAAGTAAGCGGAGTTGGCGAATCGGCCATTGCCATTCTTAAAGGTGTGCAAGCCGTAATGATCCGTGTCATGCGTGAAGAAATCATTCAAAAGCCAATCTTGAGTTCCTGGACTCAAGTCCTACAGTATTGCAAACTTACCATGGGCCATTTAAAGCAAGAGCAACTCCGGCTGCTTTTTCTGGATAGTAAGAACGCTCTTATTTGTGATGAAGTTCAACAAACCGGAACCGTGAATCATACGCCTATCTTCCCACGCGAAGTGGTGAAGAGAGCCCTGGAATTAGCAGCTTCGTCTTTTATTATGGTGCATAATCACCCCAGTGGCGACCCGAAACCATCTGTGGAAGATATCGAAATGACTAAGCATTTGCGCAATGTTTCCTCTCAATTGGGAATTATGCTACACGATCATATTATTATTGCGAAAAATCGCCATTACTCCTTCCGCACGGAAGGTTTAATGTAGCAAAAAATCCAGATAGGTTTCAAAGTTAGACATGCTAGAATGTGAAAATGTTTTTACCTCACATGCATAAGATAAGATGGATATTCTTTTTCGTCGCCTGCTTGTCTACAGCTTTGGCGAAAAATGCCTATGGGGTGGATATTCACAGCGTCCGTTTAGGAATACATGAAAATAAAACACGCCTGGTTCTGGATTTGACGGAAAAAGATGCCTACACGCTTCTGGAGAAAAAATCTCCGACACACTTTCGCGTCCTACTCCACAAAAGTAAAATACCTGCCGCTTATATGAGCAAACAAAAAGGTAAAAAGCACATAAAAGCTTTTTATTTTACGCCGGGTCCGAAGCAAAATATAACCCTTCATGTGGAGACGCATTCCTCTTGTGAAATATCAAAAATCTTTACAATTCCCCAATCCAAAACAGAAAAATTTCGTATTGTTCTGGATTTTCAATCTGCAAAGATAAAAGCAAAAGAACCTCATATCAACCCTAAAGAGCAAAAAACGTCCGTCCCCACGCCCCTTGTAAAGCCGAAAAGACGCGTTGTTGTTATTGATGCCGGCCATGGCGGAAAAGACCCCGGTACAATTCAAGGCAAGATTCAAGAAAAAGACATCACGCTAGCTGTCGCCCAGGAAATGAAGCGGATTATTGATGCCTCTGGAAAATACACAGCCATATTAACTCGCACCCAAGATAAGCACATGCCCCTGCGCCAACGCTTTTCTATCGCACGGGAAAAAGGCGCTAATTTATTAATATCTTTGCATGCAGATAGTCATCCGGACAAAAACATTAAAGGTGTTTCCATTTATACCCTATCCGAAAATGCTTCCGACAAAGAGGCTCAACGCTTAGCTGAAAAAGAAAATTCTGCCGATTTTCTGGAAGATCTCAGCTTTACCCAAAACACGGAACAAGAGGTCAAAGATATTTTGATTAATATTTCTCAAACTCGATCTAAAAATCATGCGCTTGTTTTTGCAGACCTCTTAATCAAGCGTTTGAAAAACAAAGAAGTTATGCTAAAAAACTCGCATCGCGCAGCAGATTTTGCTGTGTTAAAAGCACCGGATGTGGCCTCGGTGTTAATTGAATTAGGATATTTATCCAATGTCAATGATCAAAAACGCTTGGTATCTCGATCATATCAGCGTAAAATTGCAGCATTGATTGTAATGGCCATCGACGACTATTTTGAGCAAGTGAAATCGTGAAACGTTTTTTTATATACCTCTTTTCTTTTTTGGTGTTCTCTTCTGTCGCGGGAGTGTGCGCCGGTGTGTTTATCTTTTATCACTTTGGTAAAGGACTTCCTAATTATAAGCATTTAGCCACCTATGAACCGCCAGTTGTCACCAGAATGTATGCCAATGATGGTCGTTTATTTGCTGAATATGCTCATGAAAAAAGGGTTTTCGTGCCCATTGAAGCCATACCACAACGGCTGATCAAAACGTTTCTTGCTGCCGAGGACAAAAACTTTTACGAACACTTTGGCATCGATATTCCCAGTATTTTTCGATCTGTTTTTTTGAACATTAAAAGATCTCGGGACAACAAAAGACCCGTAGGGGCTTCTACCATAACCCAGCAGGTTGCCCGTAACTTTTTGCTCGCCGACATTGCGAACCAAGTTTCCTTAAACCGAAAAATTAAAGAAGCTATTTTATCTATCCGTATTGAACAGGCCTATACGAAGGATCATATTCTTGAGCTCTACATGAATGAGATTTTCTTAGGAAACAACTCCTATGGTGTAGCGGCGGCGGCCTTGAATTACTTCAATAAGACACTGGACCAGTTAACGGTTGCGGAAGCTGCATATCTAGCGGGACTTCCTAAAGCTCCTAGCCGCTATAACCCCAGAACCAACATGGAAGCCGCCATTAATCGTCGTAATTGGGTCATCTCTCGCATGCTAGAAGAGGACGTGATCACGCAAGAACAAGCAGATGAAGCGGTTAAAGAACCTATTACGCTGCGCCAACGAGACTCTACCGAGGTTGTAAGCGCCGACTATTTTGCAGAAGAAGTACGCCGCCATTTGCTGAAAGAATATGGTGAAGAAGCGCTGTATCAGGGGGGACTTACGGTTCGAACAACGGTGGATCCTAAATTACAAAGCATAGCCGAACGAGCCATGCGTGAGGGTCTTATTTCCTATGATCGTCGACATGGTTGGCGCGGCGCACTGAAAAACATTGATGTCAGCCAAAACTGGCAGGAAGCCTTGTCTCAAATCCCTAAACCTGCAGGCACCAACGATTGGAAACTCGCCGTTGTACTTAACCCCGGTAATGCAAACGCAGAAATAGGTTTGCTGGATGGGACAAAAGGCCAGATTTCTTTAAAGGAAATGGAGTGGGCCCGCAAGTGGATATCCTCTTCAGAAAAGGGACCGGCGATAACATCGACAAAAATGGTGGTATCTAAAGGCGATGTTATTCTCGTGGAATCTATGGGTAAAGAAAAAGAAAACACATACAAATTATGCCAAATTCCGAAAGTTTCTGGCGGCATGGTTGTAATTGATCCTCACACGGGTCGTGTCCTTGCCATGCAGGGTGGCTTTGATTTCCGCCAGAGTCAGTACAATCGGGCAACCCAAGCGAATCGTCAGCCAGGTTCTTGCTTTAAGCCGTTTGTCTACCTTGCTGCCCTGGAAAGGGGGATGACGCCCTCCACAAAGATAATGGATGCACCATTTGCTATTAATATGGGGTATGGGCTCGGGGTATGGGCTCCTAAAAACTATAACAATGAATACGGTGGGGCCACTACATTACGGGTCGCCTTGGAAAAATCCCGTAACTTAGTTACCGTACGTTTAGTCCATGACCGTGTGGGGATGAAAAAAATCGTCGAGACCGCAAAACGCTTTAATATCATGAATGACATGCCGATGCAGTTAGCCATGGTTTTGGGGGCGGGAGAGACAACTCTTCTGCGCTTAACAGCGGCGTATGCAGCTATAGTTAACGGCGGTAAAGAAGTAACGCCTATCTTTTTTGATCGTATCCAAGATAGAAAAGGTAAAAGTATTAAGATTAACGACTATCGCGTGTGTAAGGGATGCGATCAGCAAACCTGGGTTGGAGGACAAAATATACCTGAGCTCCTCGATCAAAGGAAAGAACTTACATCCGAAGCCACGGCTTATCAAATCACATCTATTTTACAAGGTGTTGTGGATAGAGGTACGGGTAAAGTTGTCAGGACTATCCTGGGGGACAATCGCCCTGTAGGTGGAAAAACCGGAACATCAAACGACTTTTTTGATTCCTGGTTTGTAGGCTTTACGCCGGATTTAGTCGTCGGTGCTTATGTGGGTTTTGACGAACCGAAGACTTTAGGACCAAAAGAAACCGGATCTAAAAATGCCGCGCCTATCGTTGCTAATTTCTTAAAAGAAGCTCTCAAAGATCAACCGGCTGTTTTATTCCGTGCGCCTCCAGGCATTAAATTTGTTAAAGTGGATCGGGAGTCTGGCGAAAAAACACGTGGAGACGGCCCAGGCATTATCACAGAAGCCTTTAAAATTGAGGATGACACCTCTCAAGATCTGATGCAGGTTTACACAGAGGAAAAAGATTCGTATAACAATCCTGGCGAAGAAGTCCCCTATGACTCAAATCCTGATGATTTGAATGGCACTGGCGGATTATATTAATAACTGAATAAGAGAATAGGCCATGAAAGCAGAAACCAGCTCACTTATTGAGCAAATCCGACAAGCCCTCGCGCTTGTGAGGAGGCGTCTTTGACATCGATGCATCCAATATACGTCTGGAAGAATTAGAGCAACACGTCCAAGATCCGCATCTGTGGGATAATCCTGAAAATGCACAAGCCCTTATGAAGGAACGAGAGCAACTGAAAGTGACTCTTGATCGTTTCTTTGTGCTTGAGGATCAATTAAAGGATAACCTGGAATTCATCGAAATGGGTGAATTGGAAAATGATGAGGACATCATCCTCGAAGCCGAGTCACAAATTGCAGAACTCGCCAAAAAGGTTGAGCGCATCCGTTTGGAAAGCCTACTGTCTGGTGAGGCAGACAACAACGATTGTTATGTGGAAATCCATGCAGGAGCCGGTGGTACGGAAGCTCAAGATTGGGCAGAAATCCTCATGCGGATGTACGTACGATGGGCAGAAGCACATAATTATAAGCTCGAATGGCTCGAAGAAAGTGGCGGCGAAGAAGCTGGTATTAAATCTGCCACATTTAAGGTTATTGGCCATCAAGCCTATGGCTGGCTAAAAACGGAAAGTGGTGTTCACCGCCTGGTACGCATATCACCCTTTGATTCCGCATCACGCCGACATACGAGCTTTGCCTCCGTAGGGGTGTTTCCTGTTATTGATGACAATATTGATATCGTCATTGACCCCAGTGAAATTCGTGTAGACACCTACCGCGCGTCAGGTGCTGGCGGTCAGCACGTAAACAAGACTGACAGTGCAGTTCGCATGACCCATATTCCAACCAACATCGTCGTGCAATGCCAGAATGATCGCTCTCAACATCGCAATAGAGCAACGGCCATGAATATGTTAAAGGCACGCCTTTATGAATATGAAATGCGCAAACGCCAGGAACAACAAGACGCCCTTAATGCGGCAAAAACAGAAATCGGTTGGGGCCACCAAATTCGTTCCTATGTACTGCACCCCTATCAAATGGTCAAAGATTTGCGCACAGGTGTGGAAAAAGGTAACGCGCAAGGTGTTCTGGATGGCGACCTCGATGAATACCTAGAAGCCGCTCTTTCGGCTGGGGTTTCAGGATAATTGGTGAGAATAAAAATATAGCAGAGAAGCATTATGCCGAAAAGAATCATAGATCAAGAATACAACCAATTTCTCACCGATTTAAAAGATCGCATTGCTTCCTCGCGATACAAAGCGGCTCTAAGCGTGAACCGCGAATTAATCCTGGTCTATCACCATATTGGATCACAAATACTTGAAGCCCAAGCTAAGGAAGGCTGGGGAACGAAAGTCATCGACCAACTCTCGAAAGACCTGCGATCTGAATTTCCGGAGATGAAGGGGTTTTCTACCCGAAATCTAAAATACATGCGCAAATTTGCTGAGGAATATCCCGACAGTCAATTTGTGCAGGAGGTGCTTGCACAATTGACCTGGTACCATAATGTGACTTTACTTGATAAAATATCCGACAAGAAAATTCGTTTATTTTATGTAAAACATGCGATTGAATATGGTTGGTCACGCAACATCATGGTCATGCAAATAGAGCTATCGTTACATAAACGACAGGGGCAAGCCATCACAAATTTTAAAGATAAATTACCATCACCACAATCAGACTTAGCACATTATACATTGAAAGACCCTTATATTTTTGATTTTTTAAGTGTTGGCAAAGAGGCGCATGAACGTGAAATTGAAAAGGCGCTAGTGCATCATATGGAAAAGTTTATCCTTGAGCTTGGAGCCGGATTCGCATTTGTTGGGCGTCAATACCATTTAGAAGTAGGAGGTCAGGATTTTTACATCGACCTACTTTTCTATCACTTAAAACTTAGATGCTTTGTCGTTATTGAGCTCAAAGATAAAGATTTTAAACCAGAATATGCTGGTAAGATGAATTTTTATCTATCATGCGTAGATGATCTTGTAAAACATGAGACAGATCAGCCCTCTATAGGGCTTATTTTATGCAAAAACAAAAATAATATCCTCGCTGAATACGCCTTACGGGACATGACAAAACCTATAGGACTTGCGGAATATAGGTTAGAGGATGCGCTGCCAGAAAATCTTCAAACCGCGTTACCCACGATTGAAGAGCTTGAGGCTGAACTGGCAAAAGATTTGGGAATCAAGGATGAGTAAGGTTATTGGCATGGGGAGTCTATGCGCCCAAAAGCCAAATACCCCTCTTACAAAAATTACCCCTTCCCTGAAAAGCGATGAATGTCTGATGGGTTAGAATAAACGATTGCATAAATCATTCAAATTTGGCATTGTCGCATTTATCTAAAATGAAAATAAAGAAAGGAGCATCGTAAGATGTTATATGGATTAATTATAGGGTCCGGCGTTTTAGCCATTCTATACGGCTATTTCACGTCCCGTAATATTTTAGCTAAAAGCGACGGTAATGACCGTATGCGTATGATCGCTAGCGCGATTCAAGAAGGCGCCAGTGCCTACCTCAACCGTCAATACCGTACGATTGGTATTGTGGGTGTGATTGTAGCCATAGCCCTTTTTGTGTTGTTGAAAGCACAAGTGGCAATTGGTTTTGCGATTGGTGCAATACTGTCCGGTGTAGCCGGTTATGTGGGTATGAACGTATCCGTACGTTCTAACGTACGTACCGCAGAAGCTGCTCGCACAGGTATTCAACCTGCTTTAGACATTGCTTTTAAAGCCGGTGCCGTTACAGGTCTTTTAGTTGTGGGCTTGGCGCTTTTGGGTGTTGCCGTGTATTATGTTGTCCTGTTAAATATGGACACAGATTCACGCACGTTGCTTGAAGCTCTTGTTGCGCTTAGCTTTGGTGCTTCTTTAATTTCTATTTTTGCTCGTCTTGGTGGCGGTATCTTTACAAAAGGTGCTGACGTCGGTGCGGACCTCGTAGGAAAAATTGAAGCTGGAATTCCTGAAGATGACCCCCGCAACCCTGCATGTATTGCAGATAACGTAGGGGACAACGTGGGAGACTGTGCGGGTATGGCCGCCGACTTATTCGAAACTTATGCGGTAACGATTGTTGCCACTATGGTTTTGGCGTCTATATTTACGACTGGTCCTGTATCTGCTTTATTGATGTCCTACCCTCTTCTGATTGGTGCGGTTTGTATCGTTGCCTCCATATTGGGTACATATTTCGTGAAGCTAAGTTCTTCTAACAACATCATGGGCGCTCTTTATAAAGGCTT
>JAGOMX010000032.1 GCA_017993335.1 Alphaproteobacteria bacterium | reverse complement strand
ACATTACCGATCCAGACTGCGGCGATGATGCAGCCTTGGCAAAGGTCGAGTTCATGGGGTACTCCGATGAGTGCTGTGGCATCGAGATTCCTGCTGCTTGTTACACCGTCGATGAACTACTCTGCGGTGTCAAACTCGGTGACTTGGGTGAGTTGAAGCTAGTCGATGGCAAGCTCGTCTTTAAAGCCGATCCGATGAGTGATGGCTCTAAATCCTTGGCCGAAGGTCAGACTGCGGTCCTCAGCTTTGTAGCTGTGGCTTCTGATGGTGAATGTATCGATACCGATCGCTTTGATATTCACATCAAAGGCGGTAACGATGCGCCAACCATCGACATCTGCGATATGACCATCCAGCTGGCCAGTGATTGTGTTGATTGTGATGATGACGCACAGCTTTCTGATAGTGCTGCCATCATCGTCAAAGACATTGACTGTGGGGATGTGGCCAGTCTTAAGAATATTATGTTCTTGGGCGTGGGTGATCATACAGGCGATCCTCTTGCTACATGGGAAGCTAATCAGCTGAACATGCAGGCGGTTGGTGACTATGGCTTCTTGCAGAAGATTGGTGACAATATCTTCTTCCTTGTGAATGAGGATAATCCTGATCTGATTAAGCTCAAAGCTGGCGAAACACTTACATTAAACTTTGCCGCAGTTGCGACAGATGGTGTGTGTGATAGTTTTGCCGATTGCTTTACCGTCACAATTACAGGAGCCAATGATAAACCGATGGATGGTAATGAACTGTGCGCCTTGGGTGGATATGGGGTTAATAATTTGACAGAGAATCAAAACCTAACTTCTGGCTTCAACCTATTGGCAAATGCGACAGATCCAGACATGGATGCACTCCATATCAGTGCGGTTAATTTACCGACCATAAATGTTGCAGGCATCGTGATTTCTTCTTTTGATGATGGAATCAGTGGCACCTACAGCTTTAAACTGACCAGCACCAGCGGTGTTAGCATTCTAACCGTAGAGGAAGATGGGGATACAACCCTGATCCACCAAGGTGATGGTGCTATGGACATTCTGAATGAAGGAGACCATGCGGTTATTAAATTTGGCTACACTGTAAGTGATGGTGAATGCACAGATCCATCGAAAGCAGAAATCTGTATCGAAGGAGAGAAGGATTATGAATGCGTACCCTTCCCAGATAATGGAAAGGATTTGAGTAACTTGGTCCTTTATTTAGATAACCCAGAAACTGCAGAGTTCGACATTGTAAAAGTTAAATTTGATGGTGGGTGTCAAAATCAATTCGAAAATACATGCGACGTGTATGACTGGATTGGTGGTCATGACAACCTCTTAAATGGACACACTGAACTGGTTGCCTTCTCCTTTAAGGCAGGATCTAATTTCGAAGGGGGCTTTAATGAAGCCGCATTGGGACCTGGTGAAGGCCAGCTCGTCTTCTTAAGCGATGGCATCACTGCCGGACCATTGTCAGGAGATGTAGTTTTGATCAATAAGAACGGTGCAGCCGCACCAGATAAGGTGATTGATGTAAATGGCGATCTTGTAGGCACAGGACTTGATGTCAATACAGCAGCAGGTCTGGAAATATTAGGTCGACATGCGGATATCACAAATCCGATCTAAACAAAGAGCACAAACAACAAAAAGCGGGTCATTGGGCCCGCTTTTGTTGTTTATAGACGATGAAATTCCATATTTAGATAAGGATTTTTTACAAAAGTCTCTTGAAGGCTTTTTTGAAAGTCAACCATTTCCCCCTGCCACCCTAATAAGGATAAAGAGGTCACACCATGCTCAGTAATTCCGCAAGGAACAATCCCTTGGTAATAACTTAAATCTGGATTTATATTAATCGACAAACCATGCAGCGTGACCCACTTTTTTACCCTCACACCAATAGCGGCAATTTTATCATCTAAGGAATCATCTCGCGGCACCCATAGGCCGACTCTGCCGTTTCTGCGCTGGCAGGAGATACCCATTTTGGCTAAGGTCTCGATGACCCATTGTTCTAGTTGCTGTACATATATCCGAATGTCTTTGCCACGCTTGTTCAGATCCAGAATCACATACACGATAAGTTGACCTGGCCCATGATAGGTGATCTGCCCACCACGACCTGTTCTAACCACAGGGCATCTTGCCTGCAATATATCCTGATCACGAGCGCTGGTGCCCATTGTGTAAACATGGGGATGCTCAAGAACCCATATATATTCAGACGCCTCACCCTTGGCCACAGCCGCTGCACGTATTTCCATCTGCTCCACAGCGAAAGCATAATCCACCGGCTTATGAGAGATATGCCACTCGATCTGGGGGTTTAATTTTGCGAGCAAATGAAAATCGTCCTTGCTTTTAGCGCACAGATATCATACATAAAGATAATGTTTACCTGTGCGGTCGTGGCGGAATTGGTAGACGCGCAGCGTTGAGGTCGCTGTGGGGGAAACCCCGTGGAAGTTCGAGTCTTCTCGACCGCACCAAATTACTTACTTACGAATGAGACTCAATCCAACTGATGAGTGATGCCTTCGGTTGAACACCGACCTTTGTCTCTAAAAGCTTCCCATCTTTAAAAAGCATAAGCGCAGGGATACTACGAACACCAAATGTGGTTGGCGGCGTTGGATTTTCGTCCACATTCACCTTCACAATTTTGGCTTTTCCATTTAATTCTTTATCCAACTCTTCTAGGATAGGTCCTATCATCTTGCATGGCCCACACCATGAAGCCCAAAAATCCACCAAAACAAGACCCTTGGCAAACAATACGTCTTGATCAAAACTTGCATCTGTTGCGTTTATAATCGCCATTTTATATTCTCCACTTCCTAATTTTAGAGTACGCCTAAATTTGAATTAATTCAAGAATTCTAGATCTGGAATAGGCTATTTTCAACCCAAAATAAAACCTTATTTTGAATCGGGCAAGAAACCGCCCACCTGGGCATCCCATAAGGTTTTATATAGACCCGATTTTTGCAATAAATCCGCATGGGAGCCATCTTCTATAATACGCCCTTTATCAAAAACCAAAATTCTATCCATATGCAATAAGGTCGATAATCGATGCGCAATCACGAGGGCCGTCTTGCCTTGCATTAAAGTCCACAAACTATCCTGAATTAATCGCTCAGTTATCGTATCCAGTTGACTGGTGGCTTCATCCAGCATAAGTATGGGGGCATTTTTCAAGAGGGCTCGTGCAATAGAAATACGTTGACGCTGGCCACCCGATAGCTTTACACCTCTCTCCCCCACATGCGTCTCATATCCCTCTGGCAAAGACATAATAAAATCATGAGCATGAGCTTTTTTAGCCGCTTCCATAACATCCTCATCCGTTGCAGATAGGAATCCATACCGGATATTTTCCAGGATGCTACGATTGAATAGCGAAGGATCTTGAGGAATCATTGCGATATTTTCCCTCAAACTTTTTTGGGTTACCTGTTGGATGTCCTGATCATCTATCAGAATATGGCCGGAAGAAACATCGTAAATCCTTAAAATTAAATTCACAAATGTTGTTTTTCCACTTCCGGAGTATCCAACTAAACCGACTTTTTGTCCGGGAAGAATCTCAATGTTTTTATTATTAAAAAGAGGGACCGTACCCTTGTAATGGAATTTTACATTTTTAAAAGCAATCTTTCCTTGCGTCAACACGAGTTCTTTTGCATCGGCCACATCCTGAATTTCTACAGGCATTAACAGCGTACGCAAGGCCTGCGAAGCCTTACCCATCATTTGCGAAAAGTGTGAAAAATCTTTTGTTAACTGCCACAAGAAATCAACGATCGCGACATTTATTCCCAAAACTAAAGCAAAATCTCCGACAGAAATAATACCGTCTTGCCGGCCTTGTATAAGGAAATAGAGAGTTAAACCGATATAAAGAACAAAGGAGTAGCCATAAATAAGGAATATCCAAAAAAAGGCCCACTCCATTTTTTGTTCCGCCTTTAGCGTTTCCTGAATCGCACCATCCATAATATCGCGCTCTTGTGCGTGACGGGAAAATAGCCGTACAGACAAAATGTTTGAAAGAACATCCACCACACGCCCTGTAAACCGAGATCCTTTTTCTGACCACTCATCCGCAAATCGATTTAGGTGGCTGGAAAAAACCAAGGAAACCAGGACAAAGGCAAAAGACCAGAAAAACATCGCCCACGCAAAAACAGGACTGACCTGCCATAGGGCAAAAATAGCTATACTGACGGCCAAAAAGTGGCTTAAAAAAGTTTCCATCGAAATGACGATTTCAGGAACAGAGTAATTTAAATCATTTAACTTATTCGCCAATCCTCCAGAAAAATTATTTTGGTAAAAACTATGGCTTTGATCAATGAGCTTTCCAAAAACTCTTTGCGAGATCCTCTGACGTAATTCAGGAATCATCTTGATATCCACAAAATATCCATAAACCCGATAAGATGTGGAGACAAAAAATGACATGAAAAAATAAAAGCCTGCGGGAATTAGTAATGCGGAAAAAATAGATACAGCCGGCGTATCACTTACTCGATCTAATATGATTTTTAATAGGTAAGGACGTAAAGATAAATCAACCGCCCATAAAACAGCAACAAAAAGCATCGTCACAATACCCAAAGGGAAAGACTTGGCCAGATCGTACACAAATTTTAATACGTGCTTTGCTTTAACTTGTTCCATACCATACACACTACCTAAATAGGATTAGGCTTTGTTATTTTTCTTACTCCACGCATAGGACAACTGAAGGCTATCGCCGTATGAATTTTTATCAAAAAATGATAAAGATTGCTAGGGTTTAGTGATTGTACTTTCGGATGAAGAGCTCTCCGGAAGCATCTCTAGGAAGATTTTTTTATTTTTTATGACCTCACCTTTTTCCCCTAAACCCACAAAATACTTACCATCCACATAAAAGGATATACCGGCAGCATTCCCCGTAGAAAAAGTTAAGGAACTTATATCCTTGATGGATTCGGATTCCCCCTCTTTCAAGGTTTTCGACGAAACAACCTGCCCATTTTCTTTTTTGAATTCAACCCAACAGTCTTCTTTTGCATGCAAGGTAATTTCCTTGCCTGGCGCTAAAAATATACCTTTTTCATTCATGACTATTTTTTTTGCTAAAGTTTCCTGACGGGGCCTGGTATCGGCGACAGGAAATATAGGGCGAGCCTGGGAAAATTCCGTCTGCGTCTCTGATGTTGCCGCAGGAGAAGAAGCCACGTCTTTCACTTCTGGTTCAGATACGGATTGAGGCTCTATATCGGATTCCACAGATGAATTGCTTGTGTTTTCAACAGGAGATAAGTGCTGAAACTCATCCACCGCTTGTGAACTCGGCTTTAAAATAAGCCAAGAAATAAAAATTAAACTGACGAGAGCCAAAGACAGCAAAACGATAGCTCTTGAAGGGATGCTTCTCTGGGCTGTCGGAACAGGAAACACGAGATCTTCCGCATGGATAGATTGAGTGAACTGCTGCTTAAAAGCCTTAATGAGCTGCGTCGCATCTAAAGACAAGTATAAAGCGTACGTTCGTAAAAATCCAATGGTGTAAACAATTTCTGGCAGGCTCTCGCGATCGTCATTTTCCAATGCTTGCAGATAAAATTCAGAAATTCGCAAAACTTTGGAAATGGATTCTAATGTCTCCCCACGCCCTTCTCTTGCTGCTTTAAGCTGGAGACCTACAGTATCATGAGGGACCTGGGTATGAACAACATCCTCTTGGGAAAAATCGTCCTTTTTGAATGCGAGTCTCGGCATATGAACATCCGCCTTAAATGTTATTTGTTTTAATATATTTACAGGAATTCAGATCTTTATTTTAAATCCTATAAATTTGAGCAACTCCATTATTCAACATAAATTGGCGTTAAGCAAGAAAAACTCTTGAACCTTAAATGATTACGCCATGATCCTGAGCATAGGCAAGGCAGTTACTTCTTAAATTATTAGATGACATTTTAATTAAACGCTCTATATACACCTGAAAATCATTTAAATTCAACGATCTAATCATTGATTTTATGCTGCCAACGGCAGCAGGAGAAATAGATAGATCCCGATAGCCAATCCCCAATAATACCATAGCATCCAATGGGCTTGAGGCTATTTCCCCGCAAATATGCACAGGCACATTTTTTTCAGCGCAAGTCAGGCGAATATCGTTTAAAAATTTTAAAAATCCAGGCGATATCGGATCATAAAGCTTATTCAACAGCATATTAGTTCGATCCGTTGCATAAAAAAATTGCAGCAAATCATTTGTACCGACAGAAATAAAATCTACATAATTCAACAATATATCTAACTCGTATGCTAGGGAAGGAACCTCTACCATCGCACCTATTTTAATAGACGTGGGTAATGTGGATTTTTTCGTTTTAATAAGTTCAATTTCTCTATCGATAAGTTTGCGTGCCTGAATAACTTCATGGGTTGTGGTGACCATAGGGATCATAATATATAAATCCTGGCCCGCAGAAGCCTGTAATAAGGCTCGAATTTGAAAACGAAAAACAGCTGGACGATCTAAACTTATGCGTATAGCCCGCCAGTCCATAGCAGGATTTTCAGCCTTTGGCATTTCCATATACGGAACCAGTTTATCCCCGCCCAGGTCGAGGGTACGAAAAATAACCGGAAGACCCTTTGCTTTCGTGAGAATATCCTTGTATAAGATTTGTTGGCTAAAAACCGTTGGCAGAGTTTTTTCCTGCATAAAAGGAATCTCTGTACGATATAATCCCACCGACTCTAATCCCAAATCATGCAAACGCTCCACATCCATGGGAAGACCCGCATTCATCTTTAAATGGATGTGAATACCGTCTTTTGTTAAGGCAGGCATTTTAAGTATGTTTTTTATATGCTGAGCTTGTTGATTCTTTTGCAGTGCTTTCTTCTCATAGGCAGAGAGGATGCGACTCCCGGGCTTGATGATAACTTTTCCTGCGTCGCCATCTAAAATAACATAATCTCCAGGCTCTATTTTAAACAGCAGGCCAGGTATTTTCGCCACAAGGGGTATATTCAGAGCTTTTGCCACAATTGCCACATGAGAAGACTGCATACCCTCCTCGATAATAAGGCCGGCTACACTGCCTATTTCATAATCCAAAAGCTCTGCTGGCCCCATAGACTTTGCGATAAGAATAATTTTATCCTGCATTTGCGTCGGCTGCAGTCTATTGTTTTGACCGGAGAGAAATTGAATCAAACGATGGCTGAGGTCTTCTAAATCGGCGACTCTTGCAGACCAAAAATTTTCGCCAGTTTTAGACATCATCATTTTTATCTGTTGCAGCACACTCTCAACTGCATCTTCTGCAGAAAAACCTTTTTCAACAAACTCATTCATACGATGCTGCCAGCCACGGTCAAAGGCGAGCATTCTATAGGTTTCAAAAACATCCTGATGATCACCAGAATTATTTAAATCCTCCCTCGAAAAGAGGGTTTTTAAAGACATCTGCATGGCCACTAACGCGACTTGCAAACGTCTTTTTTCATCAAAAACTGTCGACGCTATCCTGCGGCTATACGAGGGAAAATTTTGATGAAAGACCGCTATGCCTTTAGCTATTCCAGCGTTTAAACTAAAACCATACAGCTCGGTGGGAATCCATGAGACGCCCTCCTTCATTGCCAAAGGCTCAATTTGTAAAAACTCTCGAGAAGAAATCAGTTCCGCGATAACCATAGAAATTGTCTGCAACAAATCCACTTCATCATATGTGTACAAACGTTTTTCTTTCGTTTGTAAAGCCAGCACGCCCAACACGCGGCCTTCTCTGTAAATAGGCACCCCTAAAAATCCGTGTAATAAATCCTCACCGGTTTCAGGACGATAGGAAAAGGCGGGATGCGTTTTTATATCTGACAAAACTAGAGGACGACCATTGGCCGCCACATCGCCAATAACCCCCTCCCCCATACGTAAACGTGTGTAATGGACAGACAGTGGATTCAGGCCTTGCGTGGCAAACAGGATCAGCATGTTTCCGACGCTCTTAATGTAGGCCGAACATACCTCGCTATGCATTTCATATGCGATGATCTGCACGAGATGATCCAACTTTTCTTGGGCTGAACGGGAGGATCCCCCTAAGGTTTCACGTATACGCCTAAGTAAACGGTTAGAATCTGTACGTTTCAGAGCATGATTTGCAGACACTTACACTTCCTTTTGTAAAACTCCGGAACGACGATATTCAAGACTTGCACAGGCCTGCTCTAATAGTTCTTGAATGATTTCAGCCGCACTTTGTATTTTTGTAACAAGGCCAACACTCTGGCCAGCCATAACAGAACCCGTTACAACGTCGCCATCAATAACCGCACGGCGCAAAGCGCCTGCCCAATAATGTTCAATTTCAAGCTGCGCCTCGATTTGCGTAAGATCACCTTTATCAAAAGCCTCAATCACTCGTTTTTGCGTCGCGATAAACTCTTTCATGCCGTCATTGGCCAAAGACCGTACCGGAATGACAGGAAAGCGTGCATCTAACTGCGGGGATAAAACCGCTTCGCGGGCAGGTGCCCGAATAAAAGCCTGTTTAAAATTTTCATGAGCAATACATTCGTTTGCACAAACAAATCGAGTTCCTAACTGACAACCCGCAGCCCCCATCTCTAGGAAACTGACGATAGCCTCGCCACGACCAATTCCTCCGGCGACAAAGACAGGAACTTCACGTATATGGGGCAAAATTTCCTGAGCCAAGACCGTTGTCGATACAGGGCCAATATGACCACCGGCTTCCATGCCTTCAATGACCAGAGCATCCGCGCCCATCCGAACAAGCTTTTTCGCTAAGCCAAGAGTCGGTGTAAAACAGATAACTTTTATACCCGCGTCTTTCAGTTGAGATATCACAGCCGCTGTAGGAAGCCCCCCAGCCAAAACGACGTGGCGAACCCCCGTATCGATACAAACCTGCGCAAGCTTGGCCAAATCAGGGTGCATGGTAATAAGGTTCACACCAAATGGTTTATCGGTCATGGCAAAAGTTCCCTGAATTTCCTTTTCAAGAATTTCAGCCGGCATCGAACCACACGCCAACACACCAAAACCACCCGCATTGGAAATAGCGGAAACTAAGTTTCTCTCCGAAACCCAGGTCATAGCTCCACCTAAAATAGCGTATTCCGTGCCAAGAAAATCACGGCCTCTTTGCCACAGTTTATGTAATTTATCCATTAAGCCACTTCTTTTTTTGAACGGGTTTGTTTTAAAATATATCGGGAGTGCAGCGTTTTCACCGCTTCCTCCATTTTATCTACGGGCAAAAGCAGGGTAAGGGCTTTTGCATTTTTTCTCATTTTGTAACAATCAATATTTTTTTCTGACAAGTCATCCATGACTTGACTGGCAAGGGTGTCCACTTGTGTTATAGATCCAACCAAAGCCACTTGCGCGACCCTTGAGTATGTTGTTATTGATTCTAGCTTATCCTTATGTGCCTTGTTGTACTCTAGCAACAAAGATTCAGCCTCTTCCTGATCGTCCTTGGAAACCAACAAAATCAAATAATCTTCCTCTGGCTCAAAATCACAAGTGTAATCCAGCTCAACACAGGAATCCATGAAGGCTTTTTGCAATTCAGCGCAGATATTTTTATTCTCTCTTGGTAATTTGATCATAAACATAGCGCGATCACAACGACTCGTCACGCCAAGATAATCCAATTGTCTGGCAACAGAACCAATCACGGTTCCTTCATTATGATTAAAACTAGAAAGAACCCGTAAAGGAATACCACCGAGCTGCGCACAGACAACCGATTGGGGATGCAATACTTTTGCTCCATACCCGGCTAAATCTAAAACGTCCTGATAAGATAACTCATCGAGTTTCTGCGCATCTGTAATCAAGCGGGGATCGGCTGTATATACCCCGTCCACATCTGTGTATATATCGCATCGATCTGCCTGCAAAGCCGCTGCCAAAGCCACGGCCGTATAATCAGAACCACCTCGCCCGATAGTCGTTACGCGATTTTGAGGACTTAAACCTTGAAACCCAGTGACGACAGCTACCCTGCCTTTACCCATTTCCTCTCGCAAAGATTGTGTATCAATCCTCATAATCTCGGCATTTTTGTGATGATTGTTTGTGTATATGGGCAACTGCCACGACATCCAAGATCTGGACTCTATGCCTAAATCATTTAACGCTAAAGCCATAAGCCCAGCCGTTACCTGCTCGCCCGAAGAAACAACCACATCATATTCCGAAGCGGTGAACTGGTGATGAACGCACTGATGTGTCCATCCAACCAATTGGCTCGTTACGCCCGCCATGGCAGAAACGACAACCACTACCTGGTTTCCTTGCTCGACCTCTTTAACAACGCGTTGCGCTACGCTTTTAATGCGGTCCACATTGGCTAAAGACGTACCACCAAATTTTTGTAGGATTAGGGCCATAAATACTCGTTCCCCGCAGGTTTAAATGTTCTTTCTAATCATCCACCATTCATATCGTTTATTCTGCTTGGCAGCAAGAAAATCTCGATACAAGCACTCAAAAATTTGATAATGTGTGGTAAAAATAATCAGAGAATAGGATTTTTTATGTCTTCACATGCAATGCCATCAATTGACCCTTTAGAAATTGAGCATTTCACCAAACTCGCCGATACATGGTGGGATGAAAATGGGCCGTTTAAAGCGCTACATCAGCTAAACCCTTTACGCATCAGTTTCATCCGCGATCATATTCACAAGAATTTTTCACAAGCAACCCATGGATTACAAGGCATAACCATACTAGATGTGGGTTGCGGCGGTGGCTTATTGTCTGAGCCTTTAGCCAGGATGGGAGCAACCGTTACCGCCATAGATGCCACACCAGAAAATGTGAATACCGCAAAAACTCACGCGGAAAGCATGGGCTTATCCATTGATTATCGCTTTGAAGCCGTTGAAGACCATACGGGAACTTACGATGTGGTTGTTGCCATGGAAATCATTGAACATGTGGCGGATGTCCCCTCTTTTATACAGTCCTGCGTTCATCGCGTAAAACCAGGCGGCCTCATTTTCTTTAGCACGATTAACCGCACATGGAAATCTTATCTACTGGGAATTGTTGCCGCAGAGCATGTCTTAAAGTGGGTCCCTAAAGGCACGCACCAATGGAATAAATTTGTGACCCCTGAAGAAATAAAACAAGCCCTTGCTTGCAACAAAACCGATATTCTCGAACAAACGGGTGTCCTTTTTGATCCTTTACGCAACACGTGGATTGCTTCTAGGCGCGATGGCGTTAATTATATGTGTGTCGGTCAGAAACAGTCTTAATCCTCGTCTTTTGGGTTCGGGAGTATGACAATTTCAACGACTTTGTCTTGTGTGACCTCTTGAGATTTTGAAGGCGTTTTTATAGAAGCCTGCATATTCTGCTCCGGCACAACGAATGCGTCTTCCTGCACATCACAAATCCCGCATTGAGGGCACATCACTAGTTTCATGCGATTTTGTTGTATAAAAGAATCCGCATCCACAAACCATGCGGAAAAAATATGATCATTAAAGCATCGTAAAGCTATGCTCATCATGGTGCGAGGTTCAACAGACGATCCAAGTCACCTTTGCGATCCATCTCATACAGATCATCACAGCCACCTATATGGAGGTCATTAATAAAAATCTGAGGCACTGTCGTTCTGCCGTGAGCTTTTTCTTGCAAAGCCTCTCTTTTGACGGGATCATTCCCCACATCAAACTCGGTGAACTCCACCCCTTTTTCCACAAGCAAAGCTTTCGCACGCACGCAATAGCCGCAACCCTGTCTCGTATATATTTCTATTTTTATGCTTTTCATGTTAATGTCCTCACGATAATCATTATTTTAACACAGTTAAAAAAATATTGTTTAAAGTTTAATTCAACCTCAAGGCCTTGAAAAGAAAAATGTTAGATATTCAAAATGTTACCTATCGAATTGCCGGTCGTACTTTGTTTGAAGATATGTCCGTTCATATACCTGCCAATCATCGCATGGGATTGATTGGGCGAAATGGTTGTGGGAAATCTACACTTTTTAAGCTGATTTGCGGCGAAGTTCATTGTGACGAAGGATCGTTAAGCGTTCAAGGTGATATTAAAATCAGCACAGTCGCCCAAGAAATGCCCGCGACAGAAGAAACGCCTCTGGCCTTTGTTTTGCAAAGCGATAAAGAACGACATACCCTTCTCCACGAATCGGAAACTACAACAAATCCCTACCGACTTGCAGAGGTTCATCAAAGACTTATCGAGATAAATGCCTATGAAGCCCCAGCGCGGGCGGCAAAAATACTTTCTGGTTTAGGCTTTAACGAAGAGGAACAACACAAACCTCTTTCTTCTTTTTCGGGAGGATGGCGCATGCGTGTGGCTCTGGCAGCGGCACTTTTCTGTGAACCGGACCTCCTCTTACTGGACGAGCCCACCAACCACTTAGATTTAGAAGCCACCGCTTGGCTGGAAAACTATTTAAAAAATTATCCACGCAGCCTACTCGTGATAAGCCATGACAGGTATCTATTAAACTCGGTTGTTAATCGTATTTATCACTTAAATCAAGGAACCATTAAGCTTTATAATGGTAATTATGATTTTTTTGAAAAAACACAAAAAGAACAGCTTTTACTGCAAGAATCTTATGTCAAGAAACAACAAGCTAGCCGTCAACATCTGCAAGGCTTTATCGACCGCTTTCGCGCGAATCCAGCTAGAGCCAGACTGGTACAGTCTCGCGTAAAAATGTTAGAAAAATTTGAACCTCTCTCCGTTTTGAAACAAGAAAATAACATAAAGCTTTCTTTCCCGCCGGCAGAGGATATCTCACCTCCCATGATTACCATGGAAAATGCTAGCGCGGGATATGGAGATAAAGTCATCATTAAACATTTAGATCATCGCATAGATCCCGAAGACCGCATCGCCCTTTTGGGTCGTAATGGTAATGGTAAAACAACATTTGCCAATATCCTTGCAGGATCTTTAAAACCTTTAAGCGGCGACGTCATCCATCACCCCAAATTAAAAGTTGGTTATTTTCATCAGCATCAAATTGATTCGCTGGAAGGTGAACTGACGGCCTTTGATCAGCTCTCTCGGTTTATGGTTGCAGCAAAACCTGAAGCTGTGCGCGCGCAATTAGGTCGATTTGGTATTACGAAAGAAATGGCGAATACGAAAGTCAAAAGTTTATCCGGTGGCGAAAAAGCTCGCCTGAACCTGGCTATGATATCTTCTCTTAAGCCCAACATTCTCATCCTCGACGAGCCCACCAACCACCTGGATATGGCCAGTCGAGAAAGCTTAATCATGGCCATCAATGATTTTAACGGTGCCGTTATACTCATTACCCATGACCGCTACATTCTGGAACACACAGTGGATCGTTACTGGATCGTTGCCGATCAAAAGGTCAGCAAGTTCGAAGGCAGTATTGATGATTATTATAACTTAATCCTCGGACGCAAACCCAAAAGCACATCCTCTCGAGCCGATGAAATCAAAGCCAAAAAAATGGCAAAAAAAGGCTCTAACAAGGATAACAACTCTGCCAAAAAGCCGGCAAAAAAACCAGGGCGCGTTGAAGGATTTATAATGGATTAAGCAAACCGGGTCTATGATCCTGATTTTTACTGTGATACAATTATAGAAAATAATAAAAGTATAAAATATTGTACGCTCAGTATACACCATGGATCCTGTTTAACTTATTCGTCATAGCGGTGCTCGTTATAGACCTAGGATTCTTTAACAAAAAATCTCATGTGGTGGGTCGCAAGGAAGCTTTAGCATGGAGCTTGCTATGGATAAGCCTGGCTCTTATTTTTTGTGTCGGTGTCTATTTCACAGAAGGACGAAAACTTGCCTTAGAATTCTTGGCAGGATATGTCATTGAAAAATCTTTAAGTCTTGATAACCTCTTCGTTATCATTCTTATATTTAAGATGCATAAAATATCACCAAAACATCAGCACAGAGTTTTGTTCTGGGGCATTTTAGGCGCTCTTGTGATGAGATCGGCGATGATTGTAGCGGGCATAAAGTTGATTGAGAATTTTGAGTGGTTATTGTACATTTTCGGGCTTTTTCTTGTTTATGCAGGCGTATCGACGCTGTTCGACAAATTACCCCCTGGCGAAGAAGCACCAGAAAATCCTTTCATTCGTTGGCTGAATAAAAAACTGCCCGTAAAAAAAGAAGACTATGGCCAGGCCTTTATCGTACGAGAAAATGGGAAGCTATTTGCCACTCCGCTTCTTATGGCTCTCTTATTCATTGAGTTTGCGGATCTTTTATTTGCGATTGATTCAATTCCCGCTGTACTGGCCATCAGTCGCGATCCGTTCATCGTCTACACCTCAAATATATTTGCGATCCTGGGTTTAAGGTCTTTATATTTCCTCATTGCCGACATCATTCCAAGGTTTTATTACATCCACCATGCCTTGGCCTTTATCCTGGTGTTTGTGGGAACGAAATTGCTGTTGATCGACTTATACCATATACCGATCGGTATCTCGCTCAGCACCATACTTATTGCGTTTAGCTTAGCGGTCATTGCTTCTATAATTCGCAACAAAAGAATAAAAAAATTGTAGACTCAGTTATATAAAAACAACTTTTTTCCTTGTGTTTTTAACCACTGGCGATGGGTTTTGTATTCGGGGCACAACCCCTCAACTAGATGCCAAAAGGCGGGACTGTGATTCATTTCCACCAGATGCGAAACTTCATGAGCGCACACATACTCAACAACCTCTTCTGGGGCCATGGCCAAGCGCCAAGAATAAGCTAGGTTTCCATGACTGGAACAACTCCCCCAGCGGGTTTTAGTATCCTTAATAGATATGACCCCAATAGGTTTTCCCAAAACATCTGCAAATTTTTTGCTCGTACGGGCAATGTAGGTATACACATGATTGCGCAACCAATCTTTCACGAGTCCAGGCACAATAATCGGATCAAACCCGGAAACGTGCAACACACCCTCTTTTTGTATCAGAGAAGGCTTCAGTGCGTAGGTGTATTCTATAGAATGATCTATCCCCAACACGGGGATTACCTGCCCCGGAATAAAGGATATCTCGGCATTCTTTTGTCCTAACTTGTCCACAATCCATGCATGGGTACGATCTAAAAACTTTAAGACGTCATTCTTTATAACCCGGGGCGGCTTTGTTAAATAAAACACCCCATCCATAGGATGAAATCGTAAGGATAAACGCTTGGCACGGCTGTTTTCTCTTACATGAATATCAACAAAGGTATGGCTGATTTTAAAACGAATTATTTGATTATGCATTCCAATAAGCTTAGTTTCTTGTGATCATCATTGCGTTTTTTTTCAAGTCAGGTAAAGTTATTGAGCACTTCTTCATCAACCCATGAGAAAAATAAAAAACATGTTGATGCTGTACACCAAACTCTTAGAGCGTTTTCGACTAGAAAACAAGCTATTTTCGCCTAGCAGCAGCAATAATCTTATGGCGCGATTACAGCACTCGGCCGATCTAAAACAGTTATGGGGGCTAATTTTAGCCAACATTGTCGCCATTAGTTGTTTGGGCGGTTTGCTTGTGCTGATGAGCGAAGAACCAGCCTATATGGTTTTATCTCTAGCCATTACTCTTTGCGCGGCTGTTGTCGTGATTACCACAGGCTACATCTGTTGGTATTTAGCTTCACTCAACCAACAAGCCCAATTGGTTATTTCGGGCGTTGAGCACTTAAACTATGGATTTATGATTACAGATAAATCCGAAAAAATCCAATTTTATAACTCCAAAATAGCCCAGTCCCTTGGCTCTCTTGATCATCTTTCTCTTGATCAGATAACCCATACAAAAATTCACCCGGACAGCCAATCCATCTTTTTAAGAATGAGGCAATCGGCCCTAGCAAAACAAAAAGAAACAGGTTTTATCTTAGTGGGAAATGAACAAGAAAACCCACACTTATGGAAAATTGAAGTCTCGATTTTAAACGAAGACCCACAAGTCATCTGCTGGGTATTTAGTTCTGCTGATGCAGCAGAAAACTCTCTTGATACGACGACTTCCCACACGAGCTTCCGCGATCTATTCGATCAAGCCCCCACAGGTATTGTTACGCTGGATGATCAAGGGAATATTAAAACAGCCAATTCATTCTTTAGATCTCATCTCTTAAAGCAAGACCTTAAACTCGAAACGTCATTTTTTGATCTGCTTATGAGCGATTGCAAACAACAAATAACCGATGCCATACAAAAAACCATGAGCGATCAACCCGTCACGATACCTTTAGAAATTCAATTTATAGGCACGCCCAACACACAAATATCCGCATATATCAGCAAGCTAACCCTTAGCGATAAGCAAGGGATTATCCTGCACTTTTTTGACAATTCCCCACAAAAACAACTCCATATTCAGCTTGCCCAATCCCAGAAAATGCAAGCCATGGGGCAGCTGGCTGGGGGCATCGCCCACGACTTTAATAACTTGCTGACAGCTATAATAGGTTTTTGCGATCTGTTATTGCTACGACACTCCCCAGGCGATCAGTCGTTTACAGATATTATGCAAATCAAGCAGAACTCAAACCGCGCGGCTAATTTAGTGCGTCAATTACTCGCTTTCTCAAAACAACAAACCCTCCAACCCCAGATGCTAAACGTCAGCGAGATATTAACCGAAGTCTCCGTTCTCTTGCAAAGACTCGTTGGCGTAAATGTGAACTTAAGCATTATACATGGGCGAGATCTGGGCGTGATAAAAGTCGATAAAGGTCAATTTGAGCAGGTAATTATTAACCTCGTTATTAACGCTCGAGATGCTATGAATGAAAAAGGGATTATAAACGTCAAATCCTCAAATATGAATTATAGTGAGGACACTCACGTTGGTCACGACATCATACCAAAAGGTAATTATGTCGAAATAGAGGTAGACGACAATGGTTGTGGCATTTCAGAAGAAAATATGTCACGCATTTTCGATCCTTTCTTCTCTACAAAAGAATTGGGCAGGGGTACAGGATTAGGACTCTCCACCGTATACGGTATTGTGAAGCAAACAGGTGGCTATATTGTTGTAAATTCAGAGCTTGGAAAAGGCACAAATTTTAAAGTCATATTCCCCTACTTCAGCCCCCATGAAACCACAATAGACCATGAAAAAGGAAAACCTACAGAAAATTCAGCGGATCTGACGGGATATGGTTCGATTCTGCTAGTCGAAGATGAAGATGCGGTCAGATTATTTGGCGCCCGAGCTCTGCGCGATAAAGGCTACCGAGTCGTAGAAGCTCGTGATGGGCAAGAAGCCTTAAATTATCTAGAATCCATCGAAAATGAACCTGAAAATAAAATTGACCTCCTCATTACCGATGTCGTGATGCCGGTTATGGACGGTGTAGAGTTAGTTAAACAGGTACACCAAAAACTCCCCGACCTGGATATTATTTATATTTCCGGTTACGCGGAAGATTCTTTCCGGAAAAAGGTCGGGCAAGATACAAATATACATTTTTTACCAAAACCCTTTAGTTTGAAAGAATTAGCGCGTAAAGTAAAAGATGTGATAAATGGGCAAAAAAGCGAAACATCGCCTTAAGATAAGGGAACCTAAATCTTGCAGAACGTACTGAATATTTTACTCTTCATTTTTATCGCCGCCACAGTTATCACTCTGGTTTTAGGGATGGGCAATCTCTTCAGCCAAAAGGGGAAAAATGTGGATGATAAAAGTAATAAATTAATGCGCTGGCGCGTTATCTTTCAAGGCATCACTCTGCTGATTTTAGCGATCTTACTGGCCATGCGCTAAAAACAAATAAACATGTTGGCACAATGGGTTTTTGTTGCTAAAAATGGACAAGTAATATGACAAGGACGCAACTCATGGACGCAGAACATCTTAACAACCAAACCCCTATTAACTTTGAAAGCGCCATGCGTGAGCTGGAATCTATTGTCAGAAAACTAGAGGAAGGCAAAGTCGATCTGGAAGATGCGATCTCCCTTTATGAAAGGGGTGACAAATTGCGTTCTTTTTGCGATACTAAGCTGAAAGAAGCACAAATGCGCGTTGAAAAAATAGTCCAAAACAATCAGGGCGAAACCTCAACAACCGCTTTTAACGCTATCGTCTGATATCATTTTAAAAAAATAAAAAGGAACAATTCTAATGGATATCATCATCGGGCCTCTGTTTAATTTAATCCATACCCTCATTAGCCTATACTTATATGTCTTACTTGCCTCGATTATTATGAGCTGGCTTATCGCTTTTAGCCTCGTCAACACCAATAACCATTTCATCTCAATGATAAATGGGTTTCTATTCCGGGTCACTGAACCAGCCTTAGACCCCATCCGCAAACGCTTACCGGATTTAGGCGGCTTGGATATTTCTCCAGTTATTTTGATTTTAGCTATTTATTTTGTGCGTGACGTTTTGTCTCGATTAATGATTCGCTTAGGTGGGTTTAGTTGATTTAATGGGACAGATATTAGACGGAAAGCACTACGCGCAGAAATTAAAAGACAAAATTAAATTAGAAATTGAAGGTATGGAGCCAGGCTGTCGTCCGCGCCTGGCCATTATCCAAGTTGCGGATAATCCAGCGAGCACTGTCTACGTCCAAGCCAAAATAAACCAAGCTGCAGAAGTCGGCATCGATGCAAAGCTATATCATTTTTCTTCATCCCCTTCCCAAGCAGATGTAGAAAAAACAATCGATACCTTAAATCAAGATCCCAACACTCACGGCATTATTGTCCAACTCCCCCTACCTCAAGATTGGGATTCGCAAAGTATCTTGAATCAAATTCATCCGGATAAGGATGTAGATGGCTTAACAGAAACCAATGTAGGCAGGCTCTCCATGGGATTAAATTGTCTCGTTCCTTGCACGCCTCTGGGTTGTCTGATTCTGATGCAGCAACTATACAAAAACCTGGATGGAAAAAATGTGGTCGTTGTGGGTCGATCAAATCTGGTTGGTAAACCGCTTGCCCAATTATTTTTAAAACAAAACTGTACCGTTACGATCCTGCACTCTAAATCCGTAAACCCGGAGAAAATAGCCAGTCAGGCAGATATACTCATCGTTGCCGCGGGCTCTCTGCATTTAGTCCATGGAAACTGGGTAAAACCAGGTGCTGTCGTACTGGATGTAGGCATTCACCGCTTAAGCACGGGTAAATTAGCTGGCGATGTGGATTTTGAATCGGTTCTTCCTATCGCCAGTTACCTTACACCGGTACCAGGTGGTATTGGCCCGATGACGGTGGCTTGCCTTTTGCTGAATACGACACTGGCCATGGCCAAACAAAAGAAATTATCCTTAAAAAATCTGAATGGCAGTCCCTTATGTCTGTAATCTTGCTGGCTGAATTGGCTGAACTATGCCAAACAAAAAAAGGCCGTTTACTGGGGCTGGATGTGGGGACCAAAACGGTTGGCCTTTCCTTATCGGACCCAGGATTTATCATTGCGTCACCCTATCAGACTTTAATGCGAAAAGGCTGGAAGCAGGATCTGCCTTTTTTTGATCAACTGATACAAACACAAAATGTCATCGCATGCGTCATAGGCCTACCTATTCAGATGGATGGTGAAGAAGGTCCACGCTGTCAATATGTGCGTGACTTTGCCGATAAATTACAAGAACATGTAGAGATGCCATTCCTGTTTTGGGACGAAAGACTATCAACGGTTGCGGTCGAACGTATGCTGATTGACGCAGATGTTTCCCGCAAGCGCAGAGGCGAAGTGATTGATAAATTGGCCGCCAGTTATATCTTGCAAGGAGTATTGGACAGGATGGCTCATTTACGGTAAATTCAAGTCATTGAGGCCATTTCAAAACTGGCTTTTTTGGAGGGATTTATAGGAAAGGTGAGAACCGGAGCGCAGCGTACCTCTTCGTACGTGAGCACCGGAAGCGGAACCTTGACGACGAAATCACCCAAAAAAG
>JAGOMX010000084.1 GCA_017993335.1 Alphaproteobacteria bacterium | reverse complement strand
ACAAGGTTCCGAAGACTGCTTATTCAGGAATAGACGTTAATGGGTTTTATTTCGAAACTTTTGATGAAGAAAGGGCAGAGCAACTTGCAAATTCTACTAGAGACATTGAAGAAAAAGAATCAAGCCAGATAATTAGAACATTATTTTTAGATAATTACTTATTAGAGACAGCTCCGTTAAATCCAAACATTCCGGGATTGAAAGATTTTAGCTATATACCTTGCGTTTGGAAAAGAAGGTTCAGGACAGGGGTTCCATATGGTCTTTTAGACTCCATGAAGGATATACAAAGGGATGCTAATGTTCGCCTTACCAAGGCTTTATATTTGGCAAATTCAAGCAAACTAATCGTTACAGGAAGCCTTCCTCCTGGTCAATCTATGCAAGATGTTGAATCTAGCCTTAAAAAGCCAGATGCGCTGATTCTTTTGCCACCTGACACTAAGTTTGACCTTAGAGACAATACTCCACTTTCTGATGCCCAGATAAAGATGCTAGACAAGTATGAGCTTCTTCTTAATCGAGTTACCGGTATAAATGATGACATGATGGGCATACCTACAAATGCAACAAGTGGCGTTGCTCAGCGTCAAAGGCAATTGAATAGCGTTAGAAATAACGTATTCGCATTTGATAACTTTGCCGACATGAAAGAAAGGGAGTCTAGATTCATTATTGCGCTTTTCCAAGGTGGGGATAATGAAAATATTCTTTCTCAAATTATGACAGATGAAGAAAAAGAGACAATAATCCTAAACCTTGTAAGGACGATTAAAGGCAAGAAGATTGTTTTCAATGATGTTAGAACATTGCCAATTTCTTTAGAGATAGAAGAGGTTCCAGACTATAAGAATTCTCTGGAAGAAAATAGAGAAGCGTTACAAAATCTATTATCTAACCCTAATGCCATGCTTATTATGCAGTCTCCAAGCCTGATGAGACGTTTGGGTATCAGAGATTATGAAAAGCTTTCAGAAGAGATGCAGGAAACAATGTCTAAGCAACAACAGCAACAGCAAATTTCTTCTGGAGTGCCTCAGCCATCTGCTCAAGCCAAAGAACAGCAAAATTTAGCTTACCCAGGATTGTAATGTCTGTACCAGCATCATTATTTGTTCAGCCAATCCTGCAAAGAACCCAGAATGTGAGCAGCCCTATGTTTAAGGTTCTTGATGTACAGACTAATTTTTCTACCATTGACAGCATTCTAGTTTCAAATATTTCTAATGTTTCCATATTTGTTTCTGTTTATATTTCAACTGGCCTATTCAAGGTAGTTCCTGACGTTGAAGTTAAGCCAAATTCTATTTTACAGCTTCTTCAAGGGGCTTACTTTTCTTTAGATACCGGAGAGTATTTGCTAGCAAGTTCAGACTCTTCTCAAAATTTATTCAATATAAATGTTGAAGGTAAATATTTTCTAGAAGTTTCATAAATAGTAGGGGTAAATATGTCAGATATAGATAATGTTGAAGTCGGAAAATCTTTTAATGCTGGAATTGAGCAGCCTGAAGTTAGTTCTTTAGACGAGATTTTCAAGGAGAGAGACGCTAAAAAACCTGATTTAGATATGGATGAAAACCCAACAAAACCACCTATTAAAGAGAAGGCGGAAGCAAAAGAACCAAAGGTCATTAAGCCTGTTGATGATGCTGATGAAGAAAATGTTAAAGCTCCTGAGAAAAAGGAAACCGAAAAGAAAGTCATTGAAACTAATGACGATCAAGAAGACGAGCGCGAAGCTGAGATGGCAAAGCTTAAGAAGGCTTTGAATGATAGCCAGAAATGGGGGCATACCAATAACAAGCGCCTCAAGAGCGTCGTTAAGATTATAGATTCTCTTAAAGACCAAGGCATATTAAATGATGATGAGTTCAGCAGCTTAAGCGGATTGCTTACGTCAGATTCAGAGCCGCCAGAGCTTGAAGAGGCCAAAGCAATAAATAACCCTCTCGACCGTTTTATAAATGCCGCTAATAAGCGTCTTGGAGATTTGAGAGAAGTTTTTGACGAAGACCCACTATTTGATAAGAAGGTTGCCGCGTTTGACTTCTTTGTTAACCACGCGTCTGAGCAAGAGAAGGATGAGCTTGTAGAAGAGCTAGAGTCTTTTGACCCTAACTCATTAAAACTTGCCAAAAAATTGTTTCAGATTGGTGAAAAGTATTACGAAGAAAATTACAAAGAGCTTGATGAAGCGGGCGGCCTTAAAGAGCTTGTCACTGTAAAAAATACAGAAATAAAAAGAATGCAGCGAAAAATTGACAAACTCGAAAAAGAGCTGTCAAGATATAACGATTACGACAAACCTACTTCAAGGATAGACGAATTAGGCGATACCCCAGAAGGTGTATCAACTGATGAGCCTGGAGATGTTTTAGGCTCTTTGATAAAACAAAGAGATGGTAGTAAAAAAAGGTAGAGGGTTATTAACTCGCTTGCGAGAGTCTCCCAAAGCCTTTACTTTGATTAAAGACGTATTTATTGATTAGAAAGACATCCTAACGGATATTATCTTTTAAACCCAGTAAATCCTTAGCTTTTTGATAAGACTTGAATTGTGCTTGTGCATTTTGCGCAGGTTTATTTATGTTTTTTAAGCTAAGGAGTCTTTATAATGACCGCACCGTTATATCCAGTTAACACGCCCCAAAATGGCATTAGCCATGGCTTATTCCCTTTTAAAGTCAATGCAGAATTCTTCAAAGAATGGGTTCAGTTAACCCCTTTTTGGAATATGATGGGCACAGAAATGACCCGTCCAATCGTTCGTCACCAAATGAAACAAGGTGAAGGTTGGCAGTACCGCGTAGCTAAGCTTAACGCTTTAGATTTCACTAAACCAGTTCTTAACTTTGATCAAGTTTCTGGTGCAGGCCAATACCAAAAAGTAGATTATGATTCCGTTAACTGCCAAGCAATTAGCTTCCCAGTTCCTATTAAAGGTCGTGAATTATTAGCTCTTGGTACGCCTATCAGCCTGCCTGATTCTGTTCGCCCTCAGTTAATCGAAGTTTGTCAAAGAGCATTCAATAAGAACCTTTTAGATGCTGCTATGTTTAACTATTTGAGCCTTACAGACCCTGCTGGCGGATATAATCCGGCTACACAAATGCCATCATTTGACAGAGCTATCATGGCTGGAGTTAGCCCTTCTCGTGCAACATATAATGCGTACACAGGGGCAACGACTGCGTGGAATTCCATGAATACTGGTATTACTTATGCTCAAAATGGATTGTCTGCAAAACACTTGCTTAATTTAAAAGCAATGGCTATTCGCGGTGGCAATTCAAATGGTCAGGTTCTTGTTAATGGCGATATTGAAGATTCAGTCCGCCCTGCTTTCATGAAAACTAAAGGTGGATGGCCTTTGAATGAATATATCTATCTGTGTAATACAGAAAGCTATACTCAGCTTCTTCAAGATCCTATGTACTACCAGGCCACTACGACAAGAGGCACTGTAGTTACTTCTGACCAACCAGAAGCAATTTCAGGCGCTGATTATCATGGTAAATACTCCGGCATCCACATTTATGAAGTAAAAGATTTATCTCGTTATATTTCTTTAAGCCAAAATGGCAATTACAGTATCGGTTGGGAGTTATTCATTGGTGCTGGAGCATGGTCTGCTGGTTGGCATAAAGAGCCTTGGATTGTGATGAAAGACGACGTTATCAATATGACGCAAGAATATGCATCACATGAAATCCGTGGTCAAAAAGTTCTGAAGTTCCCTGCAAAACAAGCAACAACTGTTGCAAACATTGCTAAGACTCCAGGAATTGAGCAAGGAATCATACATTCATTCGTTAGAATCGCGTAAGGGGAAATAAAATGACAACTACCGTTAGGTATCAATATGTTGAAAATACATTGGGTGCAGCTTTTACGATTGATAATTTCCCTTATTCATCGGATGGAGATGATAAGCAAGTTAAAGTTGTAAGACGTATTGTAGCAGCAGCAGACTTAGGAACGGCAGCCGGGCAGCTTAGGCACGCTTCGGGGGCAATAGCTTGCGTAGTTCCAGCAACTAGTAATGTTTTAATGGTTGAGGCATCTGTTCAGCGGCCTGCAACTGCAATAGGGAATATGATTCCATATAAAGACATTACGGGAATAGTTTCTCCGATTCCAACTCCTACCGCTCAGCTTGATGTTAGGGTTGCGCTTGGGGAAGATAATACTATTCGAATAATAGACGCAGGAGCAAGCGCAGGGGTTCAGCTAGCTGCTGATGACGTTGTTATCGTTAAGTTGACTCTTGGTTCAAGAGAAAATTCTTCTGACGATCTAAACGCACAATAATAAAGGGAAAATAAAATGACATCATCAGTTAGGTACAAGTATATTAAGAATCAAACGGCAGAGCCATTGACGGTTGACAATTTTGTATCTAACTGCTTGATTAATGGAGACGGTGATGACAAACAACGTAAATTTGTTAAAAGAATAATAACAGATGCCGATATAGGAACAAACCCAGATCAAATTGGTCATTCATATGGAGCAATTTTGGATTTAATACCAATGACATCAAATGTCTTGTGGGTTGAGGCAAGTGTCTTTAGAGCCGGAACCGTAACACAGCAGGGAATGACACTTTATAATAATATTGTTTCAGATATAAATCCATTAACGATTGCTGCAACACCTACAGACATTACTCAAACAACTCTTAATTTTGGAGTTGGATTAGATAATTCAATAAGAATACATGACAAAACTCAAGGAACCGCTTCTGCTATTGCTTCTGGAGATATAGTCACTGCAACAATAATTCTTGGAACTACTCAGTTTCCTTCTGACGTTATGAACCCATAATATTATTGGAGAAAGCCTAAATGAACGTGTCAGATATGATAAATGTCATGAAAACGTTAGGTATTGGTCAGGTTTATGGTGATGAAGAGACTAATGAAATATTT
>JAGOMX010000083.1 GCA_017993335.1 Alphaproteobacteria bacterium | reverse complement strand
CGAATACACTGGGGGAAACGGTTCTGCCAGTTAAGGCTGCCCGTAAGGGTTGGGCTAATTTACCTAGTTTTACGTCGTGACGTTCCGCAAAAGAACGGGCAAATTCTTCTAGCGCAGGTTCTGTCCAGTCTTCATGCGAGGCGACTTCTTTTGCAAAAAGGCGCAGTACATCCTTATTTTCAGGCGTCATAATCTCAACCGCTTTTTCATCCAGAACCATGGGGAGAGGCTGAATATAAAACAAACAGTTATCCACGAGTTCCAGCAAATTTTTGGCGCGAATCTTTAATCCTGTCATTGCTTTCAGTAACAATTCTTTTTGTGTGGGTGTTAGGGTAAATCCACGATGATGAAGCTCTGGCGTGATGCGCTCTACCAGGTCGGCATTTTCTAGCTCGCGCAGATAGTGACTATTTAAATTCATTAATTTCACCACATCAAAGCGAGCCGGGGACTTCCCGATTCCTGTACCATCGAACCATTCAATAGCTTGTGGCCTTGAAATAATTTCATCATCCCCATGCCCCCAACCTAAACGCAGTAAATAATTGCACATGGCCTCGGGTAAAATTCCCATATCCCGATAGGCCTCAGCACCTAAAGCCCCGTGACGTTTTGACATTTTCGCACCATCGGGGCCATGAATGAGGGGAATATGAGAAAATTGCGGTACATCCCATCCCATCGCGCGATAAAGATGATACTGACGAAAGGCATTCGTCAAATGATCATCGCCACGAATAATGTGCGTAATCGCCATATCATGATCATCCACAACAACGGATAGCATGTACGTAGGCGTACCATCGGCCCGCAAAAGCACCATGTCATCCAGCTGATCGTTTTGAACCGTTACGTCCCCTTGAACCAGATCGTGTAGGGTTGTTGATCCTTGTGTGGGCGCCTTAAATCGAATCGTAAACGGAAGGTTAGACGGCTCCCTGTCCCGGCAACGACCATCATAGCGAGGCGAGCGTTTTTCTGCGATTGCCTTTTCACGCATGTCATCTAATTCAGTGGTTGTGCAATAACATTTATAGGCCGAACCTTTTTCAAGCAATTCATAAGCAACCTGGGCATGGCGTTCGGCGAAATTAGACTGTAGGTAGACATCCTCGTCATGATCTAATTGCAGCCATTTCATACTATCATGGATCGCATCGATGGCTTCTTGGGTCGAGCGTTCCCGATCTGTATCTTCAATACGTAGCAAAAATTTACCACCGTGATGCCGGGCAAATAACCAATTAAATAGTGCAGTGCGAGCACTGCCGATGTGCAAAAAACCCGTGGGGGATGGCGCAAAACGTGTTACAACAGACATAATTTACCTCAAATGTTCCTTTAAGGAGTATGTACCACACATGCATAAGGTACAACAATTCTTGATTTCAAAAATGTATGTGGAATATGATCGTCTATTCCTATGGTCCCCCGTTTTATTAGGTTCGGGAATTGCTTTATATTTTAGCTTAAACCAGGAACCCAATTTATATGAATCGCTGGTTGTCGGATTTATGGCTCTGTTGTTGTTCTGGATATTCTCTCGCTATTTTCTGGGGAAGATTTTAAGTATTGGTTTGTTGCTGTTTGTTTCAGGGTTTATTCTTACCCAAATAAAAACCCATTGGCTTTCCACGCCCATGATTCAGGAGAAAATCGAGAATATTCGATTGCAAGGTTTTGTGGAGTCTGTCGAGCATCGCCCCAAAAACATCCGCGTTACCTTAAGCTATTTAGATTTTACAAATTTTCCGCCCGACCAAGAAACACCAAAGAAAATCCGACTGACCTTTAGTAAAAGTCAGGACAGCCTCGAGCCGGGCCAAACCATTCAGGTGCTCGCCACTTTATTACCAGCACGGGGTCCCGTCGCGATAGGGGCTTATGATTTTGCGATGCGTTCTTATTTTGAGGGGCTGGGGGCGGTAGGCTCTGCTTTAGAGGAACCCATTCTTATAGAACACGAGTCTATGGATTTTTTATCGCAGGTACGGCACCAGTTAAATATGAGCTTACGAGAGAAAATGCCGGGCCTTACCGGCGCTGTTGCTTGTGCCTTAATTACTGGAGATCGCTCCGGTATTCCCGATAAAATTCGCCAGCAGTTTGCAGATTCCGGCATTGCGCATATCTTGGCTATATCCGGATTGCACTTGAGTATTATCGCGGGTCTCGTCTTTTTAGTTATTCGTCGCGGCCTATGCTTGTTTCCGCGGTTGGCTTTGAATTGGCAAACGAAAAAATGGGCGGCGGCGGTTTCAATTTTATTTACCTTTGGCTATTTGTTGTTATGTAATGGCGCTACACCGGCTATGCGGGCGTTTTATATGACGAGCTTTATTATGCTCGCCGTCATTATAGATCGAACGGCTTTAACCTTGCGTAACGTGGCTTTGGCGGCGATGTTTATTTTGCTCCTCTGGCCGGAAGTTTTATTAAATCCTAGCTTTCAGATGTCTTTTGCGGCTGTGACCGCGTTGATTGCGGCTTATGAACGTTATCGGGGGTCTTTATCTGTTTTTACGCTTTCACAATACACCATGCCATCCAGTGTTCGTTACGGGGCGGGGATTATGCTGACGACGCTGATTGCCAGTATTTCAACAGCTCCTTATACGATTTACACGTTTAATCGCTTCGCCGTTCATGCGATTGAAGCCAATTTAATTGCCATCCCTTTAACCTCATTTTGGATTATGCCTGCGGCCTTGGTGAGTGTGCTGGCCCTTCCTCTGGGGCTTGCGGATTATCCTTTGATGGTTTTTGGATGGGGAATTGATGTACTCATTCAAATCGCCGATTCTGTGTCCTCCTGGCCCTATGCGGTTGTTATGGTATCGCAGATGTCGGGGTGGCTTATCGGGGCAATAACTCTTGGTTCTTTATGGATTGTTATTTGGAAAACCCCTTGGCGATGGCTTGGGATGGTGCCGGTTACCATCAGTACGTTTATGATGTTTTTCACCCAATCTCCCGACATTTTTTTATCGAAAGAAGCCAAAATCATTGCGATAAAAGATGGGGATACGCTCTGGGTTAGTGATGCCGCAAAAGCCTACTATATAACCGACACATGGCGACAACTGGCTGGAGCTCTTTATAAAAAAGATTTGGCGGACCATCCTGATTTCACCTGTACAGCTCGCAGCTGTATCGGTGTCTTGGGTGGAGAAAAAATAGCCATAGGCAAAAGTTACAAGCTTAAAACATGCGCGCAAGTTATGTTGTCTTTAGGTCATATCCCCAGTTACTGCCATCCAAAAGTGTCTCGACAGGGCAGCGATTTTATTTCTGAAGGCACCTATACCTTTGATCTGAAAAATGGCAAGATGTATGCGCGCGAACAACCGCAACTATATACCAGACCCTGGATTAAAAAGGCAAAAATACAATGACGACATCAAAAAAAACGTTTCTAGCTCTGATTCTGCTCTCTTTATTTATTCTTTCTTTTTTGTTGTATAAGACTTACACAAGTTCTTCCGTTGCCTTGCTTTCGGAAAAAGAAGGGACGGGGATTGCGACAATCGGCGGAGATTTTCAGCTGATAGATCATACCGGCAAGATGCGTTCTAACAAAGAATTCCATGGTCAGTTTATGATGGTATATTTTGGGTATCGCTATTGTCCGGATATTTGTCCTACAGCTCTTACAACCATAACAGAAACGTTAAATGCTCTTGGCCCAAAGGCAAAACACATCCAGCCGATATTTATTACCATTGATCCAGAAAGGGATACGGTGGAAACGCTCGCCGAATTTATCCCTAATTTTCATAGCCAATTTATTGCTCTGACTGGCAATGCGGAACAGATTGAAAGCGTAAAAAAGCACTATAAAGTTTTTGCACAAAAAGCAGAGTACGTAGAAGGTACCGACAATTATGTGGTGGATCATTCATCCATTATTTATGTGATGGATCGTCAGGGGCATCTGATTGCGCATTTCAATCACTCGACACCTTCAGAAAATATAGTGAGTGCACTGCGCAGGTACCTATGAAATCTCAAGATATTGAGGGATTTTTTGCGGCATTATCTGCTAAAAATCCGCATCCCGTAACAGAGCTAAATTACACCAATGCGTATACATTATTAGTCGCCGTCGCCTTGTCTGCGCAGGCTACAGATGTGGCTGTAAATAAGGCGACCGCAGACTTGTTTCGGAAGGTCTCTACGCCCCAAGACATGATAGATTTAGGCGAAGAGGCTTTAAAACAGTATATTCAAACCATCGGCCTCTATAACACAAAAGCTCGAAATGTCATTAAATTGAGCGAGCAGCTTATCGAGGACCATGCCGGACAAGTTCCATCTACACGAGAGGCTCTAGAAAAATTAGCCGGGGTAGGGCGCAAAACGGCGAATGTAGTTCTGAACACAATCTTTAAACAGCCCGTTATCGCCGTGGATACGCATATTTTTCGCCTGGGTAACCGCACGGGGATGGCGCCAGGAAAAACACCGTTAGAGGTTGAGCAAAAATGCATGCGCGTTATTCCAGAAAAGTGGTTGTTGCATGCTCACCACTGGCTTATCTTACATGGACGTTATATATGTACCGCAAAAAAACCAAAATGTGATATTTGTCCAGTTTATGATTTTTGTGGGTATAAGGATAAAAACAATTGCGCCCGGGAAAAATCTTAAATAACTTAATTTATGCAGGACAAACGGAGAAGCGGAATTAATGATTATGGTTTATTATGAAAAAAAATGAGGGGATAAAGAGGTGCAAGATTTCTATTTATACCAATTCCATTTCTCGCCGCCTGTCATTCCCGCGAAGACGGGAATCCAGCACAACAAAGTGCTGCACAGCAGCTCTCCATTTGTTTCAACGCCACAGAAGCAAAGAAATATCGAGCCTCTTCGAGGCACATATTGTGCTGGATACCTGCCTTCGCAGGTATGACAGGTTTTTGTGCAATTTTCACGCGTAGGCCCTGGAGTATGGGGCGATATAACCTTGAAAGGTCTATGGATACATGC
>JAGOMX010000031.1 GCA_017993335.1 Alphaproteobacteria bacterium | reverse complement strand
GTGGTCCAGATGATATGAAATTGGTCGAACACAAACCAGAAAATGCCGTATTTATGCTCGCCAGCAATTTCAACACGGTAATGAATACCGAAAAACTATCCCCGGCCTGGCATGATGTTATCCAGCTGAATGAAAATATGATCGGCAAACCATACGCCCGTTGGGCAGTGGTTGCTTTTATCGAGGCCCAAGGCGTCGAAGCACTACCTCGATCAGAGACCCACAAACATTATATGCCTGAGGTTGCTTAAGTCAGTTTAAGGGAATAGCTTAGATTTCAACACACATGCTTTAGCTGGTGGTAGTTGAGTTTAGAAAAACAAGGAAAGAAATATTTATCTTATCGATCGCAAAAACTCACCTTTTGTCAATAAGTGAAATTTACGGATTGAACGGATTCATTTGCGGAAATACCATTATACCTAGCTGAAGAAAAGTAAATTCGGTCTTAATCTAAATTCGGAGATTATGAAATGACTTTACGTAAAATGATTAATGCCTTTTCTGTTATAGTGCTGTTCTCCATGTTTTGTACAAAATCTCAGGCCTCTGAAACAGAGGTGCCCATAGATGATCAAGCTTGTGTTTCAGCGTCTGTTATGGCTACTCAGCCCGAACCGATAGCTGAAATTGTCAAACGACCAAATTTTGCTCTGTCATATACATTCTATGTTTTAGATTATAAATGCGCCATGGACGAAACCCTGGCATGGTTTAAAGGGCTTAACCCCACTCAACGTGCTACTTATGAGGCTCTATACGATCAACTGGTCAGGGAGAAGATAGAGTCTCAAGAGCATGTAAAGAATTTGTATGCATGCTTTTATTTAGCACGAGACAAAGAACAACTACACAACTTTGATTTCCCACGAGAGTTTTTAGACTTGTTCAGCCATATGCCAGCTCCTGAGGCCTGTGTGTTTTTCCGCGATATGTGGAACATTATACCTATCGGCAGTATAACAGACAGGACGAAGTGGTTTCGAGTTGTTAGACAGTTTTTATGTCAATTACCTGCCGAAGAACAAAGGCTTGCATCTTTGCACGCGATCATTAGTCTCCACCAGGGTGAATCAGAAGTTGGAGTCAGAACGAAATTACGTAAGCTTAGAGCTGCTCTGGTCAATGGAGATCCGCTGAACATGGAGGCGTTGAAGGTCATTTATGGAGCTGAGCCTACATCCCTAGACGCAGCAAAAGCAAACACAGAAAACTTTCTAAATGGGGCTGGCGAGATGGCATTCAATGTTTTTGTGGGAGTACCTTTTGCGGCTTATTTGCTTTTTAGCGGGCAGGCTTTCCCGCATTGATGAAGTAAGCTTTTTTAATAGGGAGGCAGCCCCATTGCTTTTCATTGTGTATTTATTGAATGCAACATCGGCGCTTTTCGTCATCTTCTTCAGGCCATGCATTCACTTTCTTCTTCCCTGGCTTGGCTATGCAACGTTGTTCTGATTGTATCATGCCTAATTTGGCAACGTTTTGACGAAATTGATCAAGGCTCATATCGAGAGTTAAAATTACATCTTCTGTTAGGTCCATATCGCGTTCCGGGTCGTTTGCCAAAAATTTAATTTCCTCGAATGCAACAACGGAACGACTCATGGATTGATAAGAAATTTGACGTGATTGCCGCTTAAGTACGATTCCACTTTCTAAAACAAACATATGTTCCCAATCACGCCCATCATCAGGGGTGTAAACATTTTTTATATCCCACATCTTGGCTATAGCACCAAGATTTCTCACACCTTCCTGAAATTCTTCAAAATTCATATTGGCTTTGAATTTTGCATCATTTGCCACGGGCATGCCAAAAAGGGGATCTCCTTTGTGAAAGATAGCCTCGTTAGCCATCTTAACGCTTAATTCAGATCCTTTACCGTTTTTAAATACCATCATATTCGGAAAGGTGTATTCAACCAGAATCCCATTATCAATTTGTATGACGCGCTTGATAATATCGTCTTCAATAATTTTATCAGACGCAAAAGCTGAACCGGTCAGAATAAATGCAGACAGAAATCGTATAATTTTTTTCATGGGTTTTTCTCCTGAGACGAAGGCTTGTTTCTGTATTAACCAAGTTTTTTTGATTATCAAGAATATAGGGAATTCATTTCAGCCACATCCGTAATCTTTACGGATATACAAACATCCGCTATTTGGATACACCTGCACATAAGAATTTTTTTTCATTCATCTTACTTAAAAGGAGCTATTGCTATGAAGAATACATCCTTATTTTTGCTGTCTTTATATCTTTCAGGAACTGTGTTTGCTTCTCAGGAAGATTTAGGCAATGAAGGCAATTGGTCTGCCATTTTTACTTTGGAAAATGGGTTTAAAGTTGCGCATGCGCCGAATGGTCAATATATCCGTTTAGGTAATATTGAGGATCGCTCCGCAGGAAATATAAGGTTTAGCCCTGAGTCTATAACTCAGGATGGTGTAAAGCCAAATGGATCAGGCATTTTGCTGCTCCACACATCTCTGGAAAGTTATCGCCAAGAAGTCGCAAAGATTGCACCCATTGTCAGGGAAAAGATCATCAATATAGAAAAAAAGACTCCCCAAAACACTGGCAGCTCTTTCTCGCGTGAGAGAAAGGTTACAAACGCTGAAGGAGACAGTGTGCGTGTTGTTATGAACGATGCTGGTACATATGTTAAGACAAAGAGTCACGCTGCCCCAGACCTTCGCACGAGAAAGAATGCTCAACGAACTGAAGAAAGAGAACAAAAATGGAGTGAAATGCAAGAACGCATGGAACAGATGCAACAACAAGCTGATAGTGCATTTGCCCATGCTGATGCGGTCTTTGCAAGGATGGACAAATTCTTTGAAGACCCAACAGCTGTCAGTCCTATGTTCAGGACCAAAAAAAATGCCCCAGAACCAAGAAATGATTTTAAGGGTAATTGGACCAAGACCTATAAAACGATTTATGGTGATGTCACTCATACACCAGAACGGGTGAGCGCATTTAATCTTTCGGGCGGCCGGGGGGTCAGTTTTAAGGGCAATCATATCAATGGCCGGCCAATCAAAGAGCCTCTGATTCTTACTACCGACTCAACGCCAGAGGAGTTTGAAACTGCTTTGCGAGAGTCCGGATTAATAAAATAAGCTTATAGCAACTCATTTAATCCAAGTATGTTGGAGCCTTAGGAGCCTGTAGATAGTTTCGTGTAATGTGGTTAGAATTAGTACTTTATATCGTTTCTGTAAAGATGTATTGGACAATGGCTTTGAAGGGAACATCATAAATATGACAGAAACCAACCCAAGGAGCATGACCCAATGCCAGGGATGTAAAGCATTCTTTCCTAAAACGGATGACTTCACTGCCCTGCACCCATACGGCATCAATTCCTCAGCATGTTGGTCAGCCCTGCTTGCTATTCTCGCTTATGAGGCCGAGCATCTTGGCTATTCCCCTGAGCATCAACTGATCGTGGATGCATATGCTGTACAACACCCTCAAAATTTTAAGCTTCAAAAGCAGTTGAACATTGAAGAGCGGCTCGTAAGAGCATCTGTTCAATCAGTGGGCAGGCACTTGGTTCGACTTTATTGCCGAATAGGAAAAAAGATGCCCCCTGCAGCGAGCGGCAAAATCATGGCACATGTGATTACGCATGGGCGATCCTTAGAAAGGCTTGACCCACCCGTAGATCTTGGAAAAATAACATGTGCTGATTTCTCACTTGAATTTACAACGGATCAGTACAAAGAGTTTGCCTGGAACTGGGCTAACTCCGCTTGGGATGCCTGGGAGATGCATCATGATACTGTGCGTAGATGGGTCAAAAAATACGCCCCTCATGTGGGGTAATCGGACAAATTTAAAGGCGCATTCATAAAATATTATCAGTATTTTTTACGGATATACAAACATCCGCTATTTGGATAAATTGGCAAATAAGAAAATTTCTAAATTCAATTTGTTACTTAAGATATAGGAGTTATTATCATGAATTGCAAAATTATGAAGTCGGCTGCAATCTTGCTCTCATTAGGATTTTCCGGCCTTGCCCAAGCAAGTTGGCCTGAAGCGGATGAAAACTTACCAAAAGCTATTTCTGCCGAAATCGATGGGTTTTCTGAGAGTTCTTTGGATGCAAAAGATCTGTCCCACGTATTTGTGAACCTTAGAGATGGACGGACGTATTACGGGCTGTATCAAACTGAGCTCGAAAAAGCTAACTATGCTCAGTTGAAAGCACAAATTGCTCAGAATATGGGTTTAAAAACCAATCGTCTTGTCCAGGTTGTTGGCAGCTCCAAGCCGTTCAGTGTGGAAGGAACAAGGCAGGCACGGGAATTCTTGACTCCTTTCTTAGCTGGAGATCACATCATAGAATATGGTTTCACAGGACACGTTCGACCAGCTGAAGGCAAGCTGGATATAAACTCATTCGTTAGCGAATACATCGAAAACAACCCTAGGCAAGCCTTTAGAGTTCTTGCAAACATTGTAGGACACTCTGTTGTCGCGCTGGAAAAATGGGGTTGCAAAGGCCAACCAAGGATTTCTCATTATGTCGTTGTATTCAATGAACATGGCATGAAAGAAGGCTTTACCAAATTTGGTGACGATGTCGTTGCGTCAGACTTTATCATGTCTAAAGATAGTGATGACTTGCTCGTGGTTATCGAAGGCGGATGGCAGTCTTTTAAGCAATCCTTGAACGCTTTGTCGCTAGGGATAAAAATCGAAGCATTGGCCAACGTAAGAGAAGAATCCGATAAAAAGTTGTTTTCAACTGCAGAGCTATTTCACATTGTAAAACAGGCCATGACCCAAAATCCGGATATGTCGAAGGGGGAGCTTGTGCAAATCTTTACGACTTACATGGATTGCCATGAGGCTTGGGATAAAACGCGTCCAGATGCTGAGACTAAAGAGGCGCTTTATAAGGCATCCGTTGAGCAATTTTTGAATTCAGGTGTCTATAAAAAGATCCTGACGCATGTGAATACTTGTGTCGCAAGCAACAACAAAATTTGATTTGAAACACCCCCGGATTGTCTTGTGCGCGTCGGGGGATTTAATATTGTGTACGATATTTATAGAAGTAGGAAGTAAATTATGACATCATTCAAGCCCCACATGGGCATTTTCTTAGGGCTATTATTTGGCACTTTTATATCCAATTTTTCGGCCGTGGCTGCTGAACAAAGACCCAGGATTGAGGAACAAAAGAGTCATCTCGTCTGGAGTGGTAATCAAATCCGGCCAAATGACTGTACAAGCAATATTGAAGAGATTGATATAGTTTTGCCTATACTTACCGGGTTAAATGACAAAAAATTGACCCGGAAAATTAATAAGCATCTTTCATTAGAGAGCCTATATGGCAGTTCGCTAGATGCCATTAAAGAAGAATTCTTGAGATGCGAAGGGACTATACGTACTATTGGCTATGAAGTGATTCGCCTGGACAACACAATTTTAAGCATTAATCTGTTTATGGAAACAGAAGCTGCATATCCGGACCAAAGCAATGCTTATAGATCTATAAACTTAAAGACCGGCGATATCGTCCGCCCTGAGGACGTTTTCCCTCAAGCTAAGCTTGACGATCTTGTAAGGCTCATCAAACTCAAAAAGGCCAAAATCGAAAAAAACGACGAAAGACGTCTTGGGTCGGAAGAGTTAGAGGACTTTCAATCCATTGTAGGAAACGCTCCGTCCTATACGATTGAAGATTTGAAGAATTTTGTGATCACCGAAAAGGGGGTGAGGTTCTTTTATAACTATGGAGCCTGTCATGCGACGCGGGCCCTTGAGCCTGCTGACTCTTTCGAGTTTACGTTTGATGAGCTGGAACCTTATATAAAAGCAGATGGCCTGTTAGGTAAGTATGCTTGCCACGATAAGTCTGTTCAGAATTAAATTTAAGGTTGTAAGGAGAGTAATAGTCCTCTACTTGGGGCCATTATTACATGGGCCTAATACATGTAATGCTGGGACACGAACCATTGCGTCTGGTTCTATTTTCCACTGCTTCCAAAAGCAATATCTATTACGTTGCCTGGCTCAACATTTGCATCTGGAAAGCTTAATGACAATTTTATGGTTTTTCCTACTCGCAGCCGTACATCTCTTTAAATACCACCCTCTTTTCGAAACAACTTCATTCCTTCATGGGTAGCCTTAAAACCTAGGCCTTCATAGAATTTAATTGTGTCTTGACGTTGCTTATTCATGGACAACTGAATGATTGATGCGCCTCTTGTGCCGGCGTATTTGATTGCTTCATTTATCATCCAAGTGCCAATTCCATTTTTTCTGTGTTTCTTTAAAACCCTAACTGCTTCGATTTGCAATCGGCTTGATCCCTTGTATGTCAAAGATGGAACGATTGTAAGGTGGCAAGTTCCGATAATATTGTTATTCATCTCAATGACCATTAAGTATTGATTAGGATCGTCATTGATCATTTTAAATGCATCAAAGTAACAGGAATCTAGTTCCTTATCAAACACTTCCCTAGCTTGCCCTAGCTCGTCATCTTTTAAAAGCTCAATTATTGACTTCAGATCTCCTACTTCTGCTTTTCTGTGGATTAGAGTATTGTCTTTCATAGTTAATTTTCCTCGTTTTTTAAATCAGAGAAAGGGAAGTGCTTTCCAAGTTAATCACAAAATGTAGCGGGCCACCATGGGGTTCAACAATTAGCCCCAAATACATGGGTTTGTGGGAATTGGCGTTTCGAGACTAGATACGAGGCGATGCCAGATTTGCTGTCTATTGCATCGTTTTAAATAATTTTGTTTTGTTGTTTTCAATTATCTCAATGACCTTTACCAGGGCATCGCTTTCCTTATTTGGATTCCAGGCTAATACAAAACGTCCACCCATTTTTGGCCTTTCAACGGTTTTTTCTATTAAAAGTCCTTGCTCGATGTATGGCTGAGCCATGTATTTTGGCAGGAAACCTATTCCCAACCCGCTTATCTGGGCAAGTAATTTGGTTCGCATGTTCGGAGCCACAAATGAAGAACGTCCTGGCGAATACCCGGAAGACTGCTTTGCCAATTGCGTGGAAGTATCACTGACTATAACAATCCTTTGTGCCTGAACCATTCCCATAGAAAGAGGTTCTGACTCATTAGCAATAGGGTGGCTTGGTGCCACAGCAAAAATAAATGGTATATGACCTAGGGCAATATATTTATATGCAGAGTCATAAGGAAGATCACCTGATGCTGCTATCGAAATATCTGCGCGTCCTGTTTCCAAGGCATCCCAAGACCCATTTAATACCTCTGCAGACAGACGAAAAGATATGTCAGGTAACAGCGCAAACAGCTCTTTTAGTATAGGTGCTAAACACTCAAATGCAATTACATCGTCACAAGCTATGGAGATATTTAGAGGTTCAGGAGATTTCCCCGTCTTGATTTTGCGCTCAAGAGCTTCACCTTGCTGCAGAAGAGCCCTTCCACCTTCTAACAATTCATAGCCCAAAGATGTAAGACGCGCTCGATACCCGCTTCGGTCAAATAGAACGACACCTAGGTCCTCTTCAAGTTTCTTTATGGAATAGGTCAAAGCTGAGGGCACACGGTTTAGTTCTTCAGAGGCAGCTGCAAAGCTTTCATGGCGCTCGATAGTATCTAGAATTTTAAGTGCTTCGAAAGTAATTTTCATATTCAAATTATTTGAATTAGCTATACAAAACATATTACTATCCTTTTTTATAAAAACAAGCAATATTTGTCATCAAGGTTGTTTATGCAATGTTAAACAATGGTTATGATTAGCAACCTTACTATAAGATGATATAAATGAGGAGAATTAAATATTGAAGAAAACTGTATATGTTGGCACCTTGCTGTTGAACACTCTGACATCAGACGGAATTGCATCGAAAGATGCCATCCAAGAGTTTGAGGGGGCTTGGAATAACCCTGACTTCACACATTATGAGGCTATCGTTGCTGACGTAAATAAATTAATAGCACTAGAAACTGATGTGAATCTTAACAAGCACAGGCTTACAGGTGAACAATTATGGGATGCTGAGAAGAAGAAGGCTTGGGATCCCCAAACCTATATTCCACACGCGGTGATCAAGGGTGAATCATATGATCGTTCTCAACCCAATGAAGATGAAGTAACTTTTAAGCGTCGCTCAGAGCAACGAAGTTGGCTTGACCCAAATGTTATCGTCCCGGTCCTTGAAGAAGTACACATTTTTGAAAAATTACGTAAAGCCGTCTTCCTTGGTAGAGCTGTGGATGATGCGGACTCCATTAAAGGTCAGCCAATTTTCCATGTTGAACACAGTGTGGGTGGCTCTGAAGACAATCCATTAAGCCTTTGGCGTATAATAATGCTCACGCCCGATGCTAAGTACGTTCAAACTGTGGAATCGATTATGACGCAAAGACTCCAGTCTTTGCCTAGGTTTGTGGCGGAATATCTGAAGCGTGACATGTAATAATCATGGTGATCGCAAGACGCGTGGCGATGGATTATTTTAAGGAGATCAATAATGAGTGAATTGTTTAATCTAACTGGCAAAACGGCTTTCATAACAGGCACCTCTAGTGGTTTAGGTGAACAATTAGCTCGTTGTTTATCTGCAGCGGGAGCTAGGGTTATTTTAGCTGCCCGCCGCATTGACCGATTGGAAGCATTGGCTCTTGAATTAGGTAACTCACTCGTCTGCGAGCTAGATGTGAGAGATCAGTCAGCTGTAGAACAAGTTTTCAATCGCCTTAACTCATCAGGTGAAAAGATTGATATCTGTATTAACAATGCTGGAATTGCGGATATAACCCCAATATTCGAAAATGACGATCAATATATTTTTGAAAGAATCATGCAAACCAATCTCATAGGCGTATGGTATGTTACGAAGCAAACGGCTAGCCATATGCGAAAGAACGGGATTTGCGGCTCAATAATTAATATTGGAAGCATTAATGGAAATGCAATTCCCGCAAGAGAAGCATCTGCCTATTGCATTTCAAAGGCAGCCGTGATCCATCTTACCAAAACCTTGGTAGGTGAACTATCACCTCACAAGATACGCATTAACTGTATCTCGCCGGGGTGGTTTAAAACGCCCATGAACGGGCCAGATCTGAGCCATATAATAACCGACATTCCGTTAGGTATTATAGCAAAGCCTACCCATATGGATGGTTTGATTTTATACCTCGCATCTAATAAGGCTTCGCAATATGTAACAGGATCTTGCATCACAGTGGATGGTGGAATGTCTTGGGGAGGAAAAGCATGGTAAACGAGTTCGACTTGTCTGGAAGTTTAATGTTGATTTGATGGACAGACTTCCTCTCAACCGTGTATCTTTAAATATCGCTCTTTCATCTAAACAACTTCATTCCTTCATGGGTAGCCTTAAAGCCTAGGCCTTCATAAAATTTAATAGTGTCCATGCGCTGCTTATTCATAGAATGTTGAATGATAGAAACACTTTGTGTATCGGCATATTTGATTGCTTCATTTATCATCCAAGTACCGATTCCTTTTTTTCTGTGTTGTTTTGAAACCCTAACTGCCTCGATTTGCAATCGGCTTGAGCCCTTGTATGTCAAAGACGGAACGATCGTGAGGTGGCAAGTTCCGATAATCTCGTTATTAATCTCAACAACCATCAAGTGTTGATTAGGATCGCTATCTATCTTTTTAAATGCATCATAATAGCAGGGGGATATGTCCTGATCATACACTTCCCGTGTTTGCCCCAATGGATCATCCTGCAAAAGTTTTATGATTGACTTTAGATCTTCTCCAACCGCTTTTCTGTGAGTTAGAACGCTGCTTTTCATTGTTAATTGCCTTCTTACTTTAATGTCACGGAAAGCTTGTCACATTGCTATCTAATCACAAAATAAAACCGGCTGCCATGGGATTCAGCAGTAATCCCAATACCATGAGGTATCGGGCTACAGTCAGTAATGATATGCTCAGATAGAGAGGTCAGAGCTAACACTTTTGGGGGTCTTCTACATACCCCCAAAAGACTTTGTTCATAGCCTATTCCTAAGAGCTAGCTGTTGCATGGCGCCGCACCTTTATCGCCACTCCATAAAGCAAGACTGCACCCATTACGGCGCATATGGGTACGATGCCTAAGGCATATTCATATGTCTGAAGATCATATACCCTCAGGTTTTCTGCGTCTAGGGTTCCTGTCCAATACAGATCCATGATTTTGCCGATAGAGGTGTGGAAGAAAGAGCCTCCCAGCATGTTGATACAGTTCAGAAATGCAACGGTTACCCCTAAATTCTGGGGCGGGACCAGATTGGATCCAGCGGCGAAAACGATGACCTGATAGCAACATAGAAAACCCACAGTGAAGAACAAGACGGCCAAAAGCCACCAGTTATAGCTCCCATTCAAAAACAGGAGTACGAATGCCAGAGCCATGCCTAATCCTGCCATAGTCAGGACCGAATAGTCACAAACGCGTCTGGCTATTGTTGCCAGCAGCGGCCCACCAAACAGCATGCCAAAGAACACGAAAGATACCAATCCCGCCGCTTCTCCCTTGGCAATCCCATAAGCGGTCATGAGATACTGAACGCCCCAAACATCAGCAAATCCTTCCAAAGCGCCTACCATCAGCAGATTAGCCAAAGCTAAGGTCCATATAACCGGAGATGCGAGTGTCTCACGCAGTCTGTTCCATCGAAAAGGTTCTGTGACAGCTACTGTGGTTTTAGGCTCCCGTAGCATGAGTAAAGCACCCAGACCTATCACCATGGAAGCCACAGCCAGCGTAAGCGCTACCTGTTGCCAACTATAGGCCTCGATCAGCATGTTCACTGGCTTACCCCCATACACCGCACCCATCAGGCCCACGGTAAAGGACAAACTGATCATGCGAGCGTATTGATCTTTCGGGAACCATTGGGACACAACCTTGGAAACGCCGAGGAAACCAACCGCAGAACCCGCACCGATAAAAAACCGGCTGACAACCGCAAGCCAGAAACTTTCCGTATATATGAACATCAGGGTTGACACTCCGCAGATCGTGGAAAAGGCAAAAAGAATAACTCTTGCACCAAATCGGTCTAGAAGCATGGCTACTGGGATCTGCATTCCCGCATAACCATAGTAGTAAAATGCAGCCAGCATCCCAAAATGGCTGGCGTCAATAGAGAATTGTTCCATGATCTGATGCATCATCAACCCCGGCCACAGCCGTAAGATGAACTGATACGCAAAGAACAACACAGGAAATAGCCACATCAGATAGGGCATGTATTTGTATTTTGAGTCAAACATAAGTAACCTCATTTATCTGAGAATTTTAAAAAATCGAAAGTTGTTATGTGGGTGTGAAAGTATGTATCGGCCTTAGCCGATAATAATGAGGGAGATAATAACGATGTTGAAGTGTTCGTGTGTCAACATTTTAGAGTCAATTACACCTTATGTTTACAAAGCCCTGCCGTCAGGACCTATTATTAATATGGGGATAGCTTGCCGATTCGTCAAGAAAAAACTGACATATGTAGGAGCAATTTGATAATGTCCGCTTAAGCAATTTAGAAATGTCCGCTTTTGAGATTTTTTTTTATGATCTAATGAATCAAAAGAGAAATAGGGAGGCGGGCATGGAAGAATTGTTGTATAGCGAGGTTGAATTGGAAAAGTTGTTAATATTGAATCAGGTAAAAACGAGACAAATAACCCAAAGGGAAGCAGGTTTTAAGTTGGGTTTGTCTGACCGTCATATCAGGCGTCTTTTAAGACAGACAGAAAGTTTGGGTTCTTCGGGTATCAAACCTAAGCTCAAAGGCGGCAATAGAGCTTTTTCAGAAGATTTTAAAGATTCTGTGCTTACTATTGTGAGGGAATGTTATTCCGATTATGGCCCAACGCTTGCCTGTGAGAAGCTAGACAAGCGTCATGGTTTAAAGGTGAACAAAGAAACGTTACGGCAATAGATGATGGAGGTCGGTCTTTGGAAGGGCAGAGCAAGAAAAAGAGCTCGCCTACACCAATCTCGCCAGCGTCGCTCTCGTTTTGGTGAAATGGTTCAAATAGACGGATCTCACCATGATTGGTTTGAAGGAAGGGCACCTAAATGCTGTCTACAAGCCAATTAAAATAGCTGATTACAAGGAAATAAATGATGTGGATAACTCTATAGCCGTAAACACTAAACCGGACATTTCTAAATTGCTTTGATAGAAAAAACTGACATAATGATCCTATATTAGGAACAACCCCCAAGCCCTTAGACCTGGGGGCAGCCAAGGACAAAATACCCAGCATTATCGAGAAAATATATCATCCTTTTTACGTTCTACGGGCCTGGTATCATAAAACAGTTCAACCTTAGCAACTTTTCCATCCTGAAAATCCATCAATGCAGCGCCGCGGATTTTCCCGATGGGATCTGGAAAATGAACATCATAAATCACTGTAACTTGATCTCCTGATCCTACAAGCGTGCGTATGTTAAGGCTTTCAATTTCTGCTATGAAATTTCCAGTGATTTCTAGGTATTGTTGTTTGCCCTGAAATTCGGCAAATGGCCCTATAAACTGTATATGGTCACTCGCATACTTTTCTATGACTGAGATATCTTTGTTTCCCATTGCCGTATAATAAAGCTCGGCAATCGCCATATTGTTACTCATACTCATCTCCTATATATAATCTTGACGATTCACCCTACAGTAGGGTAAACTATATTCAATATAGTTAAGTATAATGGATGTGTCAAGCATGAAAAATCGCACTTATAATTCTACCTCAAGGCAAGCTCAGGCCACACTTACGAGGGATCGTATTCTTGAAACGGCCAATGCTCTTTTTGAAGCGCATGGTTTTGAAGGGGTTAAAATTGACACCATCGCCAAAGCCGCCGGGGTCTCCACCCCAACGATCTATGCCCAGTTTCAATCTAAACGAGGGATTCTTAAAGCTTTATTGGATCAGTCACTGCCCCCTGAGCAATTCGAAACCCTTGTACAACAAGCCAGAAATTCGGGATCAGCTATAGAGCATTTAAAAATAACGGCTAAAATCGCCAGGCAGCTTTATGATGCAGAAAAGGCAAAAATCCAATTTTATTCGGGATCCTCCATGATATCGCCTGAATTGAAAGAAATCGAACAAGATATGGAACGCCGCCGTTATCAGCGCTTGGAAGAAACAATCAATACCATTGCCGATGCAGGTTCTCTCGCGCAAGGATTAGATACAACCAAAGCACGGGACATCTTATGGTCTTTTACAGGGCGAGACCTATATCGCATGCTGGTCATAGAACAAAACTGGCCTTCAGATGCCTACGAAGAATGGCTAGCAAAGCTTCTGGCGCAGGTTATTCTGAAACCTGCACCATAGACAGCAACCCTTGCTGTAGACTACTTTGTAAGCTTTGCGTCTCTCCAGGAGCCATAATTGGCCACAGCAACATCAGGACGTGCTTTTTGGAAGGCCTGAAGCTCAACCTTCGGCATTTCTTCTGGCTGTGTATTAACGAGTTCTAGGTAAGGAATGGTAACGAGCACCTCTAAAGGGGGCATGTGATTCAATTCATCCAGCATTTTATAATAATTTTCTATGAAAGCTTTGCTATCGGGGAGTAAATCTCCATCTTCATCCCACCTGAGATTCTTCCAGCGTTCACTACCAAGGAATCGCCTGGGTTCAATCAAGTCATCCTTAGTGGCATTGATCCTTTTTAAGGAAGGGTGTTTTATCAAGCCAGCCCATAGGTGCGGATAGTTACAATAAATATCTAAAGCCTCCAGTTGTGTCATTGTGCCAATAGGCGTCAGATCCTTGACCCTACAGCAGCTTATAACCAAAGATTTAAGGGGAAGCCCTGCCAGGGGCGCCAAGGATTCAATTGGGCTAAATGTACATTCAAATTCCTGCAAGTTTTTGCAATTAGCAAGAGGACTGAGGTCCCCAGTGTGATAGATCAGTTTCAAAACCCTCAGATGTTGTAGGGTTCCTATGGATTGCATAGCCTCTTCAATCCATTCTTGCTTGAGACTACCGAGCGACAGCACTTGCAGAGAAGAAAGGGACTTTAGAACTTGAGGATGCAATTCATCGGGATACTCTACATACAACTTCTCAAGCTGATTGAGGCTGCTCAAAAACGCATAATCCCCAGAGCGGCTATTGAGACTATATAAAGTCAGTTTTTTCAAGCTGGTCATTTGGGCCAGGAGAGACGTGCTTTGCGCATCTTTGATATTTAAGGACAACTCTATTAAGCTTGGAAATTGCGTAATTGGCGAGAGGTCGTAATGATCACCCCCCAAGAGCCGGTCGTTATGGTTAAGCTCTCCAGATGAGGCATTTCAGTCAAGTATGGCAGATGAAGAGAAGTCGTGCTCAAGCAGCGCAAGTTGCGTATAGTTCCCAATTGTGCCCAGTCTGTTTTACCAAACAGAGGGGCTTCTATTGAAAATCTATTAACCGGATTTCCTAGGCCAATATATAAGGTGGTAATGTGATCGAGCTTGTCGAGATTAAATCCAGCGGTTTCAATAGCGCTACCATTAAGCGTCAGGCTGGTAACGCGAGGGAATTTATTTAAAAAAGTGAGCGGGAAATCTTCTGGGAAACACCCATGGTGAGCCAATCCTAATCTCTCGAGCTGAGGGTGTTCTTTTAGGTAGTTTTCAACATCTTCAGGGGATGAAAATTCATTTTTTGTACAGCCCGCATCACGGTAATTAGTTACCAGGAAAGCATCGGTTACGGGTTCTTCCGTTTTAGATGAATAGCACGTTTGAGTAAAAGTGAGGGCGACGCCGATTGCGGCCAGCCATTTTGTAGACAGAATAAGATTCCTTTCTTTCATCGCTCTATAAGATCTTTCGTCTTAGTTGTGATTTTTACTATTCGGTCGGGCTAGAAGTTGAGCTTTACGATATGGTTTCAAATATCCAATTATAAGTGAGTTGTTTTGTTTTTACATCCGCAAAAAATACGTATACCTTTGTAAAATTTAATTCCCCACACGTGTTCCTTAAGCATGCGTTTTTGGGCTATGGCGATTTTTATCCGTATTTATTACGTAGCTGAAAAATCTTGACTAGATAGCAAATTCAGTATTACGTCCTTAATAGAAGCCAACTAAGGGTTGGCCTAAATCTTATAGAGGAGAATGGTACAATGGTTAATGCCAGAAAGTTAACTCAATATATGCTTGCGTCATCAATGATACTAGCGGGATTGGCGCAAGCCAGCAGCAACAATAATAACAACGAAGATTCTGTAGTAGGACGCATACAATTGGCCGTGCTGGATATGCACAAAGAAGGCGACAGGAATGCCCTCCAACAGATTCTTGATGCACAGCTTGAGGCTCACAAAGCATCAAGGCTTTATAATGATGTTCAACCAACAATCAATAAGATGGTTGAACTATGGAGGCAAGAAAATCCTGATTTTTCCAAAGCAATAACTGATGAGTATTCCTCTCAACTCGTTGCTGAAGCTTGGTTTTGGTCCAAGAATTTAGGTCTGTTTGATGTATTAACAACTAGCGGTTGGGATACTTATGATAAGATTCGTGCTTTCCAGCCTTTAGGCATTATGCATGGAATGAGGGAAGCTCCAGCTGGATTGAAGGAAAAGATTAAATTAGTCAGCAATAAGATGGTTGTTCCATCAATGAGCCACGAAGCCTCATATGCCCTAGGGCAAGCTGCCTGGACTTACTTCGCTTCTAAAATAGGTGCTGAGGAATTTGAAAAGCTGAAGGCACTTCAGGAAAAAGAATCGGATTCTGAATAGAGTTAATGCACGCCCTGTATATTGGTTTTTACCTTAATACAGGGCTTCACACAGTCACGACCAAAATATTCTTCCACTGTAAGCCCCACAATCATGCGTTTTAGGGTCATTGAAAGGCGCTGTTCTTATGCCAGCAATCCTTAAGGCCCTGTTTAAGATTTTTCAGCCAGAGTATGTTCCTCAGAAAGCATTAATTCCTGATTTGTAGACTCATGTAGCTCAGAAATAGAATCAGGAAGCTCCTCTAAGGGTTTGATCATCGCTATAAACCCTTTTGTCTCCGACATCACATCCTTAAACTTCATCTTGATCCTGCCCGTAGGCACAGTAGCCGGGAGCTTGATGTAAGCTTCTAAGTCCGGCAAGCATGCAATTTCCGTTGCCAGCACCAGCGGTTTTGTTCTGGTCTGTTGGGATAAGGATACGCCATCTCGGATAGTATTCGCTCCGTAGGATAGATTTTCCACATGCTCCTTCACTTCAGCCTCACCCAGGACTTTCGATATCCAGCTCGTCGTATTAGGATCCGTATTCCGGAAAAAGATTTTCGTGTTGAATAAATCCAACAGCGACTGTGCTTGGTTCTGGCCGTATGTATTGATCAACTGCGGGAAACTTTGCACGCCAGCAAGGAAGCATCCGCCGTATTTGCGGGCCTCCGCCATACCGGTTTCTAGCGAAGGTAGTTTTTGTAAGGCTGGAAGTTCGTCCAATACAAACCACATGCGTCTTGCACGATTGGGTTCTTCACTCATTACGGCATTGATGGCAGTATCGATCCAACCGCTGATGAGAGGCAATAGCGTATGTCTCTGGTCAGGTTTGGCAGAGATGAACAGCCATTGGCCCTCAGGAGATTCGCTAACCCATTTGCGGATTGAGAAACCTTCTTCTTCGGCAGACAGATGCTTAAATGCTTGTATATGGTTCACCAGAGTTGCCCTGATGGATATGGTCATTTTATCACCATCCATGTGGGTGTAGCTGGCGGCTTCGGTGTTGTGGAAGAATTGACTGAATTTCTTCAAATCGGCTTTTACAAGCAAGTCATAGAGTTTGTGGATATCTCGTTTCCCCAGTTTTGCATATTTTCTGAAAGCAGCTGACAACAGTGCTTTGCCAGCATTTTCCCAGAATTTATCGCCGCTGGAAGATTTAGGCACAATAGCCGCTGCCAAAGCATCATAGTGGGTTTCGCTAAGGCAATCAGCCCAAGGAGACCAGTTTTCAGTGCGCTCATCCAGAGGATTCAGAATTACATCTTGGCCCTCTCGATAGTATTTGGCAACAAAATCCCCCGTCAGATCCACCACAATCGCGCGATTGGGCCGCTCCCTGATCTGGGGTAGCAATGTGTGAAAACAATTAGTTTTTCCCGAGCCTGTAGTTCCAGTGATAAGGATATGCGATGTCTCTTTGTTTTTGATCAACGGCAGCCCATCCAAATGCAGATCCGATGCAAGTTTTTGTTTCTTGATAATTCGCTTCAAGACCTCGGCGGAAACAATCTCGCCCCCACGTTCCAGCTTTTTCAAGGACTGGCGGTAACCTCGAATGATGAAGAAACCGATCACGACCATGACCATAAAACAGGCTGCCCAAAAGCCTTGTATGGCTGACTGTTCCGCTAACTTATCCATATACGATATGTGTGCTTTAATCGAAGGGTTGTTGAATATCCGTTTAGACTGAACCTGTCTCGTTATGCCGTCAGGATATTTAAAGTCCTGCATGGCTTTGTCCGCATCATTGAGACTCATATTGACCATTAGCTCGGCATATAGCAATTCTTTGTACAGATAGCGTTGGTAAGGCGTGGTGTGCTGATGCATCAGGACGAGGAAAACTCCAATCCCAACCAACAAAGACAAAGCAAGACTTATGGATAAAATCTGCTTAAGCATCCGAAACTGGTGAACAGCCAGCTGCCCACCGCGGGTGTAGAAATTTAATGCGCTCATGTTTGGCACCTTTTATAGATAGTTGTATTAACCAGGGTGTGGTGCCGACACCCGTCATGGGTTAAATTGTATCATTCGTGTGAATGTATTGCTTGATAAAAATCTGTCTGAATTAAACAATGTGCTATTATCTCGTGAATGAGGGTAGGCCAGACATTAACTTGAAGAGATATGCTAGAAGGGTTTAAAACATGTCAAAAATAATGCTTATATCTGAGTGGTTACCTAAAGAAAATTTTGAACAGGAAGTCTTTGAAGCCTTCTGTGGAATTGCACGTCAAACATTAGCTGCTGAGGAAGGATGCATTCAATTTAATGTTTCTAAACAATTGCTGCATCCTAACACGACAGAACCTCGTAATTTTAAGATTATGCTGATGCAGGAGTACAAAAGCATTACAGATTTTGAAAAGCATTGCGAAGCGCCTTATGTAGTTGCGCTTTTTGACGAACTCATTAAGAACAGAAAGCCACCCCTCATTGAAAATTACGAGTGTAGAATTTTCTCTAAAGCAGAAATTTAGGACAACTCGCCTGTAAAATACATCAGATCACACAACTTGTTCGTGAGACATCTATTTCGCATAAAGCCCCATCTCGCATACTTTTTTAAAACCAAGCGCCTGATAGAGACCAGAAGATGTGCCCATACATTGTGCGACAAGGAATTGTTTACCGCTATCTTTTGCAAGCTGTAGTCTTTTCACGGTCATTGCCGATCCAATGCCTTTTCTTCGGTGGTTGGGAACGACCCAATCAAAATAGTTTCCGGCAACTCCATTTGCCGAATTTAATAACATGCTGCATCCCACTGAGCGGTCTTCTAGGTAAGCGACTATCGCTAGAAATTTGCTTTCTTGGTAGGTACGGAAATCATTAAAAAACTTGATTCCAATATCAGAATCGATATCAGCGGCTTCTGCCATGACTGTGGCAAACTGTTGATACTCGGTCGCTGTTTGAACCACTCGGATGTCACAGGAATCTGGAGCATTTACTTGTGGTAATTCATTGACAAGTTGAAAGCACAGCCCATCCAGGTTTCCAAAAGATACTAATCCCGCTCTTTCAAGAAGCTCACGAGAAGCTTCTGTGGTTTCCACAAAACCCGTACAAAAGTAAAAAGGTGTGTTCGTGCTTCCAAAATCTCGTACGAGCGAATTCAAGTCATCTTCCTGAACAAGCCTGTCCGTAAAGGCGTAGTTGTACATCCCATGAGGAAGTCGGGTGTTGTACCACATCAGTTTACGGAAACGCTTAAGAGTTGCGCTTGAAAGTTCAGCTAAATCATCCACAAACTGACCAAAATTCAGCAGAACTGTCTGCTTGAGATACCTGTCTTCAATAGGTCTAAAATTGGCAAGTCTTGCTATGACTATTTCTTGAAGCTCTGCACGACTATTTTCTGAAAATTCAGTTATTGTCTTTGCATATGGTCCTTCGCCTTCGAGAGCCTGAAGCATATCCAAACATTCCCCTTCATCTAGATCATCAAAGACAGAATGTATTCTTTTCTCAACCATTTGGTAAAGGTCCACAAGACCAGTAATGTCTGATGCATTAGAATGAGAATTGTGTGACGCCCAAGAATTTGTAGCCAGAAAAATGCTAAACAGCATGATTTTTTTCATATTCAGTCCTTTAATATTGATTGAAGATCCGGTAGATCTTTATCCGAAAACATAGAATATGTCGTTAGTTCTGCTAATTCGCCATCAGGCCTTGGCCAGCCTCCTTTTTTGGTGTACTCCAAGGCAAAGTTGAGTTTCACGGGAACTCTAGCGCTGGCTTCATTTTCTACGTCGCAGTGTATCTCCACTTTCCTTGCATTCAAGGTTTGGAAAGCCAATAAGGCCATGGCATGGGTGGCTTCAGTTGCATATCCCTTGGCGCGCTGGCTTTTTCTGATGAAGTAGGAAATGGAGAATTGTGGAATAGTCCAATTAGATTGAAAGGGCGGAAAACCACAACGCCCAAGAACATCACCAGAGTCTTTATCCAAAATCAAATACCTTATCCAGTCTCGCAAGATAAACTCAGCATGGTGTTTTCGGCAATCTTCTTCAACAGCTTCGACAGTAGGTGGCGTGGTGGGCCATGACAGCCAACGGATATAATCCTCGTATCCGTCCAGAATGGCTGCATGTGCTTTTTCTCCATAGCCAGTTGTAGGCATCTGCAACTTGAGTCGAGGTGTTTCTATAACCTCGGGTAAGTCTAATAATATTTTGTTCATTTAGTTTCATCCTTTAAATGCAGATTCGTCACATGGGCACTTAAGTGCACGCCTCTTGCTCTCAGCATGAATGTGATTTTGCTTGTGTAGCTCATAAGGTTACCAGATTACTAGATTCATGAATGTTTACCATTCTGAACAAATCTTATCCATACGTAGGAAATACGTATATTTGTATAAAAAGGCCCTTGCAATTATGATGATCAGTGCTTAGATGAAGAGCATAAGCTGTGTTTTGCTGATTTTAGAGAACCGAGATGACGAATATTACCAACCCTTATTCCAGGCCTATGATTGAGTTTAACCGGGATAATGCTGAAAAGATCAATAGCCTTTGTGCCCCATTGAAAGATCACTTCGGGATAACGGCGTTTGGTTATCTACTAGCCTTCGATGATGGCCAGTACATCCTCATATCCAATAACGATTCGTATTTAGAAGCTGTGGCCGGCAATGACTGTTGCTTTAGGTCAGAGTATTTTGTTAAGCAAGCGGAGCTCTTTTGTAGGTACGAATCTTGTTTGGACATTTGGCCGGATCAGATTCAGGATGAAGCCATTGAGCTTTATCGTGGCAGAGGCCTTTATAATGGATTTAGTATAGCTCAGGAA
>JAGOMX010000082.1 GCA_017993335.1 Alphaproteobacteria bacterium | reverse complement strand
GGCCGTTTTTTCTGCCGTAGAAAGGCAATGGGGCAAGCTTGATTTTCTTTTGCATTCTATCGCTTTTGCACCGAAGGACGATTTACAACGGCGTGTTCTTGATAGCTCCACAGCAGGATTCCAGACGGCCATGGATGTTTCCTGCCACTCGCTCATCCGGCTGGCCAAGCGCGCCGAGCCGCTCATGAAAAACGGCGGCTCTATTCTGACCATGAGCTATTATGGCGCGGAAAAAGTCATCGACAACTATAATTTGATGGGGCCCGTAAAAGCGGCACTGGAAGCATCAATGCGTTACTTGGCGCATGAGCTGGGGCCGAAAAGGATCCGCGTCAACGCGCTTTCCCCCGGCCCGGTGATGACCCGCGCGGCCTCCGGCCTTACGCATTTTGACAAGCTAATGGAGGAAGCGACAAAACAGGCCCCCATCAACACGCTGGTATCTATCCAGCAAATCGGCGAAGCGGCGGCATTTCTGATTTCTGATAAAGCCCGTCACATCACCGGCCAGACGATCTATATCGATAATGGTTATAGCATTCATGCATAAAAAGTCGTTCATAAATAGACTAGACTGGCCAGTCTTATTATGTGATACTTCGCGCATGCAGAAAAGGAAATAGGATGGCTCGCGTAGTCTTAATTAGAGGGGAAACGCTGTCCGTGAATGGCGGGCTGTATATGCAATAGGAGAAAATATAATGTCTGCCCTTTATAAAACACAAGTTATCGCCACAGAAGGAAGGCACGGACACGTCAAAAGCAGCGACGGTCTCCTTGATCTTGCTTTAGCAATACCGAAGGAAATGGGTGGTAAGGGCGATGCTACTAATCCCGAGCAACTTTTTGCAGCCGGATACGCTGCATGCTTTGAAAATGCAGTCATTCACTTGGCCCAAAAACAGAAAATACAAATAAAGGATGCAGATGTCAGCGTGATAGCAGATATTTCCCTTCACGCCAACGATCAGGAAGGATTCGATCTGGCAGTGAACTTGACGACGATTATTCATGGCTTAAGCCAGAGAGATGCCGAGGAGCTGGTTCAGGCGGCACATGCTGTTTGTCCATACTCTAACGCAATCAAAGGCAATATTGATGTTGTTTTGAATACGCAAGGCAAGCCGTTTTCTCAAACATTGGGTTTAAATTATAAAGGACAAAAAGCATGACTGATACGGATCATAAAAAATATAAGAATCTTCTGAACGAGATTTTGGAGCTGCGTGATGAAACACGGCTGAAAATCCATTTAGGTTCGAAAGACCTTCAGGATGAGTGGCATGAGCTGGAAGAGAAATGGGAAAAGTTTTATAAAGACGCCGATCTCGCAAAAAGTGGGCAGGATATTACAAGTGCTTTCGGCATAGTGGGTGAAGAACTGAAAAATGCCTATAAACGAATTAAGGGTGCTTTGTAACAAAGGCCTTTGGAAACTTTTAACCCCCAACCGAAAGGAAAGACTAAAATGAGTGCACAACAAAAAGACGATATCTTCGCCTTGGGCGAAAACCTTCAAGAAACCCAGAAGAAATTGCAGGAATTTGGCAAGGAGCAAAGCGCGTTTCTGACCAGCCTTGTGGAGAAAAATATGAACTTCCAGAAAGAGCAGTATGATTTGTGGTCAAAGATCATTCAAAATCAGGTCGCACATAACAATAATATTCTTCAGGACTATGTGAAAATCGCGGGTGGTAGCGTTAAAAAGGCCTCACCCTCAAAATAATTCAAGATACGAATATTTGTAAACAATGCCTCTGGAACAATCAAAGCCGAGCGAACGTCCGTGCGTTGCAATTATAGGCGCCGGATTTGTCGGTCTTGCTGCTGCTAAAAATCTGGCTGATGCGGATGTCGATATTATTCTCATCGACCGCCGTAATCATCATATCTTCCAGCCGTTGCTCTATCAGGTGGCGACGGCTGCTTTATCCCTTTCCTAGATTGCGCAGCCCACGCGCCTAATTCTACGCGGGCAGGCAAATTGTACAACAGCATTGGCGGAAGTCTACGGGATTGATACCAATAAAAAATTATTTATGGACCGAAAAGAAATTTGCCATATAAATATATTATCACACCAAAGATTTCCATTGTTTTTCAGCTAGTTACCTAATATTATATATTTCATTGGTTGCATTCCTTGCGTTTAGTTCGTTTATTGCATATAATGGTATTAGAAAGGAAAAATCATGACATCACTCGCATTTCATCAAGCTCCACCTAGTATCCAAGATGCTGCCCTTGCAAGAGCAAGTGGCCAAATGCTTGCCCGTTTTTCCCACAAGAACAGACCTCTTTCTCTTCGCGTTCAGGATAATACAGATGCCCCTACGATCGACCTCCCCACAGGAGCAGTAAATCTGCTTATGGACATTCTGGAAGCAATGGCTGCTGGCCGTGGCGTTACTCTCATTCCTCAAAATGCCGAGCTAACCACGGTTCAAGCTGCAGAGATACTCAATGTCTCCAGACCATTCTTGATTAAGCTACTCGAATCTAACGAAATCCCCTATCGTAAGGTGGGTAAGCATCGCCGTGTAAAAATGGAAGATGTTATGGCCTACAAAGATAGAATCGACAAAGAGAGAGAAGCAATCCTTGATGCTCTCGTTGCCGATGCTCAGGAAAATAATATGGGATACTAACGGTGAGTAGTTATATAGCCCTCTTTGATGCAAACGTACTGTATCCGGCTCCTATCCGCGATCTGTTGTTGCAACTTGCGCTATCGGACCTTTTCCGTGCTCATTGGACAAATGACATCCACAATGAATGGATAGAGAATTTGTTGATGAACAACACCTCTTTAAGCCGTGAAAAGCTTGAGAGAACAAGAGATCTAATGAACAGCAAAGTTAGAGACTGCCTAATAGAAGGCTATCATGAGCTTATCCCTGGACTTAATCTGCCAGATAAAAAAGATCGTCATGTCCTCGCTGCGGCAATTGTAGGAAACTGCGATGTCATTGTCACCCAGAACCTCAAGGATTTTCCAACAAGCGAAACCAGTAAATACGGGATAGAAGCTCAACATCCAGACGAGTTTATAAGCAATCTTACGGGCCTAGCTCCAGGTATCGTTTGCGAAGCCGTTAAGAAGGTTAGGGCTCGCTTAAAGAACCCTCCCTATTCTGTAGAGGAATATCTTGATACCCTACGCAAACAGGGCCTCTTAGCAACGGCTGGTGAATTAGAGCAGTTCAAAGAGCTTCTTTAATGAAAAATCTGTGCATTAAGTAAAATACACCGTAAAATCTATTGCATTTCTGTGTAGAAATATTAAGTGAATACCCCTTATCTGATTAACATTTTTACTAAAATTACCTGAATGAACCATAAAATTGACACAAGGGATCAAAAAATCCTTCACGAGGCACTTCTGAACGCTAATGCTACTGCCGACAGCATTGGTGCCCCCATAGGTGAGCAAGGTTATCAAGTAAGGCGAACACTTTCCGGCCTGCAAAATGACGGCATTATTTCACCCTATACGCTCATAAATCAATTTTCCCTCGGCTGGATGAAAATAGGCGTATTTTTCTCTTTTCTGCCAATTCCAAGTCAAGATATTCAAGCCATCATCGACAAGTTACAAGGCTATCCGAATATAGTTTCCGTGATTGAGCTGTTCGGCCCTTATCAATATTTCATGTCCGTCAACGCTCGATCAATTCCTGAGTTCGAGGAATTTATGAGCACTCTTTATAGCGATATTATCACCATCAAAATTGATGAAGCCGTATCCATTCGACGACAACTTAGTCTGTTTAAGCGTAAATATTTGGCACCAGATCTAAAAAACACATCTCACATCACCTACTCATACACTGGCGCACATGAAAAACTAGACGATCTCTCCGTCTCTATTCTAAATTATATGATTGCCGCTGGAGGCCTGCCTAATGGCCCTGCCATTGCGGAAGCTGTTGGCGTTTCAAATACAACGGTTCACAATAAAATTTCCGACCTTGAAAAAAGAGGCGTAATCCTAGGCTATTCCTATAGCATAGACCCGTATAAAATCGGCTATAGCTCCTTTGATCTTTTGATTAAAACATCCTCACGCACGACATCTTTTAAGAAAGATTTTTTTGAATTTAGTGCCGCCCATCCGCACATTGTGGGCCTGACTGAATGTATTGGTCAATGGCAATATGAGGTACGCATCGAAGTCACTTCAACATCTGAAGCAACAAAAATTTCTCAAGAGATTTCAAGAAAATTCAGCCAGAACATTCATAAAATTGACATTGTAAATGTTATCAAAGAACTCAAATACATGAAAACGCCACTCATTGAATTATCTTCAACCCCTGAGACTCCCCCTCAAAAAAAGAAGAATGTCGCCTAAGCCTCTATTGGTAAAAAAACTGTCCTAGATATTTCCCATCAACCCACATCTTTACAAACCGCGTCTGATTCCTTCTCTCTGCCTGATAAGCCGTACAATCAGCCGCCTTATCGTGCCTATACTTCTCACGCAAATTACACTGTGAGTTAGTTGGAACACACATTATTTCATCAGAGTAGCTTTGTGGTATCCTGCTATATTGAAACCCTTTTTTACATGGAAGAAAATACTCTACTCCCATTTGATAATTTCCATTCGACGAATTACCGTCTGGCCCTGTTGTACAAGACGATAAACTGGGCAACGGGGACTTCCCCTTTTTTAGTCTATGCTTAAACTCACTGTAAGCAGCTGCACATCCAGTTGGAAACCCACCGGGAAGGCAAAGCCAGATGGCGCACGCGGCCTCAGACTCTGCTTTTGCCACAGGAATTTGAACAAAAAAGAATCCCGCCAATACGGGGCCCATTAGAAAAATTCTCATTCAATTGCCTTTCTCTAAAAATAACGAAACTTTTTGTACATAAGATCTTGTTTCGGCATAGGGGGGAATATCTCCATACTTATCAACGGCCCCCTCTCCTGCATTATATGCAGCTATAGCAAGGCTAATATCTCCTTCGTACCTATCCAAAAGAAACTTCAGATATTTTGTCCCACCATCAATGTTCTCCTCGGGCGAGAATCTGTCTGTAACACCATATTGAGTAGCAGTGTCCGGCATAAGCTGCATAA
>JAGOMX010000030.1 GCA_017993335.1 Alphaproteobacteria bacterium | reverse complement strand
GTACAGCCTGGAAAGGCGATGACTGCAACAAGAAAGGGGCTGACCTGGTAGCTACGGTTTATCAAGTCAGCCTTTTTCGGACAACTACCGTGTTCTATAGACCGGACAACTACGCGTGTGCGTGACATATAATTTCGCCGAAGCCTCTCAAGATCGGATTCAACTTGCGTCCCTTAGCAACGTCCTGTAACGTATGTAACAGTAGATGAGATAATAATTTTTAAAGGTCAACAGCATGACAAAGCGTATTGGTATTTTAACAAGTGGCGGAGATTGCGCTGGCTTAAATGCCGTCATCCGAGCCGTAGCCCATCGCGCCATTGAAGGATATGGCTGGGAAGTTCTTGGCATCAAATATGGGACTGTCGGTTTGACACAAAACCCTAAGCAGTACTGCAACCTTACCCTAGATATGATCGACGGCAACATGCTGCGTTTGGGTGGCACTATTTTAGGGACTACCAACAAGGGGACCCCACAAGATTTTACTAAAGAAATTCTCGCCGCTATCCAAGACCTCAATATAGATGCAATTATCGGTGTGGGTGGCGATGGTAGCTTAAAAATACTCAATGATTTAATGAAAAAAGGGAATATCAATTTTATTGGCATTCCTAAAACCATTGATAATGATTTAGGAAGTACCGAAATTTCTATCGGATTCAGCACCGCTGTAGAGGTCGCCACAGAAGCCCTTGACCGTTTACAACCAACAGCTGCCAGCCATGACCGCGTTATGATCTTAGAAGTCATGGGACGCGATGCGGGACATATCGCCCTGAACGCCGGTATCGCAGGCGGAGCCGACGTCGTCCTTATCCCCGAAATCCCCTATTCGCTAGATATCGTGGCCAACAAAATCAAACAAATCAATCAACGCGGTAGAAATTTTGCTCTCGTTGTCGTGGCTGAATCGGTTAAAACTGAAAACGGACAACCGTCCATGATAACAGACATGGAAGGACGAAAACGCTATGGGGGCATTGGTCATTATTTATCCGAAAAAATAGCGGAACAGACGAAGGCTGAAACGCGTTGCACGGTTTTAGGCCATGTTCAACGCGGCGGTCAACCGAACGCCAGCGACCGGGTTTTAGCTGCGGCTCTGGGTATACATGCGGTGGATTTAATTGCAAAAAATCAATACAGTCGCATGGTCGCCTGGCAAAACAGACAAGTCGTTGACGTCGCCATAGAACAAGCCATCGCCCAATATGAAGCCGTAAATGTAGAAGGAACCCTCGTGCGAACAGCTCGAGGATTAGGCATTTGCTTTGGCGATCAATAGGCAAACCATCAACACCCTCTACGTCCTTGAAACATGGGGAAAAATGAAAAATCGCCTTACGATAAAAAATAGCTATTGACAGTGAGTCGAAGAATGGCTATCTCTGATCTGGATCAAAGAATGATCATTAACCATTATGGAGTTTACAATGAACAAAATAATTTCTCTTTTGACATTAGCAATCATCATCGGTGTTGCAGGTCCAGCTACAGCTGCACCTAAAAAAGAAGCAGCTCCTGCTGCAACTGCAGAAGTTGCTAAGAACGCAACTGAAGCAACTGCTACAGACGCAGCTGCAAACGCTGAAGAAGCTGCTGAAGAAGCTGCTGCTCCTGCTAAGTCCAGCAAGTAATTTATTTTACTTAAAGACAAACAAAAACCCGGGCTGGATTTTCCGCTCGGGTTTTTTGCATTCTTATGCACAAGAAGATACAGATTAATATTGTCGCTATGCCCTGGCTATGGTAACCATAAGTAGGCTATTTCATATAAAGGTACAGGCCATATGTCACAGGCAGCATTATTTAACATGGCAAGCGAAACCCCTAGTGCACCGCACTTGGTATTAGCACGCAAATACAGACCACAAAACTTTTCTGATTTGCATGGTCAGGATGTCTTGGTGAGAATTTTAACCAATGGCTTAAAATCTGGCAAACTCCCGCAGGCCTTTATTTTCACCGGTATTCGAGGTGTCGGCAAGACCACCACAGCACGTCTCCTCGCACGAGCCCTAAACTGCACAGGTCGAGATCTCGCAGATACGGTAAACCCTTGTGGCATTTGTGAAAACTGTACATCTATATCCCAAGACCGTCATATCGATGTGATTGAAATGGACGCCGCAAGCCGCACAGGTATTGATGACATCCGCGAAGTCATTGAGGCTGCTAAATATAAAGCCGTCATGGGAAAATATAAGGTCTACATTATAGACGAAATTCACATGCTTTCAAAAAGCGCCTTTAATGCTTTGCTCAAAACCCTGGAAGAGCCACCAGCGCACGTGAAATTTATTTTTGCCACAACAGAAATTCATAAAGTTCCAAAAACCGTACTCTCCCGGTGCATGCGTTTTGATTTGGCACGGATTAGCATTAAAACATTAAAAGAATTATTTGCAGGAATAGCCGCTAAAGAGCATTTTCATATTGATGATCGAGCCTTGACGCTTATCGCCAAGGCAGCCGATGGCTCTGCCCGAGATGGGATTTCCATGCTGGATCAAGCTCGCACCATGTCTATGGAATCTGTGACGGCTGAAACTGTGCAGCAAATGCTGGGCCTTTCTGAAGCTGGAAAGATTTTTGACCTCCTGTATGCAGCTATCCAAGGCGACGCCCGTTCGGCTATGCAGAGAGTCGATGAGTTATACGCCATTGGTGCAGACCCTGCCACCCTTCTCAATGAATTGTTAAATCTTGTCCACACTCTGTCCTGTTTGAAGGTGGACACCACTCTCCTGGATGATCTTGGTTTAACGGAAGCGGATGCAGATGCGTGTCAATCCCTAGCTAAAGATTTAACCATCCCAACGCTCAGCCGTATCTGGCAAGTTTTGATGAAAGGCGCAGAGGAATTACAAGTGGCATCCCTGCCCTTGCAAACCTTGCAAATGGTGATCTTACGCCTTGTCTATGCCAGCAGCCTCCCCTCTCTTGAAGACATGGTGAAGGTTGGAATGGGAGAAAACATCCAGATGCCAATCAAAGAACATAACCCTTCTCAACCCTTGAACGAAACAGATTCTATCCATAGTTTTGAATCCTTGGTTAATTTGGTTGCCAAAAACAAAGAACCCCTGATTTATGCTTATTTAAAAGCCGATGTTCATTTGGTTTCTTTTTCCCATGGAACCGTTGAGATTAAATTAAATGAAGGCGTCCCCAAGGACTTACCTCTCAAGCTGTCCCACTTACTAAAACAGTGGACCGGTGAGACATGGTCAATTATTGCCAGCCAGCAAGAGGCTGTATCCCCCACACTCATGCAGCAAGATGAAGCCAAACAGCAACAAGAAATTGAAGAAATCCGAAAAGATCCTTTAGTTGCAAAAGCTTTAGAAGCTTTCCCGGGCGCTGTGATAGAATCCATCGAATAAATAACTAGAGAAAGAAAGGTTTTAAATATGAATTTTAAGAATATGATGAAACAGGCTCAGCAAATGCAAGCCAAGATGGCAGAAGCTCAACAAAGACTGACGACCATCACCGTAGAAGGTACATCTGGCGGCGGCATGGTAAAGGTGGTCGTGAATGGAAAAACAGAAGCACAATCCATTAAAATCGACCCTAGCATCGTGGATAAAAACGATGTGGAAATGCTCGAAGATTTAATCGTTGCAGCCTTTAATGATGCAAAGAACAAGGCTGAAGAAAAAGCACATGAAGAAATGTCTAAGGCAACGAGCGGCCTACCTTTGGGTGATATGAAGCTGCCGTTTTAAATGTTCAGCCCCGACTTACAAAATCTAATTGATCGCCTGGCTAAAATGCCAGGCCTTGGCCCGCGTTCTGGTCGGCGAGTTGCCCTTCATTTGCTTAAAAATCGTGAAGAAAAACTCAAACCACTTGTGGAGGCCTTACAAAGGGCAGCCGACAACCTAACAGACTGTCAAGTTTGTGGTAACCTGGACACGACTAGCCCTTGTATGATCTGCACGGATCCCAAAAGAGATGCAACAATTTTATGCATTGTAGAGGGCATTGCAGACCTATGGGCCATGGAAAGATCGGGAGCCTTTCACGGTCAATACCATATTCTCGGCGGCACTCTATCCGCCATAGAAGGCATCCGTCCAGAAGATTTAAATATAAAAAGCCTAATTATGCGCGCCCAGAATAATCCGATCAGCGAAATTATTCTTGCACTCAATGCAACCGTTGATGGTCAAACAACTGCTCACTACATCATGGATCTCTTCCAACATACATCGATCCACATGACCGCCTTAGCCCAAGGCGTGCCTTTAGGCGGAGAATTAGATTATTTGGATGATGGCACCCTTCTCACCGCCATGAATTCTCGCCGAAAAATGGCTTAACGCCATTCACCTCATTCTGCCACAAAGTTAACCATTTTTTATAGGTTTTCAGCTACGCTTAAGTGTAACAAGAAAAAAAGCGAGGCACCTTGGATAAAATCAAATCTGTATGCGTTTACTGCGGATCCTCCAGTTCTGTACCAGAGATATATAAACAGGGCGCTCAGCGTTTAGGGCAAGAGTTTGCTGAAAACGATGTACGATTAGTCTATGGCGGCGGCAAGCTCGGACTCATGGGTATTGTGGCCGATAGTGTTATGGCACATAACGGCAAGGTCACAGGATTTATAACCCAGCATCTAGATGAAATTGAAAAAGGCAATCACGGCATCAGCCAGCTTTATGTGGTCGATTCTATGCATGAAAGAAAAAGGCGAATGTTTGAGCATTCCGATGCCTTTGCTATCCTACCCGGAGGATTTGGCACTTTAGATGAAGTCTGCGAGATTATCACATGGCGCCAACTGCGCTTACACGCTAAACCTATTGTCTTTGTCGATATTGAAAACTATTGGTCAGCCCTATTTGATACTTTTGTCGACCACATGATACGAGAAAAATTTGTCCGACCAGAACATAAAGATTTTTATCACATCGTCCCCCATATCCAAGACGTTTTACCCACCCTCGAATTCCACGCCAACGGCGATGTTCCCAATACAGTCTCTAGATGGTGGTGATAAAGCGTTATACCAAATCCTATAATTAAGCATCCGATAGAGGTCGCCTTAAATCTCCTCAACCATCGTTTGTCATACCTGCGCAGGCAGGTATCCAGCACAACATGTGCCTCAAAGAGGCTCCATACTTCCTTGCTGCTGTGACATTGAAGTAAATGGAGAGCTGCTACGCAGCACTTTGTTGCGCTGAATTCCCGCCTGCGCGGGAATGACAAGCTGCGTGGATAAGATTTATCCGTTATTTTAGAGAATTTGGTATTATTTATGATTACGAAGTTTTTTCTACGGAAGCCTGCACAATATCATCACCTCGAGGTGGCGTTAGATAGACCAACAACACCGATGAAACGAAGATAGAGGAATACGTACCCACCGCAATGCCCACGATCATCGGTAAGGTAAACAGCTCAATCACTTGACCACCGAACCAATATAATGCAAACAATGCAATAAGAGTCGTCGATGACGTTAGAACCGTACGAGAGAGCGTATCGTTCACGCTCTGATTAATCAGATCCATCATTCCCATTTTTTTAAATTTACGCACGTTTTCACGAATACGGTCGTAAATAACAACCGTATCGTTAATGGAATACCCAGCCGTTGTCAAAATAGCAATAATCGCCGTTTCATTAAACTCCATGCCCGTGAGGACGTAAAAACCTAAAACTGTAATACAGTCATGCACCAAGGCCATGATTCCGCACACACCGTACTGCCATTCATAACGAAACCAGATATAAACCAACATGGCCAGAAGGGAAAACACCACCGCATATATACCATTTTTCTTGAGGCTTTCGCTGACTTTAGCACCCACGGTTTCAACGCGCCGGTACTCAACTTTATCCCCTAAAGCCGCCTTTACCTTATCAATGGTTTCATTCTTTTGCCCGGTATCCGTATCTCTATTTTCCATGCGGATCATAATATCTTGAGAGCTACCGGCTTCTTGTAGCTTCACATCGCCTAAATTCAAAGCCGATAAGGTCGTTCTTAACGCATCCAAATCGACAGGTTCTGGTGTCCGAATTTCTAAAAGGTAGCCGCCCTTGAAATCCACCCCATAGTTTAATCCATGAGTAAACAATCCAACGATAGAAGCCACAGAGACAAAAATTGAAATGCCGATGCTAAAAAAGCGTTGACGTACAAAATCAATTTTTGTGTTGTAGGGAATAGGTGTGAATAAAGCCATATCAGAGTTCCTGCCTTAAATGGGTAAAGTCTTGGGCTTGCGCCAACGCATCCAATATATCGCAATCAAACGCGTTAAACTAATCGCCGTAAACATAGAAATGAGGATACCAATGGAAAGCGTTACCGCAAATCCTCTTACCACGCCGGATCCAAATACGTACAACAAGACGCTACCGATTAACGTCGTTAAGTTAGAGTCAACAATCGTAGCCATAGCCCGCGTATACCCCGCTTGCAAGGCAGCCGGTGGTTTCATACCGTTGCGCAACTCTTCTTTTATCCGTTCAAAAATTAATACGTTCGCATCCACTGCCATACCAATGGTCAAGGCAATACCCGCTATACCTGGCAAAGTTAGCGTTGCTTGAATCAACGATAAAACCGCGATTAACAAAATAATATTGAATATAACTGCAATGTCCGCAACAAATCCAAAGAATGAATAGACGAGCAACATAAACACAGCCACAAACAGGATCGATAAAACCGTTGCGCGTTGTCCCGCATCAATAGAATCCGCACCCAGATCCGGACCTACAGTTCTTTCCTCAATTACTTGTAGCGGCGCGGGTAGAGCACCAGCACGCATGAGGATCGCGAGCTCTGTCGTCTGCTGTATAGTGAAATTTCCTTGAATGATACCGCGACCATTAATCTGCGAGTTAATGCTCGGTGCGCTGATCACCTGATTATCCAAAACGATGGCGAGCCTGCGGCCAATATTTTTTCCCGTCACATCCGCAAATTTTCTAGCCCCAAAGGAGTCAAAGGAGAAGTTTACAGCTGGACGGCCAAAATCGTCATAGCCCGGCACCGCATTGGTTAAGTTTTCGCCACCCACCATCACCTGCTTACCGACAATATAAAACTCCGACGGTCGTTCTCCAGGCAGCTTTTCATTTCCTGGTGGAATTTTACCCTGAGCCAATAGCGCTTCCGATTCGGGGTGCACTAAACGGAACGTCATCTTCGCGGTCTTTCCCAACAACTGCCGAACTTGGGCGGGATCGCTTACACCTGGTAGCTGCACAAGGATATTCATATCACCCTGTTGCTGAATATTCGGCTCCATAGTGCCGTATTCATTAATACGACGATTGACCATCTCAATAGATTGCAGCAGCATTCCACGAGTACGCTCAGAAATTGATTTGGCAGAAAACTCAAAACTACCAAGACCCTGGTCATCAATTTCGATATTCGCGTCAGGAGCTTCTTTTAATAATACAGCCCGCGCGGCAGCCACGTTGTTTGTATCGCGCAGAGTAAACGTAATGGATTTTTCCTTTACGTTCATATCCGTATACCCAATTTTTTCTGCACGTAAAGCCGAGCGCAGAGAATCTGCCACACCGCTCAATTGGTCCTTGAGGCCTGCAGCCACATCCACCTCTAACAACAGCTGCGATCCACCTTGCAAGTCTAATCCCAGATTTACCGGTTTCATCCAGGATGGCAAATAAGCCCTTTGCGCTGGAGTCAACAGATTCGGACTAGCAAACACGATACCCAAGGCACAAATGCCAAGAATTAGAAAAGACTTCCACGGGGAAATATGCATCAAAATCACCTACAGCTTTTTAGTTTATAGTCTTATCTTTAGGAGCCTTCTTCGGATTTGTCGGACGGGCAGGCTTCGTCTTTGTAGAGGCTGCACCACCTTCACTCATTTTTTTCACATTGGACCCAGAAGAAATAACCTCAACAATTGCTGATTTTAAAATGCGCATCCGCACACCTTCTTCTAGCTCTAAAACCACTTCAACATCATCTTCTACAGAAACGATTTTACCGATGACACCGCCAACGGTTACAATCCTATCTCCACGAGTAACAGATGTAAGCATTTCTCGTTGTTGTTGTGCTTTTTTCTGTTGTGGGCGAATGAGAAGAAAGTAAAACGCCACAAAAATAATCATCAAGGGCAGCAAACCCATAAAATCAAAACCACCAGCCCCAGCAGCTGATTGGGCATATGCCGGTGAAATTAAATCAAATGATAATGCCATGACGAAGAACTCCTTTTAAAAATAGATTTGGTTTGGATCATACACAGCTTTATAGCAAGACGCAATTAGCAATCAAAAGGAAATATAGAAAAATGGCGCACCCTGCAGGATTCGAACCTGCGACACCCGGCTTAGAAGGCCGGTACTCTATCCAGCTGAGCTAAGGGTGCGACAAAAAAGAATCTAACCTAAACCATTTCCCAGGTAAACATTTTTCATAAAAAACACGGGATTAAATTTTAAGTTTGCACGATCAACACTTGAAATATAGAAAAAACATCCCATATGTGATGAAGATAGTCATTGTTATTTTTAAGGATTATGAACATGTTTAATTTAATTACCCCCAAGAAACGAGCGGATTACGATCGTGAATTATCCGAAATGTTTGAACGGCTCCAACTGGAGGTGGGTCCTAAATTTCAAGATTGCTTCGATCATGAAAAGGCAAATTACCTGATATTTAGCCATAAAAAATTTGGAATTATTGGCGGTGCACGATTGATACCTATTGATGCGCCCGCTTTAACATCAGATCTCATTCGGCGCCTACAATTCAAAACGAAGAATAAAATTTGGGAAATTAGCCGTATCTTTTTTCATGTGCCTTACGAAAAAGCCAAGGATGAGCATGAAAAATCTATCGATCATATCCGCCAGGATTTCTATCTCGGGATGTATGACTCTCTCAAAACCATTAGCATCGCCCAGAAAATTAAAACTTTTGTGACGGTTCTGGATACGAATACACACCAGGAAGTCTTAAAAAACGGTATGTGGCCCTTTAGCAAACAAGCGAAAATTGCCTCCCCTTACAGAGATGGAGAAGAACACATTGTCGGCATTATGCCCATGAACGCAGAACTCTATGAATCCTTCGTACAACGTCGCATGTCTATGGATAGTATCCATTTGAAATCTTAAGAAAAAAAAGCAAGGACACTCCCTAACGTGTCCTTGCATTGGTTCTGCGCTAGCTGCCTAAAACAGCGCGCAACATCCAAGCAGCCTTTTCATGCGCGTGCATTCGCTGCACAAATAAGTCCGCTGTGGCATGATCATAAGCCTTTTCGGCTAGAACAAATCCGTCTTTCAGTAAACGTGAAATCGCCTCGTGATCCAGAACTAGATTCTGCAAAAGATCTTTTGCATCTTTTTCTTCCTGTTCTTCCCGTATAATAGATAACTTCTCGTACCAACTATAACGCGCTGGCGCCACATGGCCGAGGGCGCGAATTCTCTCCGCCAGAGTATCAATGGATTCAGCCATATCCTCGTAATGTTCTTGGCTTAACTTGTGCAAAGAATAAAAATTCGGACCGACGGCATTCCAATGGAACCCTTGTGTTTTCATATACAGGACATATGTGCTTGCTAAAATTTTCGATAGCATTTGAACAATATGACTGACTTCCTCTTTCTTAATACCTAAATCAATTTGGGAGATTTTGGCTTTATTATTTAAACAGTCTTGACCACTCATAGTTGCCTCCAACGCTAATTTCAGTTATAGGATATAAGAAAGAGTTTAATAAACCGTTAGCAATAGGCCCCCTGATCATGAATAGAATCTTAAGCCTTATCTTTTTTCTAGGATTAACAAACTTCAGCATCGCCGCCGCGCCTAAAGTTGTTGTGAGTATTCAACCGGTAAAGGCTTTAGTCGCTGGTGTCATGAAAGGTATTGGCACACCAAAACTGTTGCTAGCCCCTTATGAATCGGCACATCATTTTTCTCTTACACCTTCAGAAGCCGAAGCCATTTACCAGTCGGACTTATTCATTTGGGTCGGGCCACAAATGGAGAACATGCTGGAAAAAGCCAGTAAAACCCTGGCTATAAATGGCAGAGTTCTGACGTTAATGGATGTCAAAGACATGACCATATTAGAACTTGCCGAGGGACAAAAAGATCCCCATCTGTGGCTTGATCCTGAAAATGCAAAAAAAATCGTTCAAGCAACCGCAGACACCCTGGCCAGCATCGATCCGGATAACGCGGGAATTTATCAAGAAAACGCTAAACAGTTGATTGTGGATTTAGAGGCTTTAAAAGCAAAGCTTTTGAAAAGATTAGACCCCTTAAAAGGCAAACATTACCTCGTATATCACGATGCTTTTCAATATTATGAAAAAGCCTTTGGTTTAAATCGCAGCATCCCCTTAGTTAAAGATACGGAACATACCATACGCGCATCCCAGCGGAAATTCATTGACCAACAAGTCAATGAAAAGAACATACAGTGTGTTTTTGGCGAACCTAATCATGGGGAAAGCGTCGTGGAAAACGTGGCACGGGCTTTAAATTTACACGTAGGCTTTTTAAATCCCATGGGTAGCGACGATGAAACAAATCCTTCTTCTCCTTACTTTGATATGATGGAAGAGATTGCGTCTTCGCTTTCGGATTGCCTAACAAGGGATCCGAAATAATGAGATCCATGAAGCTGTTTTTCACCGCCGACACATCTAGCACAGCTCAAGAATATCTGGCGCAGATAGAAAATCAGCACGAATCCGTTCCCTTACCCGACGCCGACGTGATTGTGGCCTTGGGTGGAGATGGTTTCATGCTGGAAACTCTTCATCAAAACATGGCGCATAAAAAACCAGTTTTTGGTATGAACTGCGGCACGGTTGGATTTTTAATGAATGTTTTTAGCCCCGAAAAAATAATAGACCGTATTCATAACGCGGAGACAGTTGAACTGTTTCCCCTGGAAATGGTTGCAAAAAAAATAGATGGGACCGAAGTTAAAGCCCGCGCCATTAATGAAGTTTCTCTTTTGCGCGAAACAAGACAAACCGCAAAAATTCGTATTTATATCGACGATGTGCTCCGCATGGAAGAACTCGTCTGCGATGGTGTCTTGGTGTCGACAGCCGCCGGCAGCACGGCTTATAACCTTTCGGCGCACGGCCCCATATTACCCTTAGGCACCAATATACTTGCCCTTACACCCATCAGTGCCTTTAGACCCAGAAGATGGCGAGGCGCGCTATTACCTGAAGACACTCGTGTACGTTTTGAAGTCCTCGATTCCGATAAAAGACCCGTCAGTGCAGTTGCCGACTTTACAGAAGTCCGTGACGTCCAGTGGGTTCACATACAGGAAGATAAATCCATCACCTTAAGATTACTTTTTGACGCAGATCAAAACCTGAAAGAGCGAATCACGCAAGAACAGTTCCTGGTTTAGCCCATTGCTTCAAAACGGACAAAGCCCTATTTCGTGTTTCGGATAGGTCCAGCACAGGCGCCGGATAAGTCTTACCGAGAGTAACACCGAACTGCGACAAAACCCAAGGATCTTGCTCAAAAGGCGCATGAATAAATTTATCCGGAAGCCTTGCCAATTCAGGAACCCATTGCCTTATATATCTTCCACTCGCATCAAATTTAGACCCCTGCAAAACAGGATTAAAAATACGGAAATAAGGAGATGCATCGGCGCCACATCCAGCAACCCATTGCCAGTTCGCGCAATTACTGGCTTGGTCCGCATCAACTAAAGTATCCCAAAACCAAGCTTCACCCACTCGCCAATCCACCAACATATTCTTTGTTAGAAATGATGCCACAATCATTCGCACCCGATTATGCATCCAACCGGTTTGCCATAACTGCCGCATACCGGCATCCACAATGGGATATCCTGTTTGCCCCTGTTTCCATTGGTTTAAATAAAGCGAATCTTGCAACCAGGGGAAACCATCAAAATCTTGGCGGAAATTTTCCGTTTGAATACGGGGTTGGTGTGCGTATAAATGATAACTAAACTCCCGCCAAGCCAGCTCTTTCAAATAGGTTGTTATACCCGTGGAGGCATCCGCAGATTCCAGATGCTGTCGCACAACCGTTTGATGCCAGGCATCCCGAACGCTCAACTGACCAAAATGTAAATAGGGGGACAACATCGACGTACCAGACATACCTGGAATATCCCTCGTGTTATTATACTTACCGACATACTGATCGAGAAAATGACCTAGCTGCTCTTGCGCGTATTTCTCCCCCACCTGCCAGTGTGCATCCAGCTTACCCGACCAGTGCTCCAACAATCCCCATGACTTGATATTTTCTGACATGACTTCAGGGCAGTCATTCAGTCTCGTGATTTTAGGCAAAACTCTATCTACGATTTTTTTCGAAAGCACATTCCAAAATGGCGTATATACAGAAAAATAGGTGTCTTTCTGGGTCATAACTTCCCCAGGCTCAAAGAGTACATTTCCCTTAAACGGGCGGCAATCTATGTTTGATTCCTGACAAAAACGAGTCACTTCCTCTTCTTGAATCCGAGCATCGGGCGTATACGCTTTAAGCCAAGAGATCGAATCCACGGAAGTTTCCGCACATAAAGCCTGCATGACCTCCCGAACAGGGCCACGCCGGAGTATGAGCCGTGAACCAACCGATTGTAAATCCGCATTTAACCGAACAAGACTATGGTGCAACCACCACTTGGATGCGCCGCCCATGTTTTTTGTGGTTTCATCTAGTATATAAACGGGTAAAACATTATTTTCCGTCTGATTGGCAAATAATAAAGCCTGATTATCTTTTAGACGAAGATCCTTTTTAAACCAAACAATTGTCGTTTTTTTCATGAAAATTAGATCCATTCATTTGCATAGCTTCATTTTATTCGATAAAATTAAGGTTATGAATTATATTCAGACCTCTATTATAGGCGCCGCCAGCGGCTGGGGCGCTCAAAAAAGAACAACCGAACACGGTCCGGATGCGGTTGCTTATTTTGACATAATCGGTCAACTCTCCCGTCAAAATTACCACGTCCGATGGAAAGAAACTATACACCCAGACCAACGTTTCGCCAACGATAAATCACCTGCCCGTGCGCAATGCTTACCCATGGTTGCTCGCATGTGCGAACAAGTTTATAAGTCTACGTTACAAACCTTACACACGGGATCAAGGCCTTGCGTTATCGGCGGCGATCACTCGATTGCTATTGGCACATGGAGTGCACTTGCGGCTTTTGAACAAGGGGATATTGGACTCATTTGGTTTGATGCTCACATGGACTCCCATACCCCAGAAACATCCCCATCACAAGCCATCCATGGCATGTCTGTTGCAGCCCTTATGGGTTATGGTAACTCTGCCCTAACGGGCATAGGTCAGGCTCAAGCTAAATTAAAACCCGAAAACGTCGTTTTAATCGGTATTCGTGACTTTGAAGACGCGGAAGAAAAAAGATTACAGCAACTCGGCGTAAAGATTTTTTATATGAAAGATATTCATCAGGCAGGATTTGAATCCGCACTTTTACAAGCGATAAATATTGTAACCGCCAGAACCAACAGCTTTGGTCTCAGCATAGATCTGGATGGTTTTGACCCGGAAGAGGCTCCTGGAGTAGGATCTCCCGCGCCAGGTGGTTTAACCGCAGATCAAGTCTTACCATACCTACACCATCTTCGAACGCACCCGAAATTTAAAGCTTTCGAAATTATGGAATACAATCCACACTTAGATATAAATAACAAAACCATAAAGCTGATACATAACATTTTGAAAAATTTGTTAGACAGGGAGTAAATCGCATGGCAACACCGGTTGAACGTAATTATTTAATCGAAGAAGAACAAAAGGTTACGGCTCCCTACTACCACCCCTTACCTATAGTCTTGGCACATGGCAAAGGTACATGGGTATGGGATATTATGGGAAAACGCTACCTGGATATGATGTCGGCGTATTCTGCGGTTAGCTTAGGGCATGGTCACCCCAAAATATTACAAGCGATGTTTGAGCAAGCTCAACGTTTGTGCGTCCCTTCCAGGGCCTACTACAACGATCGCTTAGCACCGTTCTTACAAAAGCTATGCGAAATTTCTGGACTCGATATGGCGGCCCCCATGAATTCCGGAGCCGAAGCCGTCGAAACCGCCATTAAAGCCGCCCGCCAATGGGGATATGAGGTCAAAAAAATCCCTAAATATCAGGCTGAAATTATCGTGGCAGACAATAATTTTCACGGCCGCACCACGACGATTGTCGGCTTTTCCAGCAGCAACAGCAGTAAAGAAAATTTTGGCCCCTACTCGACTGGCTTCCCGTCTGTTCCCTTTGGGGACATATCCGCCATGGAAGCCGCCATCACGCCCAATACCTGCGCCATTATGATTGAACCCATTCAAGGCGAAGCAGGCATTATCGTACCGCCAGAAGGCTACCTTAAACAAGTACAGGCCTTATGCAAAAAACATAATGTTTTATTCATTCTGGATGAAATTCAAAGTGGCCTGGCCCGTACGGGTAAAATGTTTGCCTTTGAGCATGAAGATGCCAAGCCAGATGGCCTGATCCTAGGCAAAGCCCTTGGTGGCGGCGTCATGCCAGTTTCCGCCTTTATCGCACGGAAAGATGTTATGGAACTCTTTTCAGCCGGCAGTCATGGCTCCACCTTTGGCGGCAATCCGCTCGCCGCCGCGATTGGGATAACGTCTCTGAAAACCATAGAAACCGAAAATCTGGTAGAGCGCAGCCATGAATTAGGGCAGCATATGATGGAAAAACTAAAAGCTATCTCCCATCCTGCTATCAAAGAAATTCGAGGAAAAGGTTTATGGATAGGCGTTGAGCTGGATACAAGAATCATCAGCGGCCGCCTGCTGGCCGAAAGAATGCTGGCGCGTGGAGTATTGACGAAAGAAACCCACGAATCCACCATCCGCTTAGCCCCACCACTCATTATCACAAAAGAAGAAATCGATTGGGGAATCTCGCAATTGGAGGCCTGCCTCAAAACGGTATAATTTTTTCATCACACACTTTTTTAAAATCGGGGGATAAATCATGAAAAGAATCTTAACCACCCTTTGCTTTCTTGGCTTTACCGGAATCGTTTGGGCCTCTGAAGACCTGCCTGAACAACCAAGGACCAGCAACACGATCTATTCCCCACCACCCCGCAATATGGGGCCCATACCTACCCCGGAATATGGCTTATGGAGCGGGTTCACCAGCCTAATTGATGCTGTCGCTGATCTTTTTGTAGAAGAAGACACTTCTATTCCGGCAGCCACATTACCAGAAGAAGCTGTCGTTCTTGAGCAACCCATCGTTCCTGCAGACCCGACTGCATTCCAAAGGAAGCTATCCGCACATTGGAGTGAGTCAGATCTAGAAGCAGATGAAGTAACTTTCATGAAAGTTTTAGCTGAAAATGCCCATGGGAAAACACCCAATAGCTTACTCCAAAAAATTGAATGCCGAGAAGATGCCGATACATTCTTCAAATATTTAAGCCTGCAAGAGGGAAAACAAAATCTGGATTTCAAAGACACCCGCCCAGAATCCTTAAATTGGTTGGTATCCTATATGACCACACATCCTCAATCTTTAAAAAACTTAGTTAAAATCACACACCCTCACTTCTATTTAAATATAGAACAACTCCATCAATTTTTCGATACCCTGCACCAAAGATCTTCCGCAGATAAATCCATGATAATTCTGGATATCCAACCAGATTCACGCCTGGATACAGCCATCTTTGTGGCGATGGCTTCTCGTTATTCCCAGGTCAATGAAAAAATCCTTATCATCATCAATGCAGCAAACCTGCCCAGCGGCTATCAAGAATTTGTGTCCAATAGACTACAATTCATTGATTGCAATGCCAACAACCGCTCCAGACTGTCTAGCCATATTCTCAAGATGATGAGAAATATTGCGGAAAACAAAGATTATAATCTCACGACACCGGATCAGAAAAACGTGCATTTACAAAAACTATAAATTGCCGTCTAATAAATACGGCCAGCCATTAAAAGAATAATCATGGACCAGGGACTGATAAAAACATTTTTTTCTTTGCTACAAACGAACATTTTTCAGAATTTGTTCGATTGGAATTTTATTGTTTTTTTTATATTACTGTTCCTCTGTGGTTGCATCTGTTATCTGCTGGTCCAGCTGTATAAAAAAGAGATCGCCCTAAGGGAAACGCAAGTTACGCTTGCTAGTCGTAACATACAGCAGAACTTTTATAAATCCCTGGCGGATAATTGTCCAGCCAAGTGGATAATTTGGTCTCCACAATCGGATCAGCTGATTTTATCTCCGCCTTTGTCGGAATATTTTAACCTAACCGACAGCAACCATATTTCCTTCACTGCTTTTTCTAAATACTTTATGGCATCGGATGTGGAATTAATGCGCATCAAGATGAATGAGCTAAACGAAAAAGGTTTAGCTTTTGACATGAAAATAACGATTAAAAAAGATAAGAGCAACGCCTTGTTTTTTGCCAAAGACATATCCCTACCCCCTCAATCCTCTTATGTGCTGTGGTTTAGAGAGACCTTAGCCCCTTCAGAAATGTCGGCCAGGGCCTTATCTAACCTGGCCCTGAATTCAGCCTTGCATACGCTCCCCATTCCCATATGGCTGCGCGGGGAAGATGGTCAGCTGAATTACTGCAACAAAAGTTATGCAGAAATCCTGGAAACGACGCCACAAATGATTATTAAAAAAGATCAGAACATATGGTCAGGCACCCTGCATCAGGATTCTTCTGGTTATAGGTATTTAACAGAACATACAGTCATTGATGGAGACCGACGACTGATTGAATTTCATGAGCAGCCCCTGGAAAACATGAAGGGGTATGTGGGATATGCTATTGATTTAACACAACCAGAACGCCTGCAAAAAGAACTCGATCGTCATTTAGCCGGACACAAAGAAATTCTAGAGAACATTGCCTCCGCCGTCGTTATTTATGATGCGGAAAAACGTCTCGCTTTTTTCAATCATGCTTATGCTCGCATGTTTGATATGGATGAAACATGGCTGCATACCCATCCCAACTTAACAGACGTTTTAGATAATCTCCACAAAAGGCGATTGCTAACCGAACATGCCGATTTTCCGTCCTTTAAACAACGCACCTTACAAATGTTTAAGTCCCTGCTAAACCCGATGCAAGAGCTGTTGCACCTACCCGATGAAAGGACGATCCGTACGGTTATTGCTCCCCATCCAGGTGGTGGGTTGATGTACGTTTTCGAAGATGTCACCGACAGCCTAATCATCCAAAGGCAAGCCAATACCCAGCTCGCCGTTCAAAAAGAAACCCTGGACCATCTTTTTGAAGGTGTCGCGGTTTTTGCCAGTGACAATCGCTTAAAACTGATTAACCCCGCTTTTGCTAAATTGTGGAAACTATCTGGAAAATCTTTAGAACCGGGATGCCATATTTCCGACATCATTGAACAGATAAAAGGATTTTTTGATTATGGCGATAACTGGGAATCCTATAAAGAAAAAATCATTCATAATATTACAGATCGCATTCCCAAAAATGGACGATTAACCCGTAAAGATGACAGCATTCTTGAATTCACCTATGTTCCCTTACCAGATGGTGCCCACTTAATAAGCTATTCGGACGTCTCTGATAGCTATCGTGCAGAAAAAGCCCTGCGGGAGAGAAATCACGCTCTTGAAACGGCCGATCGTATCAAATCTGAATTTTTACACAGCTTTTCCTTTGACTTGAAAGCCCCCATTAACACGATTATTGGCTTTGGGGAAATTTTATCGGATCAATATTTTGGAGCTCTAAATTCTCAACAGAACACCTATTGTAAAGGCATTCTGGACTCATCTCACCAGTTGTTAAATTTGGTAAATGATATCATCGATTTAGCCACCATTGAGGCTGGGCAAATGAATCTTAACTTGCAACCTGTGGATACGAAATCCGTTTTGAACAGCGTTGCCAGCATTGCATCAAAACGAATTGAAGATAAAAAAATCACCATGACCGTGAATTGCGCGGCAGACATATTTGAGTTTATTGCAGATGAACGTCGCCTAAAACAGGCATTATTGAATCTATTACAAAATGCCATAAAATTTACACAAAACGGGGGCAGAATTTCTATTGCGGCCTCTCGTATCGGTCATAACTTACACATATCCGTCACCGATACAGGAGCAGGAATTTCGCGCAAAGACCAAAAAAGGATTTTCCGCAAGTTTGAACGCACCGAAGAAGCCATAGACCGCTATGACGGGATAGGCCTTGGCCTCTCACTCGTTAAAAGCCTAATCGAACTTCACGGTGGCCGCGTTGTTATTTCTTCTAAACAAAAAAACGGCACAAAAGTAACCTGCGTGATCCCTATGAATCTGCAACAAATCCCTCAGCCAAAACTTCCCAATATACGAGCCCTAGGGTAAGAGATTTGCCCATAGAAACAAAATTACTTTTTAGACGTATTGCCTAAAGACTTTTTACGCTTTTGTTTTGTTTCCTGTACCAATGCTTTTAAGGGGGGTTTATTGTTACCAATTTTATGCGGATTCTTTCCTATGGGTGTATAGGTAAAAGTTTTCTGCATTGTTCCATCTGTAAGCCTTGCCGTTTGAATGCCCGATAAATGATAGCCAATTTCTCGATTCTGTATACCCGCTCTTTCTATATCGTACATCAGTAATACGGCCGGCATAATTTCGAAATCCATAGAGACTGTACCTTCTGGCAAGGGAGTTTCAAGCCTTTCTGCTATACATAGCGCCCGAAAAGTCTTTCCTATATCTGATTCCGGTATATTTTTCTTTTCTAGATCATTATGAAAGCCAATAAATTCTTCATGGGTTTTCTTTTTTGCATTCGTCGCTTCTATTTTATAGTAAGGAAAACGATCAAAATGCGTGCGAATCCAGGTTCCTAAAAATTTATTTAGCAGATGATAAGAAGGCCTTTCCACATCTAGTAAAGGCCTTAAAGAAGTAAGATCAAAGGTATTATTCTTATGCACACTAGCCATACGGTTTACAACATGCCTTAGCAAAGGTCTCATTTTATCCAACAAAGGCAAAGGGCCTTTTTTCAAGTTATTCCATTCTCGCGAAGCCTCTTCTGTTGACTTACCCGAAAGGCTTTTTCGAATGTCAGACATCCAATACATATACAAAACCGCAAGCGTCACACCACCATCCTCATCATGGATTTGATAAAAAGTGTCATCCTTACAAAAAGAAAGAATCGCAGATCGAACCTCGGGGATATCGCACTCTAAACGCAAAAACTTAAATGCAGGATCAGGCGCTACATCCATGCCTCCCCGTTCTGTCTCTTCTAAACATGACAGGCTACCTTTCACCACGTGTGCCCATGTCAATTGAGGGTAATCCTCATTACTGGCAAAAATTGACGTGCTAAATAGAAAAAAGAAGAGTATATGCAGTGCCTTCATGAATAAGCCTCAATTTCGTTTTAAATATAATAAACCCTAAACAATATTTTTTTTAGAATCAATTGAAATATCGATATTTGAGAATAGCGACCCTAGGCAAAATTGTATATAATTTCGTAAGATACAGAAAACATCGTGTTATTAAACTTATGCAAATTCGACTATTCATCATAATGACAGCCTTTGTCACAACCCTCTTGCCTGGTTGCATGAAACCTGAGCCCGAGCACGTGGATATGGTTATCTTACATCTCGGATCAGGCGCCACCCCCAGCATTGCTAGGCGACTGGAAGACTATGGCATAAGCTATAAGATTCTCGATGGCCTTGTCCCGACCCAAGAAATTACTCGCTTGCAACCTAAAGCCCTGATCTTAACGGGTAGCCCTGATTCGGTATTAGAAGCCGGAAGTCCTCGCGCACCAGAAGGTTATTATCACCTAAACATCCCGGTTTTAGGTTTGTGCTATGGCATGCAAATGATGGTCGAGCATTTAGGCGGCCGCGTCGAAAAATGCCGTTGTTCAGAAAAATCCGTTGTCCGCGCTAAATTTACAGGCTTATGCGACCTGACGCCTGAGGGTGTGAAGGAGATGGATGTGCTCATGGATCATGATGATTGTGTTGTAAAAATCCCCAAAGGTTTTATTGCCGATGCCTCTACGGACATAACCCCTCATGCCATGATTTGTTCTCCGCAACGAAAATTATACCTGATTCAATTTCACCCTGAACGTGCCGATGCAGCGCCATTTTCTGGTTGCATTTTAGATGCCTTTTTAAAAAAGGCCATGGGAACTTTGCCCCGCATATAATGAGGCCATTTCAAAACGTCTCATAATTTATTAATGTTTGCTTGTTAGGCTTTTTAATGATTAAAGGAGATTTCCATGCTCTTGCGAAAATTCATGCCTTTGTTTTTATTGATTCTGTGCGCCTGCGAATCACAAAAACCACACGTTGTTGTGTTAGATTTTGGGTCTCACGCCACTCCTAAAATCGCCCAGAGGCTAGGTCATTTTTCTATTCCGCATGTGATTTTAGATGGCCAAGAAAGCGTGGAGACTATCCTTAAGTACAATCCTAAAGCTGTCATTTTATCGGGTGGACCTGCATCGGTGTATCAACCGGGCAGTCCTAAAGCGGATATACGTTTGTATGAAATGGGAATTCCTTTATTGGGTATATGCTATGGCATGCAACTCATGGCCCAGCAACTAGGGGGGCAGGTCTCCTCTTGCAAAAGACCAGAAAGCAAAAAAATTGTACCGGTCCACGTCGATCAAGACAGCCCTTTACATCAAAAAAGCCATACGCCCATACCCACCTGGATGTACCATCAAGATTGTGTGGAAATAATCCCGGAAGGTTTTCAATCCTTAGGATTCACACAAGATACAAAAATTGCTATGTTTTATCATCCGGAAAAACAATTTTATGGGGTTCAATTTCATCCTGAACGTTTAGATAAAACCCGCGAGGGCGTTATTTTTCTCGATCGTTTTATTTTCAGTGTCCTTGCAAAATAAATAATTCATATTTTTCTATCCTTCCTATCATCAGGCTGTCACGCACACGCGTAGTTGTCCGGTCTATAGAACACGGTAGTTGTCCGAAAAAGGCTGACTTGATAAACCGTAGCTACCAGGTCAGCCCCTTTCTTGTTGCAGTCATCGCCTTTCCAGGCTGT
>JAGOMX010000081.1 GCA_017993335.1 Alphaproteobacteria bacterium | reverse complement strand
CTGGCTTTTTTGGAGGGATTTATAGGAAAGGTGAGAACCGGAGCGCAGCGTACCTCTTCGTACGTGAGCACCGGAAGCGGAACCTTGACGACGAAATCACCCAAAAAAGACGTTTTGAAATGGCCTCAGGAATCTCCTTAAAGAAACTCTTTAAAATACAGCTGCTGGGATGGCAGGTGCCCATTCTGAGCCGCCTCTCTTAATAATTCCAAGGCCTTTTCTATATTTTCTGGCAATGGCAGCCTTGTTTTGTAAATGACCGCCAACATATAACGAGCGTTATTATTTCCCTGTGCCGCGGCTGCTTTGAAGAAATCCAAAGCCTTAACTTCATCTACAGGATCATCTAATCCATACCAGCAGATTATGGCCAGGTTAAACAAGGCATCGGCTTCACCCAATTGAGCCCGAGAAGAAATAGCCGCAAAAACATGGGGGAAAAACCCATTCATTTTTTTAGGCTGCACAAGCCCATAGCGCAATAATTGCAAGGAAAAATAAGCAATCTTATCATTCTGAAAAGACTCATTCAGACATTCCCAGTATACAAAATCAGACTGAATTTGCCCTATCTGCAGGTCCGAAATGTCGATAAAACCATCATAATATTTTTGGATAAATTCCCGTTGGCACTTATCCATAAACTTTTTTAAAAGAGGCTCAACTTCATTTAAATAGATCAGCTGTATTTTCACAGCTCTCTCCTTAACCTCAAGCTGAAGCGTGTTTACTTCCTGATAAAGACATGAAAGACCCTTCTCATAAGCTCGTAACTGGGCATTGAATTTTTGACTCTGGAAATATAACGGAGAAAAAATTACACCTTGATCCGCCGACAAAAACAAAACATCGCGATCCGCAGAAGACATCACAGAGGCTTGATGATAACAAGTCTGCCGTTTAGACAAGGGCTCACCATCAGAAGCCTGAGCACTGGATACAGAATAAAAAAACGAAATAAACAATAATACAAAATAGAACATTATATAAAATCCATAAATCAAAAATATGGCAATAAAATATAAAATTAATTCAAAAAAGTCAATCAGATAATAGGTATATGGTTACATAGTTTCCTAGATACTATTAAGCAACCGCATCACTACGGCCCGACAAATAGTTAGAAAACATACCTCCCCATTCTCTCATCGCCGTGGACCACATACTTAAGTTTGAGGCAATACTTAAACTAAAATCTAGCCAGGACACATGGGGAGAAACATGAAAATCTACGGGATAGGCAATCACATTCCAGCCGGCCTTACGAAAGAGAGCCATAGATCGAGGCATATGAAAGGCAGACGTAACCAACACCCACGCCTCATCTGACTTTGGCTTTATTAAATCATAAGTAAAGGTTGCGTTTTGGTGGGTATTGTTTGACTGATCCTCGAATGTAACACGGGACAACTCAACCCCCAGGTAAGGCAATAACGCCTTCATGTAACTAGACTCATTGTTCTGACCGTTCGCTACAGCCCCGCCCCCACTAAAAACAAGGGGTAAGTGTTGATGTTTATTGGCCAGAACAACAAAATCAATCACTCTACCCGCCGCCATGTTATAGGAAGGCTGAGACCTTTGCTCGGATATCTTTAACGTAAAACTACCTCCCAACAAAATTAATCCTTTCACAGAAGAATCAAGCGAATGGGGTGCAGGATAACGATTTTCCAAATCATGAATACATTTCAACGGAATCGGCGACATGCCCGCCACGATAAATAAGCAAAGAGTCGGCACAAACACAAACCACGCCATCCGCCGCCAACGAATAAACCAAAAAAACCCGCCAACAAGAGATAAAATAAGGAGAGTCTTTTCAATTTGAATTAGCCAACCAAAAAAAGTAAAAACAATTTTTTCCATCATTTTTTTTAATCCCTGTTTAAATTCCCTTGACGTAGGCTAACTTATATTGTTACTTAACACCATAACAAAAGTGCAAGGATGGGTGGCCGAGCGGTTGAAGGCACCGGTCTTGAAAACCGGCAAGGGTGAAAGCTCTTCGTGGGTTCGAATCCCACCCCATCCGCCACTTTTGCGTCACTTTCCAACAACAGCCTCTCCGACCTCATATATGTATAGAGACCGCCCCATAACGGTCTTTCTATTTTTTCTGCTTAAATTGTCAGCGCATATGTTTACTATAAGGCGGGCGCATTCGAGTGAGGCTTATTCATATACCCCTCTGCTTCAATGGTTTTCCTCGTATATATTTGTTGTTTTTCTGCTGAATTTGCTTTACCGTCACGCTGTTTAATCTGGGGAATATTAAGATGAATTTGTTTAGGAATATCAGCATCAGGTTGTTTTTACTTCTCCTCGTATGGGCTATCTACGTGTGCGTGCCAGATGGACCTAATGAAAGAAACATGTGCGCTCCACCCCAAAAACGGGACAGTTGAATAAGAGAGTTTTTTCCCAGGTTTATAGTACAACCACTATTAACCCCGGAGGAAAGAATGGGAATTGTTCGCAGACAACACAGTAGTAAAATTAAGCTTGAAGCAGCCATAGCTATGGTTAGCGGAAAGGCTCCTGTAGCTGAGCTTTGCCAAAAATATGGAGCTCATCAAAGCGTTCTTCAACGCTGGAAGCGGGAGCTTTTAGACAAGGGTGCAGATATTTTCATCACCCGCAAAAAGCCAACAGAAGAACACACTCCTTCGCGGGAATGACAGGCGGCGAAGATAAGATTTATCAGTTATTTAACGGAATTGGTATTACACATGAATTTTTAAGTGGTAATTCTTGTGTGACCCTGGGGTGTGAAAACTCTCTTATTTAGGACCCAATTCTGTCCAGTCAAATGGGTGCAGCGCAGATACTTATTTATTGTAAACAGTATATTTTATACAGAAACGTTCTTTCGCATAAAATCAGTCACTTTTTCCATGGCCATGTGAGCCTCTTCATAAAGGTCTAGTAATATTGTGTACCCATGCAGCATATCTTCCTGCACATCTAGAATCACGTCTACTCCGGATTTTTTGGCTTTATTGGCGATGAGCACACTGTGGTCATAGAGCATTTCTCGGCCACCCACAAAAATGAGCATTGGGGGAAATCCTTTATAACAGCCATACAAAGGATACAGATAAGGATCAATGGAATTTTGATATCGGGTATAGGCCGGTGCATAAACATGTTTCAAGGTATCCTTGGTAAACATCAAATCCACCTCTTCACGGGTATGAAACGAATTTACCGATGTCACCGGCGCGGCAGGTGCTGAAAACACAACGGCACCCGCTGGCAATGGAAGATTCATATCTTTAAGCCGTAGCAATAATGATAAGGCAAGAGTTCCTCCGGCGGAATCCCCCATCACACAAATATCCTGCGGTTCCACCCCCATTTCCAGCAACCCCATATACGCGGTAAAAACATCATCGGGTGCAGCCGGATAAGGATGTTCCGGCGCGACACGATAGTCGACCTCATATACCGTAGAATTCGTCGCCGCCGATAAATGTGGCAAATAACTGTGATGATGAATGGTTTCCTCTATACTCAAAACAAACCCACCGCCATGGATGTAAAAAATAACCGACTTTCCTGGATTTTCTGGCGTAAATTTCAGTCCCGGCACTCCAGATAAATAAAAATTATCGCACTTCACATGAGACGGCGGAGCTTTAGTTATTTTTCCAAAAAACTTAGCAAAATAGCGGGATTTTAAACGCATATCCTTAATCAAGGCATGTCGTTTTTTATGCTGTTCATGTCCTTTTAAAAGCTTTATCTCATCTATCATCTTTCTTGACGATTGCTTGCCAAGCCGAAGTAGAAAATGAAAGGCCTCTTTTTTCAACCCCATAGAAGTCTCCGTTATTCATAACCATATTATGACAAAGTTAAAGCTAAATTTTAATTAAAAAGCCGAATATTTTTTAAGCCCTCAATTATATATGTCATTGTTTTTGCACAATACCCTATTATTTGAAATAATTTGAAATAAATATAAAATCGAGCCTTTCGGGAAAAAACTTGCAGGTTATAGATATAGCGCCTATATATGTTGACAGGGGATTGCTGTTTTATACGACAGGAATCGATATCCCAGGGGCCATAAATTCCTTTAGGGAGCTGTCCCTGTTTTGACTTGCGGGTCGAGATACACGGCACCCACCTGCATCGCAGGCCACATGAGGATAAGTCACCATCGGTAAAGTCGGCAATACCCCAACTGTCAGGCCCTACGCATGAAAAATTATAAGAGGGAAGCTGCCGCCCACGCCTGTCATACCTGCGAAGGCAGGTATCCAGCACAACAAGCGCCTCGAAGAGGCCCCGTCTCATTCTCTTTACATCAATAAAGAGTTGCTTCGCAACACATAGTTTTCACTGGATACCTGCCTGCGCAGGTATGACAGGTACTGGTGACATGTTCTGTGTATTTTTCATACGTAAGCCCTACCCCAGCCATAAGAAGCAGTTGTTTTTGACAGAAAAAATATGTATGAATAACGCCTATTACATATTTTAGGAGACAACAAATGTTCACAAGAATATCTTTAAGCCTTGCCTTACTCTTTAGCCTAAACAGCGGTTCCCACGCGACGAGGCCTTTTGTTTTCAATGATTCTAGCGAAAAGTACACTGAATTTGCTCGACAACATGACTATACAACCTCTGATTATAATCCAGTAGATCTAGAGGGTCTTAAAAAATTTGCCTTTCCTTCTAAAAAAGCAGGTGACATTGGTGCCATGATGACTTATTTATCTGCCATCGCCATAAAAGGACAAAATCCTTTTGAAAACATTAAAAACGTTATAGCCATTGAACCGGCCACGCATCATCGGAACTTGTATCTTGCAGCAGAGGCTTTCTTGAATTTAAAGGAACCCCTTCATCTTGCCAATTGCCCGGGAAAAAGCACAGCCACAAGACATACCCTTATTATTGGCGCTTATATTCTCAAAGCTCTTCAAGGTAGCGCAAATATAACCCATGAGTCTGTTACATATCAAAATGGCACCCGGGAAGAACTTCGGTACTCTAGGGTTTTAGATTATTATCCAAATTTTCGTTACCATTGGAGTCTATCACTTATACTCTATCCCGATGACCCATATTTACTGGATAATGGTAATAATGAAATAGCCCCTAACCACATCGTCAATATGGCCGCAAATCTATTTTTAGACTGGCAAGCAAGATTAAAACCA
>JAGOMX010000080.1 GCA_017993335.1 Alphaproteobacteria bacterium | reverse complement strand
GTCGTATAGTCTATAGATAAAATTTTCGATTCTTATATCTGTTCCGTTTTTATGGCAGGCGTTTTTTCTCTGGTTTCTGCGTAGATAATGTATAGGCCGCTGCTGACGATAAGGAGGGCGCCCATGATTAAATTGTTGTCTGGTGTATCTTGCCAGAAGAGGTACCCTAAAATCATATTCCAGATAAGGGCAGAATAAATCATTGGAGCTACGACGCGAGCGGGGGCGTGTTTATAGGCTTGTGTGACACAATAAAGGCCGATGCCTCCTCCTAAACCTAACAGGATCATCCTGGCCAGGCTCTCTCCATCGGGCGTAATCCAAAACCAGGGGAGCAGTAGTCCGGAAAGGCAACTAATCACCAAACCAAAATAGATCACAACAGCTGTTGCTGAATGATTGCGGGTAAGTATCCTGGCATTGAGCATATAAATAGAATCGCCAATGGCAAAAATAAGGCCGTAGACCGCTCCAATGTTTAAAAAATCACCGGTGGGCCGATAGACGATTAAAACCCCGCAGAAGCCAACAGCAATCGCTACCCATATGCACAAGCTAACTTTTTCCTTTAAAAACCATGCGCTCATAGCTGTGAGTATGAATATTTCAGAAAAATGTATAGAAACAGCTTCGGCTAAAGGTAGGTGAGAAATAGAACCAAACAATCCAGCAAACGCCCCCATGCCCATAAGGCCTAAAGCAATGAAGCGCGGGTGTTGATCGGTCTTCATAATTTTCAAACCACCTTCTAGATGCATTAAGTAAAGCATGGGGAGTAGGGAAAAAAAGCTGCGGAAAAAAATGATCTGCACCATGGAATAATTGGCCACCACATCCTTGATTAAAGCGTTGGCGCAGCTAAATATCAGCATGGCCATGAGCATATAAACAACACCGATAAGTTTTGTATTCGTTGTGGACATAAGGTGGTTCCTCCTAAAAGAATAGACCTGATATTAAAGACAAAAAAAACGTTATGCAATACATGTGCACCATTTTATTAGCGGAGCAGTAACCAGACGATGAGTCCCGCGGTTCCTGCGCCAATGACGGAAACGCCTGCACCAAGGAGGACAAAATAAGAGTATCGAGGAGAATTGGAGATAGATGGAGCTGACTCTGTCCGTATTTGGGAAAATAGAGCCTCGTCTTGCAAGAGGGGGAGCGGTGAACTAGCCCGGCGGGGTTTGGGATGTTGCAGCGGTGGTTGCGCGCTTTGGAATGCTATTGAGGGTGAATCTTCCGGGGCAATAAGATCAGCCGGACGAGGTAGGTTTTGCCGTCTTACCTGGCTATCGTGGCTGGCGTGAAGCGGAAAGGTCATCAAGAACAGGGCTATGCAGGCGGTGCTGAGCTTCGTCATGTTAGTAGAACCATACAGAATAAATAATGGCCCCGGCGAGGGCGCTAACACAGATACCCCCGCCGACAATATATAAATCTGTATCCGGGTGAGCGTTGTCTTGAGGTGTGGTGTTTGTTGGTGCAGGAGCGGGAGATTCAATGGCAATTTCCTCATAGGAGGAAGCTCGACTTAAAGAAGTCTCTGAGTCCTCAACCGAGCTGGCATGGACGCAAACATCAGCATGCGCAAAAACAGTGAAGAGGAGTGTAAATATTTTCAGTCTATACATGATCTTAAGGCTCCATGGCTTGGTAGACGTAATAGTTTGCCAGCACTGACTTTACGTATTCACGGGTTTCCGCATAAGGAATTCGTTCAATGAAATCGAGTGTATCTACCTGATCTGTCCGTGGATCACCAAATTTTTCGATCCATTTCTTGACTGGGTTAGGGCCACAGTTATAGGCCGCGATCGCCAACACATAGGACCCATTAAATTCATCCAGCATTTCTTTTAAGTAATGCGTTCCCAGAAGTATATTGTATTGAGGATCCTGATGTAGTTTTTTATTTTCATGGGCATATCCATGCTTCTTTGCCAGATAGGATGCCGTTTGTGGCATCAACTGCATCATGCCCATAGCACCAGCAGGCGAGGTAATAGCCGTGTTGAATCCACTTTCCTGGCGAATAATGGCGTGGATTAAATGAGGATCAACCCCTTGTTGCATGGATTTATTTTCAATTTTATGCCGGGGATATAACCAAGGAAAAAATTCAGCTTCCTGATAGCGAATGTCTTTGCTGCCAAATATAAGATACGGGCTATAGACCTCATGAATGATTTTTAATCCCATAAGTTTTTGTTCTTTGGTGCCCTTTGCCGTTTGACGGGCTAAAAGATATAAAAAGGGCTCTGATTCCACATTCAATCCAGCTTTTTTCAATAGCCGAGCCATACGAACCATGTCTTTTTTCTGGAAGTCTTCCCAGGATTTAGGGTCAAGCTGAGGGTCTTTGGCTGGTTTTAATTTAATATTTTGTTCAAATTTACGTTTCGCGATCATCCCGTAATAGGTCGATGTATGAGCCGCGGCCTCTTTATACGCTTTTTGCGCTGGCTCCGTTTCGTCTAAAGCATCGTAGGTGCGACCTAACCAGAAGCTCGCCTTGGCTTTACTTTTGGGTAGTGTCGTTTTTTTGGCAAAACGTTGAAAGTGTTTTAAGGCCAGCGGTGGGTTTTGCAAAAAACGTAAGGCTACCCAGCCGCAGAAAAACTCTGCATCGGCATATTCGGGGCCATCCGTGTATGGGTGGGCAGCCATTGTATTGTAGGCCAGCTCTGGGTTACCTTGATTGAGGGACTCGCGGGCAAAAAAGGATCTTTCCCGCCACCACTGCTGGGCTTGCGTTTTTTCTGCAGGAATGTTTTTGAGTAAGTCAGCCCCGCGCAGATCATCACGCTTGCGATACCAGCGTAATTGATCGTAATACAAATCATGGCTATGCATATGGCTTTTTAATAATTCATGAGCATGATCCTGATTCTCACAAAAGGCCAAACGAGCCTGCATCATCGGCTTGTCTTGTGGATGCAGGAGGGGAATCATTTTTTTTGCTTCTTCAATCTTCAGATTCGTTAACAGGCTGCTGATACGCATGCGGTGGTCTTCGGGTCGTAAGTGATGACCGAATAATTTTAAAAAGGTTTTCTGTTCAGTCGCTGAAAAATCTAAATTGTGCCAAGCTTGCCGCGCGACCGTGGGGGCTTTGTCCTTGTTTTTTGTGCGATTTAAACTGTGTAGATAGGCAAGGGCACCGCTAGGTGTGACGGGTTTATGTTTACCAAACCATTGCAGGATTTGTGTGTCTGGCGTTTTTTTGTTTAAAGATTTTTCTGCCTTTTTTAATAAAACCGTCATCCATGGCCAATTTGGGTGCGTAGAGATAAACTGAGAATATTCAGAAAAACTTGCCTCTTGATGCCGTAATTTTTTCCAAGTAGTAAAGGAATAGGTCAGTGGGCACGTTTTGGGTGAGGCAAGCTGCTGCGCCTTTTTGTAGTTTTGATTTTTTACTTCTCGCCAAGCGCTGGCACAGGTTTGAAGTTCTCTGTCTAAAGCATCCGCAAAGAGGGACGGAGAAAGAAGAAAAATTAAGCTGCTGAGAAATATTTTTAACATAGAATAGCACCCTCATATTCAAAAACTCATTCTACTGATTTGTTTCCAAAAATTCCAGTGCGTAAATGGAGAATTTTCTGAGTCTTCTTTACGAAGGCTTAGGAATAGAGTATGTTATGATCAGGTTAAAATAGAGGAACTCTCACATGTTTAAAGGTTCAATCGTTGCATTGATTACACCGTTTATAAATGATCAGATTGATGAAGCTGCTTTTGTACGGTTGTTGAATTGGCATGTAGATCAGGGCACGGAAGCAGTTGTTGTTTGTGGCTCAACGGGGGAATCTTTTACCTTAAGACGGAATGAGCAAGCGCGTCTTATTGAGCTGGCCGTTAAAACCATCGCAGGTCGAATTCCTGTTATTGCTGGAACTGCAGCCATAGACACAGCCCAGACGATTGAGTTGACGCAGCAAGCTGAATCTTTAAAAGCAGATGGTGTATTGATTATTACGCCCCCTTACATCAAACCTTCACAAGAGGGGCTCTATCAGTATTATAAGGCCGTTGCGGAAAACACAGCTTTGCCAATCATCCTGTATAATAATCCGACGAGAACGGCTGTGACTCTTGAGGTGGAAACAGTTGTGCGCTTGGCGAGTATCTCCAATATCGTAGGACTGAAGGATGCGACGCAACAATTGGAGCGCGCTACATTAATTCGCGCTGCGGTTGGTCCGGATTTTTGTCTGATGGGGGGGGAGGATGCTCTTGTGGCGGGGTATTTGGCCCAAGGTGGAAGTGGTTCTATCACTTGTATGGCTAATGTGGCACCGAAACTCTGTGCGCAGATGGTCCGCGCTTGGCATGACCGGGATATGGATACGTTCACACGTATGCGCGATCAGTTAGTGCCTTTAAGCCGATCTTTGTTTGTGGAAACAAATCCTTGTCCGGTAAAGTATGCCATGAGTTTGTTAGGCTTTTGTGAAGCGGGGCTGCGTTCCCCCTTACAGAGCGTCAATGAGAACAGCAAACAGCAGATCTTATCCACAATGAAAGCTTTAGGATTGGTAGCGTAAGGTATTATGAGTGTAAAGAAAAAAGGGGATGAAGATAATACAATTGCTCGCAATCGTCGGGCAACCTTTGATTATCTTATTGAAAGCACGGTAGAGGCTGGGTTGATTCTGACCGGCACAGAAGTTAAATCATGCCGTGAAGGAAAGGTCAGCATTAACGAGGCCTATGCGGGCGAGAAAAATGGAGTTTTGTATTTACTTAACGCCAATATCTCCGAGTATGGCAATGCCAATTTCATGAATCATGAACCCAAACGTCCACGGCAGTTATTGCTGCACAAAAAGGAAATGAATAAACTCTTAGGCGTCATCGCCAGAAAAGGCTATACCCTGGTCCCCATGGCTTTATATTTTAATGCTCGTGGCATCGTGAAGGTAAAGATTGGCGTCGGCAAGGGCAAAAAGCATGAAGACAAACGAGAAGCCGAAAAGCAAAGAGATTGGTCTCGTCAAAAAGAAAGAATCTTGAAGGATTAGTATGGATGTCATCACCAATTAAATCCAGCTGCCTCGTTATCCTGATCGAGGCTCAGCTTTAGCTGAGTGAGTCAGTCACATCTGTAGAGTTTATATTTTCATCACTTGATTGTCAAAAACGGCTTGCTCACATCAGAGGAAAGAGATGAGGACATGGCTGTATAGAAAATCGGATACATTCAGAAACGAAGTGCTAAAGCCTAATCGTAGTTTACCATTAAGCTTTAGCACTATTTTTTATAAAATGTTAATGAGATTTAAACTGCACCCCTCTGTCTAGACCATTTTTCTAGAAGATTAAGTGAGACTTTTTCCTTTCTTCCACTACCCTATACAAGAAAGCAGTGGTTGATGTTGAGCCTGTGGGTATGTGGGTAACTTGCTT
>JAGOMX010000079.1 GCA_017993335.1 Alphaproteobacteria bacterium | reverse complement strand
GGCGGGTGGCGCAGGTAGTAATCCCGGGTCAAGGCGAAAACGGCGAAGCCGTAGAAGATCAGAAAGACGGCGAACAGGGACCATTGCAAGGGGGTCAGTCTGGGCATGGCGTCTGAGAGCCTATGGTGGGTGGGTGAGGGATGATGCTATGGGTTCTAGGCCCCCTTAGCCAGCCCCCGGGCTGATAAAGGGGGATGACGCAGGGTATGGGTCCCCACGGGCTTCATGATACCCGCCTGGCGCGCGGCCTGATTCGCGGCTTTCTGCAGGGCATTCTCGTGCAGGTGATGCCGGCGGACCCGCACCACCGCGCGGGTCCGTGGATAGGCGCCCGCTGGCGCTGACCCGCCAGGAACTTGTTCGGCGCTTCCTGCTACATGTTCTGCCCAAAGGCTTCATGCGCGTGCGCCACTTCGGCTTCCTGGCCAAGCGCTGTCGCTCCCGGCGTCTAGGCGAGATCCGCGTCGCCCTTGAGGCACCGTCACCGCAAGCCCCGGCGGCCAAGGCGGAAACCGCACCCTGCGCCGGCTACCCCTTGCCCCAAGTGCCACCAGGGGCGCCTAAGGTGACGGCACGTCTGGCCCCCCAGCGCCGCAACCCAGGAGGACCGACCCGCTTGCCACCCTGACCGCGCGCCGAGCCCCGTCTGTCCAGACAGGCCGGCCGCCCCGCGGCCTGCGATGGCGCTCGTCCGAAACTACATAAATCGGCTAATATTGACCCCCAAGCGCCACCCAACGGCCCCTTCTGAGAGGTTGTGAAAAAACCCCAAATCCGCGACAGAGCGCTGAAAAGTGGTCTTTGGAAACAAAGGGATACGATTGCATCTGGCCTGAGTTTTCGATTTCTTCACAAACTCTGAGCCCCCAGGATGCCCGGTTTCCGCCCCCATCGCCGCTGCACGCCCCTGACTGGAACCTCCCGCGGGAGCCTGCCGCCCCCATCCTGGGGATACAATCCCCTCTACCCGACCCGGATCGAGCCCGCCCCGGGCACCGTGCCAGGATCGGATTAATTCAACAGACGTTTATGCAGGCACCTTGGCCATGCAGTGAATTTACCGCCAAACTGACCACCACAACTCATAAAGGGGAATATATGATCACGAAGACACTCGTCATTGGACTCTGCGTTTGCATGCCAATGTGTGCTTGGGCGAACAAAGATGCCGCTTCAATCAAGAGGGACGAGATTGATGCGAGGAAGGCAGTGCGTGTGTCTCTTAACGACGGTGGCTCTGCGAAGTTCGGCAAGTTCAGTACATGCGGGAAAAATGGTACCTGCTTGACTGTGAATGCATAGAACGCCTAGGGAGGATATGTGGGCGATCAACAGGCACTCCTGCGAAAAAGCTCGAGCGGCAACCGGTGGTCTGTCGGAATGCTTCAATCAGTAAGCCACGAGTATTGCCTCGAGTACGTTTCCACTAACTATGCAGACTGATGGCTTGCGCGCCCTCACCAGGGCCAACTACTCCCTTTCTGTTAGTGCTAGAATTGAACTGTGATGCACGACCAAATCTTTGAGTCAACCGTCGTCTCAACGGCCATAAAGTCAGAGTGCGGGAGGTACCGATACGTTCTCAAGCGGATTTGGAACTCTAATGGGGAGATTGGGGCATTCTTGTGTGCGAATCCCTCAAAGGCCGACCAATTGCTTTTAGACGACACAGTATTTAAATGCGGCAATCTGGCAGTTTATTGGGGTTGGGGCGGCTTCTACATTTTGAACCTTTACCCCATTTACTCGACCGATCCGAAAGGGGTCGAACGAAATACCGAAACCGACGAACACAATGCTTACCATATTGCGGCGGTCGTAGCGAGTGTCAAGATTCTTGTTCTTGCCTGCGGGAACGGCCACAGGCGTCGCCTCGATGAATTGATCCAAGACATACCACGCGAGAAGCTCTTCTGTTTGCGCAGGAACTCCGGCGGCGGATTCCTTCACCCGTCGAGAATCAAACCAGAAGACTTCACTCGGCCCGTGCGCGCCTTCGAACAACTTGCTTAAACAGTCTTATCGCGAGAGTATGAAGACACACGGCACAACCGGGCGAAGCGTACTTGCTTGCTAGAAAGTTCGGTGGGTTAATGCATAACCCGGCAGTTGAGCGGACCTGCGCGAAAAGCCGCGCAGGCCGCTCACTTTCACCTTAGGCATTTGCCATCACAACAGGGGAGCCCAAAGAGTGAATTCGATTTTCTTGGTGTTGATTGATGTCGTCGTAGTGGTTGCGATATTGGCCGTTGCAAAAACCAAATCTCAAGGGGGCGTTGGTGATGAAGTTTGGCCTTTCTACGCCAAGAAGCCTCTTTCACAGCCAGAGCAGGTGCTGTATTTTCGCCTTGTCCAGGCATTACCTGACTACATCGTTCTTGCTCAGGTGCAGCTTTCAAGATTGCTTGGCGTCAAGAAAGGCAAGAACTATCAGGCTTGGTTTAACCGCATCAATCCAATGAGCGCTGACTTTGTTGTGTGCAAAAAAGATTCGAGCATTGTTGCCGTCATCGAACTTGATGACGCCACGCATCAGAAAGAAGACCGGCTGGCCGCAGACGCAAAGAAAGACAAAGCCCTGTCCTCCGCTGAAATTCGTGTCGTGCGTTGGCAAGCCAAATCAATTCCTGATGTTGCTGCAATTCAGCCCGCGTTCATGCCTAACATTGCGGTCAACAGGGACGCCCCAAAAGTTGCGCTTTCGGGGCGACCGTTACCTTAAAATGTTATGTGTAAAAAGAGCATGCTTAAATGGGTCATTATAAATTGGAAAAAATATCATGAGTAGGTTGAATTTATTTATTAGTTATTCTCATCTTGATGAAGGCCATATAGATGAATTCAGTAAGCACGTTTGCCCACTAAAAAATAACGGATCAATTGGGGCTTGGAGAGATCGTATGATAGTGGCGGGCCAAGAGTTTCAGGATGGCATTGATAATAATCTTGAAAATGCCGACATAATATGTTTATTTATATCTGCCAATTTTCTTTCATCCTCAGCATGTCTAAATGAAAAAACGAAAGCACTCGAGCTAAAGAAAAGTAAAAGGGTTGCTGTTGTTCCAATCATATTATCTGCCTGCGGATGGCTAGACGATGAAAGTATTGCTCCATCATTGGCATTGCCAACGGATGGAAAAGCAGTAAACACATTTCCGAATTCAAGTGATGCTTGGTATAATGTCTATGAGGGATTAAAGACTGTTATAAACCTACAATCAAAGATAAAAAACGCGACAATTAAAGAGCCATTTTTGTCCTTTCTAGAAAACGCTGAGATGTTAACTAAGGCTCATTCGAAAAAGGAGAGGGTATCCCTAAATGACATATTCATTTTTCCTGATCTGCAAAAATACGATGATACAAGGGAATATGAAAAAAGCGAAAGTTCAGAAAAATTGATCAGTAATATTTTGAGTTATTCAAAAATACTTATTGCAGGTGAAAATCAGTCTGGCAAAACAACTTTGTGTAAAAAAATATTTCTCAGCCTAAGAGAAAGCAATCATTTCCCAGTCTATGTTTCAGATAAAAGCGCACTGCTTTTAGGGAAGCTATCTAATAAAATACATATTGCGTTTTCTGAACAATATGAAGGGGTTGGTATTGAGGATGTAAAAGACCGGATAATCCCAATTGTAGACGATTTTCATTTTGCAAAACACAAAGATAAAAACGTACAAAGCCTATCAGGCTATCCCCATCAAATTATTATTGTAGATGATATTTTTAGCTTAAATATTAAAGATGAAAGCGCCATCCAGTCTTATACCCACTTTAAGATTAAAGAGCTTAACCCAACTTTAAGGAATAAGTTAATCGAAAAATGGACTCATTTAACTGACTACAATACAAATAGTCCAAACGATAAATATCGTCAAATTGATAATACAACTGAATTAGTAAACAATTCGCTCGGAAAAGTAATTGGTAGTGGCATTATGCCTGCGTACCCTTTTTTTGTACTTTCAGTCATAAGCACTAGTGAGGCATTTGGAAAGTCTCTTGATCAAGAAATTACGTCTCAAGGCTATTGTTATCAGGCGCTTATCTATTTGTACTTAAGAAAGGAGAATGTAGAAAACGAAGAAATTGATACTTATATTAATTTCCTTACTGAATTCGCGTTCTATTTCTACACTTCAAATAATGAAGAGCTTCCAGAAAATGAATTCAATGTCTTTATGCAAAACTATACGGAGAAATATAATCTACCAATAAAAAAGGAGAAATTGCTAGACAAGCTCCAAAAAACCCAGATCATCATTAATGACTGTTTTGGCAACTATTATTTTTGTTATCCATATCTTTATTATTATTTTGTCGCAAAATATCTTTCTGATCATATAGAAGATAATAAGAAATCAGTAGACGAGATACTAAACAATCTTCATAAAGATGAGAATGCTTATATTGCTATTTTCATTTCGCACCACTCGAAAAATAGCTACATACTAGACGAGATCACTCTTACTGCTTATAGCTTATTTGAATCCTATAAACCAGCAACTTTGAAAAGGGACGAGATAAAGTACCTGGATAATCAAGTCGATGTAATAGTCAAAGAAGTATTACCTCATGCAACAGCAACACCAGAAAAAGAGAGAGCAAAACGCCTAGAAATACAAGACGAGGAAGATCAGAAAATTAGGAATGAAGGCAAGAATAATACACAAATCGAAGATGATTTAGAGATTAACTTACGAAGCAGCATAAAAACTGTTGAGGTGATGGGGAGAATTATAAAAAATCGTGCAGGATCGTTAGAAAGAAAACGTCTTGAAGAAATATTCGTAGAGGCAATGAATGTTTATCTACGAATCTTAACCTCGTTTTTTGAGATAGCAGAAAATGATGAGGAAGAGGTTGTTGATTATATTTCAAATAGAGTAAATAAAATTATTGCAGAAAAACGCGAGCGGAGAATAACCGAGGGGAAAAAAATAAACCCTCCTTCCAAAGGAGAACTAAAAAATCTATCAAGAGTCCTATTCTGGAATATAAATTTCTTTTTTATATATAGCTTGATTAATAAAATCATTCATTCATTGGGATCAGATAAGCTGACTGAAGTAGTAGAAAGAGTCTGTGACAAGGAAAATACTCCGGCTTCTTTTCTTGTAAAGCATGGGATATTAATGTGGTACAACAAAAACATACAAATAAATAATATTGTTGCCGAACTTGACAAGGATGGGTTTTCTGAAACCGCAAAAAAGATATTGAAATTTCTTATTGTTAACCATTGTTCAATGCACGCAGTTGATTATAAAGCCAAACAAAAGATTAAGCAAAAACTTGGAATCCCATCCCGGAAATTACTGGTAAATCACAAATCCTAATATGGTAGATATATTGGGTTTTGAAAAAACACATAACAAGTTAAATCCACCGGACGCGCCAAAGGTGCGCGCCGGTGATTAGCAGCGTTAGCGCGCCGCGAAGCGGGGCGCATCTGGTCGGGTGAAAGTCCCGGCATGGAAAGGGTTAACCACCCACCATTACCGAGTGTTGCGCCTCTGGCGGAGCAGTGAAGCGGTGCAAGCTGCGAC
>JAGOMX010000029.1 GCA_017993335.1 Alphaproteobacteria bacterium | reverse complement strand
TTGTACAGCGCCTTGAAATCAACTGACTCAAAGCCATCAGGGAGGATTAGCGGACGTGCCATGATACTGACCTTTTCTTTTTATAAGGTCAGTATATTACATCAGTTATTTAATGTAAATGGTATAACTTTAGAGCTGCTGAATTTTGTATGAGAACATGAGTATTTATAATGATATCTATATCGTATTCACTCGTCAAAACCTCGTGAAGATCTTTAAAGGGATGCAGCCGCCTGACTTCATCCGCAAAACGCTTAGCCTCTCCTGTGTCTAAATTCAAAATTCGCAAATTTTTGTGTTGATTCACCTGCAACGGGATGACTAGACCTGTATTTGCATAAGAATTCGCCTCCACCTCGTTTTTAGTGGTATAAAACCCTCTTCCGTAAAAGGCAGCACCCTGACCAGAATTGCTCACCAAAAATCCATTACGCACCATGTTGATCACGTTAAGGATATCTGATGTGCCATGAAGGACATTGCCGTTATTTGTATAACGGTTTATAAATTCCTCGACAGGCATCAAAATACCTTTTTTACTTAAATCATGTTTATCGGATTCGCGCAGGTCTAAGTTATGCCTTTCTAGAAATTCTGCGGCCAACGGCACCGGCATAGAAGTCTTAAACGTATCCGATACTTTTTTTGCAGCCCGACGAATACGGCGATTCTTATCCCCCACGTCTGGTTTTGCCAGTAAATTACCCCCAGATCCAAATTGAGCATTGCGTAGGGTTTTTTCTACCTGCTCTATCGCGCCCACGGAAAGAGATGAGGCTTGCGTCAACGCTTCCAGCTCATTTGCCAACAAATTCTCGCTAGTCTCGTCATAACCAGCAAAAGGAATCTCCAGCAAGGGACGTAAGGCACGCATAGATTGTTTATCCCCTGCCTTAATGCTGGAGTTCGCGTGTAGATAATTCAGACGCCCCTTAAAATACTCATCTAAAATATTTTCATGACCTGCCGGCATACGGATTTTACGTTCAACCAAGTCATAAGCCAGCCAATCCAAAGATAAACCACCTTGCGATACAGCACGCCCCATAAATCCAAATTGTTTTTGGTACTCTTGGACATCACCTTGCGGCACGACGGATTTTTTAATTTTAGAGATATTGCCCGCTAGACCCAAAAAACCTTCTGCGCTATTAATAAAATCTGTAACGCTATATATCAGATTGTTTTTTTCTTGCTCATTTTTTAAATTCGAAAATTCAATAAGTATGTCAAAATCACTATTCACCCCCAAGGCTTTTAAAAAATTTCGCCGCTTATTGCCTTTATGGATCAGGCTATTGAATACTTTTTGAACAGTATCCGTAATCATCAACTCATCCGCCCCCGGGTGAAGGGAAAATACTTCCTCCACAGATTTAAATAACTTTTTATAATTATAGCCTAAAAGGCTACGCACCATGCCGCCCGCCACAAATACTTTTGCGCCAGGATCCCTTTGATGTACAAGCTGCACAATTTTCTGAAAAAAACCCTCTACAGATAATTCTTTTGCCCCTTCGTCCACATGAGGTACATCCAAACTATCCAACACAGCTCCCATAAACTTTTCCATCAACGGAAGCTGCTCTTTTTCCGCTATATGCTCGTAATAATTAGGAAACTCACGCTGAACTAATTTCGTTCTTGTCGACCTATGTTTCGGAGATATCTTGCCAGAATCTAAAGGAGAAGAGGCCTTAATAGAAGGACTTGCCACGCTCAGCAATAAAGCAGCAAAAAGAAAACTTTTTTTTAACATAAATACACCATTATTATTTTTAATAAAATATCATTACTTTAATTATATTGTTTTTTATTTTGAAATTCAATTCAAATCGCTTAATGCCCCCACTTGCAAAATTTATCGTTCAACGTAAAGACCCTCTTGGCGAAGGGGCGCGTATGAGGTACACTAAGCGCTATCATGGCTTTAAGAGGAATTTTCGGTGCTGAAGTTTAGACACTACTCGATTTTGGGTTTATTGCTTTTTACATCTGTTGCGTGTTCTGCACAAGAAAAGATCGAGGAGGTTACAACCCCGGCGGAGGAAACCACAAGCGTTGAGGATATTACCTTAAGAAACGCCGCTATTTTTTACGCCAGCGTTGCCAAGCATGTCCAAGAAAACTATGTGGAATCCACCACGAACAATGAACTTCTTGAAGGCAGCCTGCGCGGTATGCTGAGCAGTTTGGATCCGCATTCTAATTATTACAACCCCAAGGAATATCAAGACCTGCGCAATCAAACTCAAGGAGAGTTTGGAGGATTAGGCATGGAAGTCACCATGGAAGAAGGATTAGTCAAGGTTATATCCCCCATGGAGGACACACCGGCTTTTCGCGGGGGCATACAGCCGCAAGACTTGATTATTAAGGTGGGAAGTGAACCCATTTGGGGCATGACCTTAAACCAAGCCGTCGACAAGCTAAAAGGAAAGCCAGGCACATCCGTCACATTTACCGTCCGTCGCGGCACCAGCAGCGATTTTGACGTGACTTTAGTTCGTGAAATCATCCACGTAAAACCCGTTAAAACAAAAATTGAAGGCGACATCGGCGTCGTCCGCATCCTGACCTTTAATGAAGATACAACCCAAGAAGTCATTAAATCTATTCATGAAATCCGCGAAAAAGTGGGCAGCAAACTGCAGGGCGTCGTTATAGACCTGCGGAGCAATGCGGGCGGCTTATTTAACCAGGCTATATCCGTTTCCAATTTATTCTTAAATACAGGTCGAATTGTTTCGGTTGTCAGTCGTGGCGAAACCAATCAAGCTCAACATATCGATGCTAATCCGGATGATATGCTGAACGGCATGCCTCTGGCCGTGCTCATTAATTCGGGTACAGCTTCTTCTTCTGAAATCGTAGCCGGCGCGCTACAAGATCAGAAGAGAGCCATCGTGGTCGGAACAAAATCCTTTGGCAAGGGATCCGTCCAAACCGTGATTCCTTTAAGCAATGGCGGCGCGATTAAATTGACGACAGCTTTGTATTATACGCCCAATGGACGTTCTATTCAAAAGATGGGTATTGATCCAGACATCGAAATCGAGCAAGCCGTTGACTTAAAACTGCTGGATGAGAGTTCTCGCTTACGGGAATCGGATTTCAAAACTGCCCTGGAAAATGGTAATAAAAAAGTTATAGCTCCGCGGGATCCTAAAAAGGTGGGCGATGAAAAAGAAGAAATCGTCGACTATCAGCTCTTAAGAGCTATAGACATTTTACGCGGCATTAATTTTTATAAAAAAAAGGATAATTCAGCAAAGTAACCTTGTTCATAACAACCACCATAGCCATAATCGTTGAGGATATGTAGATGAAAGAAAAGAAAGCCAATCGTTTTATATCTAAGTCCTTACTCATTGCATGGGCTGCGTTATTGCTTACACTTTTGATCTTACTGACATGGATCGCCTTAATGCCCGCACCCTTGCCCTTTGTTGAAGGCGAAGAAGAAGCTGTTGTGGACTTACAACTACCGGAGGCCCTTCCTTTAGATGACGTCATCTTAAAAGATGAAAAAGAACAAGAAGACAAAGGCGGCGCAGCCAGCAACGAACACGACGAAAAAAAAAAGCATACGGAGTTAGCTGAAAAAAAGATTTTCGAAACGAATACGTCTGCAAAAATTGACGTACCTAAAGATAAAATTGCCGTAAGTTTTGTTTTTAGTGAACTTGGCCTGCACGAGGAATTACTAAAAAACATAATAGATACCACCCCCGCAGCCATTACCTTAGCCTTCCTACCACAATCAGCCGACCTTAAAACAAAGACAAGCAATGCCCGGCAAAAAGGCCATGAAGTCTTACTCAATCTGGCTATGGAGCCCACGGACTATCCCAATACGGATACCGGACCGCAGACCCTATTGACGGGATTAAGCACAGAAGAAAACCTTAAACGCCTTCAGATGGCCCAGGAACAAGCCGAACATCATATGGGTTTTATGAATTTCCAAGGGTCATTATTTCTAGCCTCCACGGAAGACTTAAAACCTATCTTACAGCACTTACAATCGCAGGGCGCGGCCTTTATGGAATCGGAAACCAACTATCGATCAAAGGCTGCGGAGATATGTGAGGAGCTCCATATCCCCTATTGGAAATCCAATATAGTCCTATCCGAATCCCTAACCCCGGGAGAGCTTCAAGCCACATTAATCCGCGCGGAACAGTCGGGTAAAGAAAAAGGCACGATAACGATTGTGGCTCACGCTAGCCCGATGACAACGCCTATTTTGCTGGAATGGATCAAAAAAGCCCAGGAACAGGAATATGTCTTTGTCCCGTTATCGCAGCTGATTCTGGCGGAACAAGATAAACAGAAAGCCGTTTCATGAGATGGCCCCCTAAATTAAACCGCCCCTATCGGCCGTGTGTGGGCATTATGATGCTCAATCAGGATAAAAAGATTTTTATCGCCAAGCGCATAGACCACCCCTCCAATGCCTGGCAAATGCCGCAAGGGGGGATTTTAGACCATGAACCACCGGAACAGGCCGTATTTCGGGAATTAAAAGAAGAAATTGGCACCAATAATGCCAAAATATTAGCTGTCGCTAGCAAAGAATACAAATATGACCTGCCGGCTCCCTTATATAAAAAAGTGTGGGACGGTAAATATCGTGGTCAAACACAACGATGGTTTTTATTGAGCTTTGAAGGTACAGACGAAGAAATCAACATCCACACAGCCCACCCAGAATTTTCCGAATGGCGCTGGGCGGAAGCCAGTGAGCTCCTGAAACTAGCGGTTCATTTTAAAAGACCCGTTTACGGACAGATCCTTCATGAATTCAAGGAGTATCTATAAATGATCAACCCCCGGGATATCCTAGATTTTTGGTTTGGTCACCCCACATCGCCAGACTATGGACAACCGCAGGCCTATTGGTTTAAAAAATCGGATACTTTCGATGCAGAAATTCGCTCTAAATTTGAACCTGTTTTGATGGATTATCTCCAGCACAAAGAAACCATACAACTGGATTGCTCACAAGATTATCTAGCCACAATCATACTGCTCGACCAATTCACCCGCAATATGTACAGAAACACGCCAAAAGCCTTTGAGATGGATTCGGATGCCCTTAAACTTGCACGCGAATGCATAGATAAAGGCTATTACCAGCAACTCCCGCCCTTTCAAAAAACGTTTGTCCTCTTGCCCCTGATGCATGCGGAAGATTTAGCCATGCAAACCTTATGCGTAAACATGGCCAAAGACCTAGGAAACCCTCAAACCATCGACTATGCGATTCAACACAAAAACATTATAGAAAAATTCCACCGTTTCCCCCACCGCAACCAAATCCTGGGTAGAGCGAGCACAAAAGAAGAACAAGAATTTTTAACCCAACCCAACTCCAGCTTTTAAGTTTGGGGGGGGTAGTTATTACCATTTACCCTAAATAAGTATCGTTACCTCCCGTCATCTTGAGAGCAGCTCCGCGTCAGCGGAGTAAGCGAAAGATCCAGGCACACAAGCGCCACTTTAGTGGCTCTATATAGATTATAAAGAGCCGCTTACGCGGCACTTATGGTCCTGGATGCTTCGCTAACTCCGCTTGCGCGGAGCCGCACTCAGCATGACGGGGGGTGTGATACTTATTTAGGGTAAAACTGTATCATTACAGAAAAGAATAAACACGCGTCCTTTTTTTATGTATGATACATGTATGATAAGACTCTTTAAAACTCTATGGGCTGCCCTTTATAATATGTTCAATGATTTATCCATTGATATATCGGGATATATTGCCTATACGAGTCTGCTGGCTCTTTTTCCTTTTTTGATGCTGGTGATTTCGGTTGCTACCTATTTCGGGACGGGAGAATTGACTGAATCGGCTCTACAACAGTTTTATAGTGTTTTGCCCCCGGAAGTTGTTGGCGCTATATCCCCTATCGTTCAAGAAATTACCGAACAACAATCCGGCCGCATATTGACCTTATCCTTATTGGCCATATTCTGGATCAGTTCATCCAGCATCGAAGCCGTACGCGAAGGGATTAATCATGCTTATGGCATTACGGAAAGACGCTCGTTTTTATTTCGCCGCGTTCAAGCTGTGTTTTTTGTAATTTTAGCCTCTGGCTCCTTTTTATTGGCTTCGTTACTCTTGATTGTTTTACCCGTAGGGTTAGAAATATGGCAACATTTGGAGGTTTATTTTAAAAAATTACCCAACCTCCCTGAATCCCTTGGGTTGCATATGAGCATCCTCAAACTGATTAGCGCCTATCTATTGATTATGTTGAGCTTTGTAGGGATGTACAAATGGCTGCCGAACCGCAAGAACACCATTGGTGAATGTTTGCCAGGCGCCGCGATCTCTAGTGGCCTATGGATTCTATCCGCTGCCTTGTTTTCCCTGTACTTACAAAACTTTGCACGATACGACGTTATCTATGGCAGCCTTGGCGGTATTATCGTCACCCTCATCTTTTTTCAAATCACTGCCAGCCTCATTCTCTACGGCGCCCATTTCAATAGGGCCTTAAATGGAATAAACGATCCACGAGTTATGTATAAAAGTTAAAAGAAGCTTTTCATCTCAACCATTTTAGAGTATCAAGAATATATCGTAACAGGAGCTGTAAAGATGATTTTACCAGAAAAGACTATGACAACTATAATGGAAGGCCGTAAGAGCCTTGGTTTTTTTGAGCAAATGGCTTTGGTTCTTTTGGGATCGGGTTTGCTTGTCTTAAGCGCAAAGTGCATGGTGCCGATTCTAAATGTTCCTTTGACGATGCAGCCCTTGGCGGCAATTAGTTTAGGTTTAATTTTAGGTCCTCGTCTGGCGGTTCTGGCAACGCTTGCGTATATATTCGAGGGTGCGATGGGCTTGCCCGTGTATGCGGATTCTTTGAGCTATCCGGGATTAGCCGTTTTAACCAAACCATCGGCTGGATGTATTCTTAGCTTTCCGATCGCCGCATTTGTCGCTGGCAGCCTAGCCGCAAAAGGATGGACAGAAAGCATCATCAAAACAACACTATTGTTTGTTTTAAGCTATGCGATCATATACACATTCGGCACGCTTTACCTGATCCAGTTTGTGGGTGTGGAATTAGGTTTGCAGACTATGGCAGCTTGGATTCCTGCGGATCTTGCAAAAATTGGCGTTGGCGTGACAGCAACACGTTTGCTATCGACAAAATAAATTATTTAATGAATAGGTAGGCACCATGCGGTTAACGTCTTATTTTCTTCCCACGACAAAGGAAACGCCTAGCGAGGCGAGTGTCATCTCTCATAAGCTTATGCTGAGAACAGGCATGATTTACCAGACGGCGGCAGGTATTTATTCATGGCTGCCCTTGGGATTGCGGGTTCTTCGTAAGATCGAGCAAATCGTACGAGAAGAACAAGATGCCGCGGGGGCTCATGAAGTCTTACTCCCGACGATTCAGCCGCTTGAGTTATGGGCTGAAGGCGGACGTCCGGATGCTATGGGCAAAGAGACCCTTCGCATGAAGGATCGCCATGATCGAGAGATGCTCTATGCTCCAACCGCTGAAGAAGTCGTGACTGATGTTTTCCGCAAACATGTGTTCAGCTATCGTAACTTGCCGTGCATGCTCTATCAAATTCAGTGGAAGTTCCGAGATGAGATCCGCCCAAGGTTTGGCGTTATGCGTGGCCGTGAATTTTATATGAAGGATTGCTATTCCTTTGATATTGATGAAACGTCCGCCCGCGTTAGCTATGCCAAAATGTTTGAAGCTTATTTACGTACATTTAAGAGAATGGGAATGGTTGCGGTTCCTGTCAAGGCAGACACAGGCGCCATCGGCGGCAGCCTAAGCCACGAGTTTCAAATTCTGGCGGATACGGGCGAAAGTCAAATATACTACGATAAGGCCTTAGATGATTTGCGTTCCGCGGATATCAGCGCGGAAAAACTCATGAACATCTATGCGGCCGCGGATGAAATGCATGAGGAAAGCAATTGTCCAGTGGCTCCAGCGGATCTGCGCACGGCTCGCGGCATTGAAGTGGGACACGTGTTCTATTTGGGAACCAAGTACTCCGACATGATGAAGGCCAAAGTCGCCGATAAAGATGGCCAACCCACGATTGTCCATATGGGATGTTATGGTATCGGCGTGTCGCGGATTGTCGCCGCCATTATCGAAGCTTCTCACGATGAACAAGGTATCATCTGGCCCATGTCCGTCACACCGTATCATGTGGGCATTATCAACCTACGCCAAGGGGATTCAGCTTGTGATGCGGCATGTGAGCAGTTTTATCAGCAAATGCAGGATATCGGTATTGAGGCCCTATATGATGACCGAAATGAACGCGCGGGCGTTAAATTTGCAGACATGGATTTGATCGGCCTTCCCTGGCAATTAATCATTGGCCCCAAGGGCCTTGAAGCTGGCACCGTCGAAATTAAAAACCGGAGCACCGGCATCCGCGAAGATGTAAAAGTGGATGAAGTCATGGAAATCCTCGTCAATCACATGAAAGATTACATTTAACATGTTTGATTTTTTTGAAAGACGAGTTGCATTTCGTTATTTACGCGCCCGTCGGAAAGAAAAAGGTATATCTGTTATTGCAGGGTTTTCCGTCATGGGCATATGCCTAGGTGTGGCAACCCTGATTATTGTTATGTCGGTCATGAATGGATTCCGCGAAGAACTCACAAAGCAAATCCTCGGATTTAGTGGTCACATCAACGTATATCCAGCAACAACCGAAACACTTTTAGACTATGAACCTTTATTAGCCAAGGTAAAAGACAAACCCGGCATAAAAAGCCTCAACGCAATTATTGATAAACAAGCCATGATTTTAAAGGGGAATTTAGCCTCCGGCGTCCTTATTCATGGTATTTCCGCAAAAGATCTGTCTGATCGCAAAGCGATTCAAAGCAACATCCGCGTGGGTAGTTTAGAGGGTTTCGATGATGGACACTTTATTGCCATCGGCAGTAAACTCGCCCAGAAATACGGCGTCGTACCGGGAGATTCCCTTACACTTGTTTCGCCAAAAGGCACAATGACCGCCTTTGGGACGGTTCCACGCATGCGCCCCTTTACCATAAAAGCCATTTTCGAGGTGGGTATGTATCAGTACGATAGCGCAGCTATCTTTATGTCCGTCAAAGGTGCACAAAGCTTTTTTGAGTTAGGCGAGGGTGTGACGGGCATTGAAATCTTTTTGGAAAATCCTGATAACGTTGCACAGATAAAAGACCAGATCATCGATATATTTCAGGATGGATATTTTATTTCCGACTGGCAAATGCAAAATGCCACGTTCTTTGACGCCTTGAAAGTTGAACGAAATGTGATGTTTTTTATCTTAACTCTCATCATTTTGATTGCGGCTTTTAATATTATATCCAGCTTGATTATGTTGGTAAAAGACAAAAGTCGTGACATTGCCATTTTAAGAACCATGGGCGCCAGTAGCGGATCTATTTTGCGCATATTCTTTTTATCCGGCGCCAGCACGGGTATTGCGGGTACGCTGGCCGGGGTTATTCTGGGCCTATTATTTACCTCAAACATTGAAACCTTAAGGCAATGGATTCAAACCTTAAGCCAGACGGAATTGTTTAGCCCGGAAATTTACTATTTATCTAAGCTCCCCTCAAAAATGGACCCTACACAGGTCTTATTGGTTATAGGGATTGCCCTCACCCTCTCCTTTTTAGCCACTATTTATCCGGCTTGGCGGGCGGCCCGTTTAGACCCTGTGGAGGCTTTACGCTATGAATAATCAAGTCCCGGTACTGGAACTGAAAAACGTCAAACGCTCCTTTATACAAGGGGAAAATAGCCTTGAAATTCTTAAAGGTATATCCTTACAAGTCCATCCAGGCGAAGTCGTCGCCCTTGTCGGACCCTCGGGATCCGGAAAAACAACGATGCTGCAAATTGCTGGCCTATTAGAAAAGCCAACCCATGGGCAGGTCCTTATTCAAGGACAAGCAGCAGAGAATTTAAATGATAATCAACGCACAAAAATTCGGTGCCAAGACATTGGTTTTGTTTATCAATTTCACCACTTGCTACCCGATTTTTCGGCTCTAGAAAATGTAGTTATGCCACAAATTATTCAAAAGATCCATCGACAGGATGCCGAAAAAAGGGCTATAGACCTGATCGAAAAAATGGGTTTAAAGCATCGCCTAGATCACCGCCCCACCGAACTTTCCGGTGGAGAACAACAAAGAATAGCCATCGCCAGAGCCCTGGCAAATCATCCCAAACTACTCCTCGCCGATGAACCCACAGGCAACCTCGATTCAAAAACAGCCGAAACTGTCTTTGCGGAGCTCACCCACATGGCAAAAGACCTAAAAGTAGGTGCTCTCATCGCCACACACAATCCAGATCTGGCTGCACGTATGGATAGAATTATTGTGATTGTGGATGGAATATTACAGGGCTAATTTTCATCATAGACTATACGAAAAGCACGTTTTGACTTACTATAACATTCGACACACCATCAAATTCATTTGATTATTTTTAAATCATTCGGCCGTATTTGCAATACGTACCCAGATACGTATCCCAAAAAAGATAGATCCATTTGCTGTAAAAGCCAGGGACCTTCATTGCCCCTGGCTCTATACAGTTATATGTATAATTTAATTACCTAATATCACATATCCATAGTTTCCTACATTCCTTTCGAAGAGCGGATTCGCCAGCCTCGCTTATACCTGAATGAGGGATTGAAAGTACCTCAATCCTTTTACAGTGGTTTATAAGAACCTGAATAGATGCATCTGTTATATCTTCCGTAAAAGCATCTGGTAAATATAATGCCTTAAGGTTTTTAAAGTTATTGGCTATACAGCGAATCAATACATTACCGAAATCCCCGTGTTCTTGAGGATAACATGTATCAGAAAAATCGATCTTAGATAGCTCTGGACAAGAAGAGGCTAGGCCTGTACAAAAATCTAAAGAGAGAGTTCCTTCTGTCTTTATGGATTTTAAATGTCCACAAACCTTAAAGAAAGGAGTAAAGCCATCCAAATTAACATCTCCCAAGAGCAAATCTAAACTTTCTAGACAAGATTCTCCTCCCGCAGCCTCAATCATCAATGCAGATACTTCGAGGTCTAATCTTATAGCAAGAGTCTTGATTCTCGTCATCAATGCGCGGCGCAGATAAGCATTAGATTTCAAGACGTTCAATAAACCTGCCGTTTCAAATACAAAAGTTGTTAGCTGTGGATTATTTTGAAATATACCCAAAAGGGATTTTTCAATTCTGTCATCCTTTGGATCGACGCTTTGACTCACCCCATCGGCAAGTTTTAAACTTTTTAAATTCTTACATTTTTGTGCAATGGTCTCTAAAAAGCTTATATGAATATCAGCATCTTGATTTATACACTCTATAGTTTCAAGATTGTAACCTGAGTGGGAAATGATTTCATTTTCTACAGCCACTACTTTCATGTAATCTTCTTCATTGCGATAGAAATCAAAATATAAATTAACCAACCGTTTAAAAGGCATAAGACGGCTAAGTTCCAAACACTTGTCTAAAAATTCAAAGCGATGTTCATAGGGCATATCATTATCCGGCAGGATAAAATCACTATTATGGCTTAATCTCAGAATTTTATTCAGGACCTTTTTATCCATGAGATACCATGATGATTCGCGTGAGAAGTTTCTCGCGCACAAAATTAAAAAGCTAACTTGAAGCGCTTGCCTTTCTTTTTCAATTTTCTTGTCTATAACCGATTCTTTAGCTATCGGCTGAGCTTTATCGATCATCGGTAATTTTTCTTGTGCATATGACTTAGCTAAATCCCCAGGCCATTTTATACGAGAAGCATCGGAAGCTAAGGCTTCCTGCCCTACACTTAGTGTGAATATAAAAAATAAAACAGCCGTAAAAAATTTACTCATTTTGAATCATTCAATATAAATATTACATCTTAATAAGACATACATAAGAACAAAAATATTAAATTCAAGGGGATAATATTTTTTAAAAAACATTTACTATAAAATAAGTATCATAACCCCAGTCATCTTGAACGCAGCTCCGCGGCAGCGGAGTAAGTGAAAGATCCAGGCACACAAGTGCCACTTTAGTGGCTCTATATAGATTATAAAGAGCCGCCATTGCGGCACTTATGGTCCTGGATGCTTCGCTAACTCCGCTGGCGCGGAGCCGCACTCAGCATGACGGGGGTAGTGATACTTAATTTAGGGTAAAAGGTATTAATTATAGAATTCGGTCTAAAAAGTGTTTAGATTCGACTCTCCCCTTATGAGACTCAACCTACCCCAACATTTCCTTCAGCACATCATTCAGCATTTGTGGGTTGGCTTTGCCTTGCATGGCCTTCATGGTTTGGCCGACGAAAAAGCCGAAGAGCTTGTCTTTGCCGGAGCGGTATTCGTCAACCATCGCGGGATTGGCTTTCATGATTTCTGCTATGCAAGCACGAATAGCTGAATCATCGCTGACCTGTTCCAGCCCCTTATCTTTTACGATTTGAGCTGGATGCGCACCGGACTCCCACATCGTGGCAAATACTTCCTTGGCTATTTTACCGGAAATTGTCCCGGCTGTGATTAAATCCACTAATTCGGCCAGATCTTGAGATGTAATCTTTGATTCCCCAATGCTAAGGCTGTCACGATTCATGGCACCGAAGAGTTCGCTGGTGATCCAGTTGGCTATTACCTTTGGTGTTTTATCATCCTTTTGCTTAGAAGCCTCTAGAGCTCGTTCGTAATAATCTGCATACTCAGAGTCCGACACCAACACCGCCGCATCATAGGGACTTAACCCTAAATCTTTTACGAATCTTTGTTTTTTTGCCTCTGGTAATTCAGGCAGAGTCCCTCTAATTTCTTCGATTAACTCGGGCGTCACACGTAAAGGAGGTAAGTCCGGATCGGGGAAATAGCGATAGTCATGAGCCTCTTCCTTGGAACGCATGCTTCTGGTTTCCAGGCGTGTTGGGTCAAAGAGTCTCGTTTCTTGGATAACTTCTCCGCCCTCCTCCAAGATTTCCATTTGCCGTTGGATTTCAAAATCGATGGCTTGCCCCATGAAACGAATGGAATTCACATTCTTTATTTCTGCACGAGTCCCTAGTTTTTCACCAGGTCGGCGCAAGGAAACGTTTACGTCTGCACGCATACTGCCCTGCTCCATATTTCCATCGCAAGTGCCCAAGTATCGCAGCAAAGAACGTAAGTTCTTCACAAAATCCATCGCTTCTTCACGGCTGGATATATCTGGCTTCGTCACAATTTCCATCAAAGCTATACCGGAGCGATTTAAGTCAATAAACGTCTTTGACGGATGCATGTCATGTATACTCTTACCCGCATCTTGCTCGAGATGAATCCGTTCGATTCCAATGGCTTTCACACTCCCATCCGGCAGATCAATATTCAAATGACCTTCCCCAACAATAGGATGCTTGAACTGGGAGATCTGATACCCTGAAGGCAAGTCCGGATAAAAGTAATTCTTACGATCAAAAACCGAATGCTCATGAATCTGCGCGTGCAGGCCAAGCCCCGTCTTGATCGCCTGGCGAATGCAATATTCGTTTATCACCGGCAACATACCCGGAAAACCCGCATCCACCAAAGACACTTGGCTATTGGGCTCCGCGCCGAACTCTGTAGAGGCTCCCGAAAATAGCTTGGATTCAGAGGAAACCTGTGCGTGTACTTCTAAACCAATAACGACTTCCCACGGGCCAGTGGAACCTTGTACGTATGTGCTCATGATGCCTTCCTTAATTCCAAAACTTGTCCTTGAAAGTTTGCCGCTATTTCAATAGCCTGCGCCGCATTCAAAAGAGTTACCTCATCAAATGACTTACCGATCAGCTGCAAGCCCAAAGGTAAACCATCCTTTGTCAATCCACCCGGCACCGATATCGCTGGCAGCCCTGCCAAGTTAGCCGGCACAGCCAACACGTCATTCATATACATCTCAACCGGATCCGTTGGCGGATTATCCAAGGAAAATGCAGCCGTCGGCGTCGTTGGTGTTAAAATACAATCCACTTGCGTGAAGGCATTTTCAAAATCCTGAGCAATCAATCGCCGCACCCTCTGCGCTTTTACAAAGTAGGCATCATAAAATCCGGCTGACAATACATACGTACCAATCATTATGCGACGTTGTACCTCGGCACCGAAACCATTACCCCTGGTTAACTCATACAAATCCGTTAAGCTTTCGCCCTCCATACGGTGACCATACCGCACGCCATCATATCGGGCTAAGTTGGAGGAGGCTTCGGCTGGTGCAAGGATATAGTACGTGGGTAACGCATATTTCGTGTGCGGTAATGAGATATCGATGATTTCAGCCCCTTCATGCTTCAACCAATCCATACCCTTTTGCCATAAGTCGGTAATTTCCCCGCGCATACCGTCTACTCGATATTCCTTAGGAATCCCCACGCGCAGCCCCCTCACCTTGCCGGTTAATTGCGATTCATAATGAGGCAAAGAGATGTCGACAGATGTAGCATCCTTGGGATCAAATCCCGCCATGGCCTCAAGCATAATAGACGCATCACGCACCGTATGAGTTAAAGGCCCCGCCTGATCCAAGGATGAAGCAAACGCTACCACACCCCAACGTGAACAACGACCATAGGTAGGCTTAATCCCCACAAGACCACAAAAAGCAGCTGGTTGACGGATGGATCCACCCGTATCCGTTGCCGTTGCCGCCAAACAAGAGCGAGCCGCCACCGCTGCCGCAGATCCACCGGATGAACCGCCAGGCACCAATTTTGTCGTATCACCAAGTCTCTTCCAAGGATTTTCAACCACGCCGAATGCACTGGTTAGATTTCCCGACCCCATCGCAAATTCATCCAGGTTTGTTTTACCTAAAGAAACAGCTCCGGCGTTTTTAAGGTTCTGACTGACCGTTGATTCATAGGTGGGAACAAAATTATCCAATATCTTGGACGCTGCTGTCGTTAGAGTTCCCTTTGTACAAAACAAGTCTTTCATACCAATGGGCAGCCCCTCCATAATCCCTGCAGACCCAGAAGCAATACGCTTATCACTTAAAGCCGCTTGTTCCATCGCCAACTCAGGTGTCTCCGTAATGTACGCATTCAAACTACGGGTATCGGCCATTTGTTGGATAAAAGCTTGCGTTAATTCAACGGCCGTAAAGTCTTTTTTCAAAAGCTTATCGCGAGCCTGACTTAAGGATAAAGATAGCAATTCATTCATAATCCTTACTCCACAACTTTAGGTACAGAAAACATATTATATTGGCCACCACCCGGTGCATTCGCGACAATATCCTTAGCGATTCCACCATCCGTAACCTTATCCGCGCGACGGCGCATTTCCGTCAGATTCACACTGAACATGGGTTCAACCCCTGTCACATCAACCTCGTCTAGCGTCTCAATCCATTCCATAATATGATTTAGATTCTGGCGCAAAGGCTCAATACGATCTTCCGGTACGTTCAGCCGCGCCAACTTAGCGACTCTTAAAATATTTTCACGCGTCAATTCCATTTAAAACTCCAAGTCGTCTTATTTTTTATTTCATAGATATTAAGTTGAGATCATCTGGTCAGAAGGCGCACCGGGCAAGTCATTACGTGCACGCCAGATATCTTGAGATGTGTATTCCGTGCTATCACAAAAATCAAACAAGATCACATCCGTTGATAAGATAAAGTCCAGCAAAGCGGCCCATACTTCAGGGGCCTCCGCATTTTCATAAAGATCATTCACGGTGATCCCACAAGCATCTATAAATAGATCCAGCAAATCTTCTCGCGAGGCGATGAAGGTTAAGGCTTTTATTGAGAGTGTTTCTGTTGCATCATTCATATTAGGGACAATAGCGAATTGAAGGAGAAAAATGAATACAAAAAACAGCACAATCACAAATATTTTTCTCGCCATCGAATTCGATGAGGATATTAAACAACTTTTTGCTCGAAAACTGTACCTACTCGACTTTAAAGAATTCCTGCGACTGGAATCTAAAAAGAACCTTCATATCACCATTGGATATATCCAAGATGTCCATCACACGGAAAGACGCAGCATCGTCAATGCGTTCAAAGGATTAAAAAACTTTCCTGTTTTCCAAGCCCATGTGGAAAAACCGATCGTCCTGGGAGAGTTTAAACACATGCTATGCATCCAACACGGACCCTACGATACGTTTTTAAACCTAAGGGAGGTGGCAAAAGATTTATTGACGCAGCACACTCATTTCGCCTTCAATGAAAAACACCCGGATTTCCTGCCCCACACAAAACTGCAAACCATACGCAAAAGCGCAGGAACAGAAATTCAAGACGCCCTCACTTATGAATTCATGCATAAAAATTTCAGGAAAATTGATTTTAAAGTAAAAACCATCGCCTTAATGCATCGAATCGATACAGGATATGAGACGCTCTATCGGTATGAGCTGAAAAATAAAAATGCTGCACCTCAGAAAAAGGTGCAGCATGAAAGTGAATCTATTGGTGTCGATACCTTTTAGGCGTATGGGAAATAGTCGTTTTCGTCTTCTTGTCTATTACTATTCGCGCCGAATTGATTTTTCATCACCGTTACAGACCAAGCCTGAGGCCCCTGATCCGTAAAAGCTACCTGCATCCGCACACGCTCGCCGGGCTGCAGCTTATCTGACCCATTACGACGCAAGACACTGGAATGTACAAAAATTTCCCGGTCGGAATCTTCAGGCATAACAAACCCAAATCCACGAATCGCGTTAAACCATTTTACAATGCCATACATCTCTTGCAAGGAACGATTGGAAACGGAACTCGGGCCCTTGGCCTCAAAACCCTCGATCTTCGAGCGGACCTCGGAAATTTCTTTTACCTGCCGGCCAGCCTGTCCATCCATAACTACGCATAAAAGCTCAGTCCCCGCACCTAAGTGCTGAAAACCCGCGGCATCTACGACAGAAAAATGAAGGAATATATCTTCAGACCCAGCTTTCGGAACAACAAATCCAAATCCCTTAACAGGATTAAACCATTTAACGATGCACTCCATAGTTTCGCAATTATGGTCACCGGCATCCTGATCTGCTTCAACGGGGTAAACCACGTCACCTGCGTAATTCATCCTTCTTTCTCCACTAAATGAACAATTTCATGTTTCTTAAAAACATACAAATAACTAAAAAAAACACATCGAGATAAGTTTTTTGCATTAACTCAATCACTTAACTCTTATGGCTAGAGTGTGCCTCGATTCCCCATATCTGTCAAACTTTATTTCAAGGCCTACGCATGAAAAATACACAGAACCTGTCACACCTGCGAAGGCAGGTGTGACAGGTGTGAGCGGCACTTCCTCTCTTAAATTTTTCATGCGTAGGCCCTGAACTTTATTTGGATCACCCCTTACACTTTTTATATATAAGTCACCCATTTTTTGACTTCGTATCCAATACCTTAGCCCGTTGGTTCCATGTCAAAGCAAAGAATATTGTTCCCATAATCGCGCTGGCGATAAAGAAGATAAATCCACCGGACCAACCCCATAAATCAACAATATGGCCAATACCTACGCCGCTGACAGAGGCACCTAGATATCCAAAGACACCGATCAAACCATTGGCCAAACCGGCTGCTTTTTTAGAGGCAAAATCCGCCGCCGCAACGCCCGCTAATATTTGCGGACCATAGACGAGAAAACCTACGCCAATCATAGCAATCGTATCAACCCACATATAACCGGCTGGCATTTTCCAGAAATAGAACAATAAGAACGCTAAAGATCCCATAAAGATTGCACTGACAGGGCCACGCTTGCCGGCAAAAACTTTATCTGACAACCAACCGGCAAATAAACCACCCGTCAAACCAGCAATTTCAAATCCAGCGCTTTGCCAAACAGAGGCAGATAAAGAACTCCCCTTCATTTCTTGCAAGAACGTAGGCGCCCATGTAAACGCCCCCATGCGGACCACATATAAAAACATATTGGCGATACATACATACCAAAGGGTTTTACTTGCAAAGACTAATTTAATAAACTCCCTACCCCCGATGTGCTCTTCCTCTTGATAATCATCCTTATGCACTAAATTTTTATACACCTCTACCGGGGGAAGACCAAGACTCTGGGGCGTATCACGCAATCGATTAAACAAAAGAATCGCCACACCTAAAGATAGAATAGCCGGAACATAAAAAGCAGATTGCCATCCATAATTGGCAATCAAATAACCAGCAAATACGTAAATAATAGCCCCGCCTACGGGCTGCGAGCAATTCCATATGGCCCATTTAGTTGCCAGCTCTTTAGGACTAAACCAATGCGTCAGCAAACGAACGACCGGAGGCGCCCCCATAGATTGAAACCATGCATTAACGCCCCAACACACAGCAAAAAACATCAAACCCTCACCAAAGCCGACGAATAAATTCACAATAGCCGACCCCACAAGACCTATCGTCATGAAATAACGAGCATCGGATCGATCACTAAAATAACCATTGAAGAATTTACCGAATCCATAAATAGCCGAAAAAATTGTAATGACAAGGCCCAGCTGGGTTTTTGAATAACCAAATTCCGCCTGTAACGTGGGAATGGCGACACTAAAATTCAAACGCACCATATAAAAAGTCGCATAACCAAACATAGTTGCCATCAATATGCGCAGACGCCAACGATTGTACGTGGAAGCCTCACGGGCATCCATATCACCACGGCTTTGTACCGATAAATCAAGAGACTCAATCTCTGGCATCGGCTGAGCTTGTTGCACTTTCGCTTTAACAGCTGAATGGGGCAAGGCAATTCTCCATAAATATTTTTTACAACTTATTACACTAACAAAAAATTTTGCTCACGCATATGGGTTTATCATCGAGATAAAAAATACTCTTTTTTTTCATTCACATCAATTGTGTCCGTCAAGTGTCTAATTTACTCACCCCACCAAGATGTGCTATCACAAAGTATGGAAAATAACGAGAAAAATATGACCACACTTAAATGGCAACACCCCATGACAGGGCAATTTCCAACGACGAGATTACGCCGAAACCGCCAATCCGCTTGGCTTAGGGACCTAGTCGCCGAAACAAATCTATCGGAAAAAGACCTCATTTATCCTTTATTTATTCGCGACCACAACAGCCCCAAAACCATTCATTCACTGCCCGGTGTCGAACGCTATGATGTGGACGCGTTATTACAACAGGTTGCGGTGGCTTCTGAGGCAAAGATTCCAGCCATATGCCTCTTTCCATATTTCAGCCCAGACCAACGCCTGGCCAATGTCGTTGAGATGCTATCACCGGAGAACATATATTGTGAGGCTATCCGTCGGATTAAATCTAACTTCCCGGATATGGGCGTTATCGCTGACGTTGCGCTGGATTGCTATACATCTCATGGCCAGGACGGCATTGTACGAGATGGTGTAATCCTTAATGATGAAACCGTTTCAATCATCTCAGACTACGCCATAACTATAGCCGAAGCCGGAGCCGACATTATAGCCCCATCAGAAATGATGGATGGACGCATCGGCGCCATTCGAAAAAGGCTAGATGAGAAGAATTTCCAAGACATTGCCGTCATGTCCTACGCCGCGAAGTATGCCTCCAACTTTTACGGCCCCTTTCGCGATGCTGTGGGCTCAAAAGAATGTTTAGGTTTGGCCGACAAGAGAAGCTATCAAATAGACCCCCGCAACAGCCTAGAAGCCTTAAGAGAAGTGGCTCAAGACATCGCAGAAGGTGCCGACATGGTTATCGTAAAACCTGGCCTTCCCTATTTGGATGTGGTTAAGGCCGTCAAGGATACCTATGGCGTACCGACATTTGCCTATCAAGTCAGCGGCGAATATGCCATGCTGAAAGCTGCCAGCCAGCAAGGATGGCTAGATTTTGATAGCTGCCTCTACGAAACAGCCCTTTCCTTCAAACGAGCTGGCGCCGACGGCATACTCAGCTACGGAGCCATTGAGCTGGCCAGCCTACTAAAAAAAGGATTATGAATATGAGACATCTAATACTAACGTTATTGTCCTGCAGTCTACTGACAGGTTGTATCGGTACAAAAGTCACTGGCCGTCAAACAGACACAAATCAACCGCACCCCGACCTCCACAGCGTCCCTGACAAACCAACCCCCATAGACACGAAGCAAATCCAACAAGAAATGAACGCCTTTGACCAAAGCCATGAAGACACCTTGAAACAAAATCAACAATTAAGAAAAAACCACCCTGCACCGGAAAAGCCTTAAGGATGCATCTGAAGATTTACAATAGAAATAAGCCCATGTTAATTTATTTTTTATGTAATTTAAAAAATACTTGAAAAATAAAAAAAAAACACTACATCTGTATTGAGCGGTTATGTTATAAGATCGTTCTTATGTTTAAATTTAATTAGGAATGTTAAAATGATATCGAATAAACTTTTAGTAGCTCTAAGCTTTTCAACTTTGTTAGCCAACAGTGCTTTTTGTAGCGACATTAATCCTGCCGCAGATAATACATCCCCACGCACAGCCATCACCGCTAGCGAAGCCCCCAATCCTGAAGTTAAGCAAGTATCTTATCAAGATGCTTTCAAAACTTACTTTTCTACAGATTATGACGGCGACGAAGGCACGCCTCCCGCGCTTATGCTTATGGAGTCATCTGCAGTTAGGATATCTGATCTTCTAAAAAGAATCGAAGATGACAGGGTAAAATTAGAACAAGAACGTGCAACCCAAAGAATACTCAAAGAGAAAACACAAAGAACACTCCAAGATCTGGCACAAAAACAAAAACACGCCAGAAAGAACCCTACAGAATATCAAACCTACATCACCAATGAAATTAAATATTTCCAGAACAGTACTCGTGAGTTTAACGGTCAGATGAGAGAATATTCAGGAAGGATACAAGGTGTAATGCGATTATTGGAAATAATAGATAACCCATCTCATCCTGAATATAACATCTATGCACATCATAGAAGAGAGGACCTTGAAGGAAGATTGCATGAATACACCTTGTATATCAACACTTTAAGGACGTTAATAGAGCATAATTCGTCTTTCATAAATGTTTACAACCGTGAAATAGAGTTACTGCTCGCAGCTTTTCCAGCACTCAATATACAACACCACCACAACTTCGCACACTAAAGTGATTCACTTTAATCTTAGTCATCCAAACCCTCATCTCCCCTTGTGGGAGATAAGTCTGGCGAAGCACGGACTTATACCAATCCCATAAAATAACTGATAAATATTCTTCGCCGCCTGTCATTCCCGCGAAGGCGCAACAAAGCGCTGCACAGCAGCCCTCCCTTTATTTCAATGCCACAAGAAGCAAGGAAATATTGAGCCTCTTCGAGGCACATGTTGTGCTGGATACCTGCCTGCGCAGGTATGACAGGGCTTTGTGAAATTTTCATGCATAGGCCCTGAACGAGCCCCTGCAGAACCTCAGCATGAAAAATTTAAGAGAGCAGCACCACCCACACCTGTCACACCTGCGAAGGCAGGTGTCCAGCGCAATAAGCGCGGCGCAGCCGCTACAGTATTTATGCAGCACTGTCTCACATGCAGGACAAGCGAGGAAGCGGAATTAATGGTTTGACGAAAAAAAACTGAAAAAAACTTTTGATTATGGTTTATTGTGAATAAAAAATGAGGGAATAAGGAAATGCGAGAATTCTATTTGTACATTCTTTGTTCTGATAGAAACGGTACAATTTATACAGGTGTTACAGGTGATTTATCAAAACGCATTTATACTCATAAGCAAAAATTGGTAGGGGGTTTTACAAAAAAATACGATGTCGATAAACTTGTTTATGTGGAGCCCTATAAGTATGTGCATGAGGCTCTTCGTCGGGAACACCAAATAAAAAAATGGAAGAGGGAATGGAAAATTAATTTAATAGAAAAACAAAACCCAGAGTGGGATGATTTGTACTATAAAATACTTTGGGTCTAGAATTTATTTGAAAAAGAATGTATAGCAGAGGCTTCGCCTCACATTTGCGCTGGATACCTGCCTGCGCAGGTATGACAGGGTTTTATGCGTAGGCCCTGGATGAGATCCTGCAGGGGGTATGCATGAAAAAATTTAAGAGAGCAGCACCACCACACCTGTCACACACCCCACACCTGTCACACCTGCGAAGGCAGGTGTCCAGCGCAATAAGCGCGGCGCAGCCGCTACATTGTTTATGTAGCACTGCTTCACATGCAGGACAAGCGGGGACGCGGAATTGAGGACGTTTATCATCAAGACGCATCATAATCCCCGCACTGACAATCGGATGAGTTTTAACCTATTCGGATAAGAACCCGATCTCGGGCATGAAGATTTCTGTGACGGCGCTGTCTTTTTCTGAGATCATATCCACGGATTTGGGTTCAATGAGAAGCACATGGGATTCTTGTGGGGCTGTGGGTAGGTGTTCTGTGTTTTTTGGCAAGACATAGAATTCGCCAGCATCGATTACCACATCGGCAGACTCGCGGAATTTTAGGCGCAGTTGGCCTTTTATGACCATATAGACCTTATCTTCCTCTCGGTTGGCGTGCCAGACATAGTCGCCTTTTACTTTTACCAATTTAATGAAGACGTTTCCCACCTCTCCATATGTTTCAGGCGTCCAATATTCTGTCAGACGCCCGAATTTTTGTGCTAGATTTGTGACCGGCATAAGAAAACAAAATCCTTATTTTTTGTTTTCTTTGGAATTTTTTACATCAGACTCAACACCTTTTGCGGGAACCGCCGCGGCAACGGGTTCGCCCTGAGTCGCGCTTGCCTCTGGATTTTCCACAAGGACAGCTTCACCCTCTGTATGAGGAGCTGGCGCAACCATGGGGGCCGCTTCTGATTTAGACTCTGGGGCCAAGGCCTCAGCCTCTTTAGCGGCCTCAACTTTTTTATGATCTTCTAAAATAACAGATTTGCCTGAATCTGGACTGCGCACCACAATTGCAATCAACAAACTAGAGGCAAAAAACATAGCCGCCAGAATGCCTGTCGCCCGTGTGAGCAAGTTGGCCGTGCCGCGCGCAGACATCATACCGCCCCCCGCACCTAAACCACTCAAGGCTCCGCCTTCACTCCGTTGAATCAGAACGACGCCCACTAAAAACGCCGCGATAAAAAAGTGGATAACCAATAATACAGTTGTCATTTGAATGTCTCTCTTATTTATATGCTGTGCATTCTAATCATTTATATCAGAAATTTCTAGTATTATTGTGAGCTTGCAGCTATTCCCGCTAGTTTTTTTCAACAAATGAACAAAATTAGAGGCAATAAATCCTTTGGCCCTAAATTAAGGCTTTTTTTTGGTAAATTATCAAGGTATGGACATTTAATTAGAGCACGGAA
>JAGOMX010000028.1 GCA_017993335.1 Alphaproteobacteria bacterium | reverse complement strand
AAGCAAGTTACCCACATACCCACAGGCTCAACATCAACCACTGCTTTCTTGTATAGGGTAGTGGAAGAAAGGAAAAAGTCTCACTTAATCTTCTAGAAAAATGGTCTAGACAGAGGGGTGCAGTTTACTCAGGCTTTGAATGTTTCAAGAAGGCAACAAGGCTTTTAGGATTTCTAAGCTATAGTCTTGATCAATTCGATGAATCCGAGAGCAGTCTGACTGAATTCGAGAGAAATGGAGAGCGGCTGTTGAGGTATGGGTAGTCCTGCCAGTCATGGTAGTACATATCCACAAATCCTGGGGATATATGCGTGAATAACAGTCCTAACATCATGCCAAACAAAGGTATTTCTCAGGATTCAACTTTTGAACAGGTCTGGTCCGATTAAAAGTCTGCCTGACTCTTCCGGAGGTTGCTGGATTCTAATTCCTCATCACTAGCCAACATTCTCAATGTATAGGATAGCACAAGCACACTACAAAAAGACTAGCATTTCATTCGAAAATCACCTGTCATCAACTTTGCGGGAATGCTGCGGGAATGTTGCGGGAATTGAAGGCAGGGTACATCTTTTTAGGGACGTTTCACGATAAACCAAACCTTTTTCCTGGTTTGCCCTTGAGAATTAATAATTCCCTTATCTTTTAGTGTGAGTAACTCGTGATTTAGGGTTCGCTCAGATGCGGATTGATTTCGCCCCGCACTCCCAACTCTATCAAGACAGACTGCTTTACATATGGATCATCTGTTGTACTTATGCCCGAAGGATAATGGAACCTCAGATTTTTTGGTTCATCTTCATCGGGGGTTATCCTTCAGCCAACCTCCCCAAGTTCTAAGGTAAAGATGCTCTCTAGTATGGGCTTAAAGATTTGATTCACGAAGTCAGATGCATGTTTATCATTTGATTCAATAAGGCGTTGCAGGCCTTTATTGGAAAGGCTCCCCTCATTCTCAGGGTTATTAAAGATCTTTCTATCAATTGTAAGGTCAATATCTTCCGAAAATCTCGATATGATGCCATAGCATTTAGAAAGGGAGGTACCGCCTTTGAAGGTAATGTCCTTTGATATCTCGTGCTGAAAGATTTTGTTTAACAGCCAACTTACCCAAAAATCTTTTTCCACAAGAACGGGGGAAATGTGGAGCTTTGATGAGGCCCTGACTATCAGCTCATTTTTCTCAGGTTGGCTTAATTTAATGAACTGTGGCATGGGAAACGATCCGGTCAATTTTTGTTGTTATCTGTTGCAACGTTGAATTTCTTAAGGACTGCAAAGTCCGTATATCTTTATCTGATAAGCGCCCAACCAAAGCCTTCAGATCTTTATCAGGCATATCATTAGACCCATAATAACGCAAAGCTTGGATTATAATAGCTACGGGCGTATCGGCACCAGCCAGCATTTTGGGTGACGCATGAACCAGCTTTAGGGTAAGTCCACAGATCTGCATTACATGCGATTTGCCATTGGTTAGAAAGGTCATTTGGGCAGGAACTTGAGTTGTTAAATTCAAAGCATTTGCGGCGCTCAAAGGATCCATAGTGATTATTTGGCCCGTTCTTTTTGAGTAAGCCTTTATAATAGAGTCTACGCTAGGGGTTAGGTCTCCTAACAACGGACTCTTAAGAGGTTTGTCATAAAGGCCAAAGCCTAGCCGGCGGATAACACCAGCCTTGGCTAACCTATGAAAGGTAATGTCTATAGCTCCTTTGCTGCCAAGACTATAAAAATCATTGGCGCAGAAAATGGATCCTGCACTCAGTTTAGAGATCTTCTTTGTCAATATATTCGTGATAGACATAACCTACTCCTTGTATATAAAAGTAGCACTTTTTCTTACAAAAAAACAAGTAAAGTGCGTCGCAGATACAGGGATGTCTGCGTTCTTTATATATCGTCATTAACAAGAACTTCATTGATGACTTTAGGTCTGCTCATTGCTATTTCTATTTCGGCAACCAAGCTTGGTTTGAGTTGGTATAGATCAGCTTTCATGCCGTTGAGCAGTTTAATGATTGATTGTTTTTCACCGGAGCCATGGAAGATTTCATCGATAACACCTTTAAGACCATAAAAGTCTGTTGACGATGTGGCTGCGATGCTGGCTGCGATGACAATTACTTTCAGAGCAGGTTCCTGGATATTTGTATCTAGTATAATCTTGATCCGCGAACTAGAGGAGATAACGCTTAATCCCCCTGCTATACTATCCGTTGTAATTTGTTTCTTGCTCATAGAAGCGGCCCTGGGATTACAACACCTCGAAAAATAGCTATAGAGTGTTTGAAATGTGTTGCGCGCACCTAACCCCCGAATAGCGCCCACCGTAAATCCGCCGAAGTAACCAGATACGGTGGCAACGGAATCTGCTGTGTCGGTATTTACACCTAATCCAGCTGTTAACAACCATTTTACACCTGTTTTTGTAGCTGCAATTGTGGCGAAAGAGCCCACCAGACCAACGATGCTACCGCTAATACCCATAGAATTCCGTGCAATTTTCTGACCAAGGGTTTCTATGGTTACTGGGCTCGCATGTAAAAGGTGAGAATACCTAGAACCTCGAATCTCACTCAAAAAATCTTGAACTTCTTCAGCGGAATAACCTTTTACTTCAGTGATAAAATTATCAATTAAACCTTCCACACGCATACGAGTGAGGGTTTCGTCGGACAGGCAAGATTTGAAAATATAGGCTTGTGAAAAACTTAAGGCATATCGGTAAAGTGCATCTAACGCTCCTTGCCCAAGGATGCATTGACCTACAGCCGTAGGCACTATAAGGGCCCATACTCCATTACTAATCAGAGGGCGCCAATATTGATTGGTATAATAAATGCCAATCATGCCAGGAAAAAAACTAATCCCATGGCCTACGGTTTCGTAAGTAATTTCTTTTGCCCACATCATGGGAGTAGACTTGCGAATGTCACGCCAGTGGGGGTTAAAATGGCGTAAAACTTGATTGAGCTTCTTTAGCGTTAAGTCGAAGACAATGAAAGCTACAGGCGCTTGAGCCACGATACCTACGGCATAACCTGGGCCAGATATACCGATTAAGTTATCGCTTAAGTCTCGTCCCAAAAAATACATGAATGAAGTGGACGTGACGGCTATTGCACCAGAAGAACTAGCCTTAACAACCTTTGAAAGCGAACTCTCGTTGATTTGTGAAGCCACATATTGATCATAGCTATTAATCCGTTGAGCCAATAGGCTCCGATGGGGATCATTATTCATATCTTCACTAGATGCAAGTACAGGACAGTGCATGGCCATCCAAAAGATGGCAGCATATTTAGTTAAACGTAACATGATATTTCCTTTACTAATTTAACATTATCTACAATTACATAGCCGGTAGTGTTTTTAACTGAGCTACATAAACTTTAGCAGGTGCTCGTACCTTATGATCGCACTTCACATCAATTAAATAGGGACCTTGATGTTCTGAAGCCATTTTCAATTGTTCTTGGAGTTCTTCCTCGTTATGGGCCGTGCCAGATCTCAAGCCAAATGCGCGGGCAAACGTGGCCCAATCATGATCTGGTATCTTGGTTACATACTCAATGTTTTCAATGTTATTGAAGTAACTGGCACCATAATAAGCGTTATTCATCACGATAAAAGTCATATTAAGATCGTGTTTGGCTGCGGTTTGGATTTCCATGCCACTCATCAACATACAACCGTCACCTGTAAAGACGACTACCGGTTGATCAGGCTTAGCAAAACTGACCCCTGTGGCAGCCGGAACAGCCCAACCCATGGGCGCAAAGGTGGTCGATAGGTAAAATTCTTTTGGCGCATAAGTATCCCAATAGTGAATGGCGAACGAACGATGGACTCCTGCATCGGCAACGGCAATGGCATTTTTGGGAAAGGCTTCCCGCGCCAGATGTACAACCCGAGCAGGATGCAAGGGGGAGGTTTGTATTTCTTGATCGTTTGGTTCATATAAACGGTCTATCTGACGAAGTTCATTGAGCCATTGCCCCCTTTCTTGCGCCATATTTTCGAGATCTTGTTGTCCAATCAGCTCTAGTGCGCTCAAGAAACTTTTCGCGTCGGCGACTACCCCATGATCCACTTTGTAGTGCTTGGATAGGTAGGTTTGATCGCGGTCAACTTGGATAAGTGTTTTACCTTTCGGCAAGTCATCATGCCATGCGAGCGTTGTCCATTGCGTAAAATCATAGCCGATGAAGATAATTGTATTTACGTCATCTGATAACATAGTTTGAATGGCTCGTTTGTGTCCTGAGTAACCGAAGACACCTAAAGCCGCCTCTTGCGTATCGGGGATGAGTCCCTTAGCGCTTGGTGAGGTGGCAACGGGAATTTGGTATTTACGAGAAAATTCGGACAATGCTTCGCCAAAATCTTTTGAGTTGCAACGATTACCTACCATAAAACAGACTCGTGAATTATTTTTTATGTGAGTTTCAAAAATAGTTCTAATGGCGCCTAAATCACAATATTCAGCCCTATGAGTCGCTTCCTCCAATGATCTAACAGGAGTCGATTCTGTTTCCTTAAGCAATGTATCTTTCGATATACCAAAATAGGCTGGACGATAGTGACTGCCAAACATTTCTTTGATGGCTGACTCAAAATAACGTGGTAAAACCACTTCGTTTTCAATGGTGAAAGATGCGGCCGTCATTGGCTTCATTATGTCGGACATATCAATACCCGATGGGCTTGAATCTTGAATGGCACCTTTCATCTGGAAATCTTTTGGGATTAAACCCGTGATAACCATCAAAGGAGAACCATCTGCAGCGGCATTTGCAACACCTGGAACCGTATTAATTGCACCAGGCCCATCGATGACGATGGTCACTCCAAGAGTTTCAGACGCACGAGCATAACCGTCAGCCATCATGGCTGCTCCCGATTCATGGCCAGCGAGCACGGGCATGATTTGTTCTTTTGTACCCGGCTTATAACACGACATGATGGGATTGATTAGTTTTCCTGGTACCATAAAGAAATATTCAACCCCCATGTTTGCTAGGGAGGTTAATAGATACCGAGGAATGCTACGCGTTTTTCTGGCCTCTTCTATAGAGGTGAGATTCAAAGCATGAGTGCTAGGCTGCATGATTTTTTACCATTGTAATATTGTTTTGATGAATCAGATCACAAATTTCTTGCGGGTACAAAGAAGGGTATTGTACTTCAAACATATCATTGAAATAGCTCAATGCGCGCTGTTTTGTAAAATCGGACAGGTGCAGTTTTTCATTCCGGCGTTTATTGAAATATTCTAAGATCAGAGGTGCGTACTGATCCGTGCGTGATGTCGTCCATTGAATGGCCACCCTTGGGCCTAAGTTATTTGTTTGCGCTGGTTGTGTGCTCCTATGAATAACTCGGTAATCAAACAATAGAAGGTCTCCCGCCTGTGTCATAACACTTGTAAAATCATCAATACCACCAGCGATTTTTTCGCGTTTTTCTTTGTGAGACAAATGTTGCGATCCCAGACAAACGTCTATACCTCCACCGACTTCAATAGAGTTGGGTTGCAGATAGATATTGCACTGCAGAAATTCAGGAAGGGATCTGTTTTGCTCGATCACTTGATCCCCTAAAAAAGCATCATCGCAATGCCAGTTTATATAAAGATCCTGTCGAATGGTGGTGTTCGGATAGCAAGTTACGGATGTTTGAGTTAACTCTTTTAATATCGAAGTCACTTCTGTGGAAAATGGAATCCGACCTATTTCGTCCATGTTTCGAAATGTCGATGGCTTTAACGTATGGCCATCCTCATTCATAAGAGTCTCAATGGCTCGGTTTTTATATTCCTCAGATTTATGTTGACTTAGAAAGCCAGGGAAAACCACATAGCCATTTTCAAGAAGAAAATCTCTTTTATGCTGCATCTTTGTATCCTATTCCTGCGAGTGCAATGCGAGGTGCAATCAAACGATGGGAGCCATCACTATTTGGCAATATTGTTATTCTCGAAACAATAGGTACATCTTCGGATGAGAACAAGGTGCCTTGCTCTGCTGAGTTTTGAATCAAACCATTCATATCGTTATCCTGGAACGTAAATGTTCCCTCAATTGCCTTCTCAGCCTCATTCCATTCGTCTTCATTTTCCAGAGCGCTCATTAGCTTTTCCAGGGCGAAGAAATTAATGAGATATTCAAAAAACTCCCGTTTCAGTTTTGTCGGGTCTTCACCATCGAGCACAAATGGGTCATAAACTTTCACCACTTCTACTTCAGCAAAATACTTACTAAATAAGTTGGTTAGTTCAGCCTGTTCAAAATGTTTATAAGGGTGTCCACATAAACGGTATTTATCTATGACATCGCTGTACCATCTGGCTGTTGGGCTTTGCTCTTCAAAATCATGAAGGATGAATTTACCGCCTGGTTTCAGCACATCATGTGCAGCCTTTACAAAATTGTCGCGTTCCTCAAAAGGTATGTGGTGCGTGCCATAACAAGATATAGCAAAATCAGCGGAATTATCTTTAAATAAGTGGCCGCCATGGTAGCTTCTAAACACGATTTCCTCATTTAACCCAGCTTGATGAACCATACTGGAGGAAACATCGATTCCGAAGACTTTAGGTGGTAGGCTTTTACTCCAATATTGCTTCAGCTTTTTTGATAAATAGCCGCTGCCCGCTAAAAAATCTATGATAACGCTTTCCGAAGTTATGTCGCAGTGTTTGGCCATTATGTTCAATAAGTTAACGACCCCTGTGTCTCGGGTGTTCACATAGCGTGGGTGCAAACGATAATGATTATATTTAACGCTCACGGGACCATGGCCAAAACCACCGCTGTCGATGCTATCCAGTATTTTGTAGATACCCCTTAGCTGCTCAGGTGTATACTTCATCACATCCAAAACCCGGAGATACTCCTCAGGTAAAGATCCTAGAAATCTGTACATAGATACAGATTGACCTGATAAATTTAAGTAAGGGATTTCATCCAAGGCAGTTTTGTTGTCCTGCATATATTCTCTGAGACTCACTTTACTCTCCGGCAAAAAATATTCCTATCAAGCAATATTATTCCACCAAGATTCAGAAAACAATCCGTATTTTTTACCTAGATAAATTATAGTATTTTTGCTTTTCCGGAGGGATGTTCTGTGTTAGCGTGCTCCTTGTAAACTTTAGGAATCTTTTAGAAATATTAAGGGTTTAAATTGCGCGCTTTGATTTTGAGGATGATGTTTATGCTCATCCTGATACTAAATTCTTTCGCAGCTAAAGCATCATATAATGATGGTGATAGTGACTCTAGGAGGGGTGGTTATATGCAGTCTGTTTCAAATTTAGGTAATTTTGCCACAGGAGCGGTCATGGGGTCTTACATGGGTAGCTTTGTTGTGCATTATTGGGACACTTTGGCGACCAACTACATAATGACAAAAAGCGAGGCAGGCCTTAGCCGATTTGATCGCGCAGCACAATTTGCCAGACAAAGCCTGACCTGGAAACATACTGCAAAAACCTTCAAAAGTTACATCCCGGTCGCCAGTGCTATTGTTCCTTGTCGGGCGCTTTCGATAGCTGGGTATGGCTATTTCCAAAATCTTTTTATGACTTATGGTGCATTCGATCCGATGACAGCCAAATTATGTGGGGCTGTGGGTTCGGGGGTTTTATTGACAATGCTTTCTGCCCCTGCAGAGCAGGTCAAAACAATGCTACAATTGGGAACAAAGAAATCTTTGGGTATACAAGTCTTAACGGATTCATATCGGCAATACCCAGCTCTAGCTATGCGGATTGTTCCTACAGTTACCTGTATGCTGTTTTTAACTGAATGGATACAAAATCGATATACACATAACTTGTTTGGGGCTACGCCTTTGAGCATGTACAGCGCGAGCATTCTTGCCAGTGGAATTAGCCAGATCATAGCTACACCATTTGAAAACCTCAGAATAAAACAAGTTCAGCAAGGTATAGAGGGTAAAAAGAGTTTAGTAGAACGCATTAAAATGTTGAGCGCAGATGGGATCCTGTATCGTGGGTTCAGTATGCGTGTTTTTGGTATGTCTATCCAAGCAACATCAACATTATATTTAGCCTACCTGTTCAGCAATCGTTAATATAGTTTTGGAGCATAAAAATGTTAAAAGCAATCAAGAGAGTTATATTATGCGCGCCTTTTTTAAGTGCCGTTAGTGCGCACGCATCAAATTCTCAACCCGCTCATTGGGATGCGGGTCTATACAAGAACAATTCTGTGAAACTTCAATATACAACAGCTATGACCGTGATTGATAAGCTCAAGATCAATCCAGGGGATGTTGTACTGGATGTGGGTTGCGGCGAAGGAAAAATCACCAAGCATGTTGCCAGTAGAGTTCCTGAAGGCTTTGTTTACGGATTTGATATATCAGAAGGTATGATTGATCTGGCTCAGAGAGATTTTGGAGAGCTCCCCAATGTGGAGTTTACAGTTGGTGATGCGAGTAAGTTTTTTTATAATGTAGAATTTGACAAAATTCTATCATTTTTCACCTTACAGTGGGTCAAGGATAAACAGTCTGCCTTTTCTTGTATCTATAAAAACCTGAAGCCTGGGGGCGAATTTTCTTTGGTGGTAACGGACCGCAATGCTTATCTGAAAGGGGGGCGTGAAATGCTTCTCGCTCAAGATAAATGGCAGAGCTTTTTTGTAGATTATGAAGACCCCACTAATGTCATCGACGATCAAGCATATGAGACCTATCTGAAGAAGGCTGGTTTTACTGATTTCCAAATTCGCACAGAAGACAGATACGTCTACTTTGATTCCTTTAACGAGCTTAAAAAATTCGTGAAGATGGTTACAGCCCATATTAATAAGCTTCCTGAGGAATTGAAGGATGAATTCATAGACATGCTCATGGAGCACTACGTGAGAGCGATCAAAGAAGTTGAAGGAACAAAAAATTACATCATGTACAAAGTGTTTTATATTTCTGGAAAAAAATAATCATTAATGGAGTTGCATAAGGCAATATAGAACCAAGATTGTCACCTAATGCCTCCTACACAGCTTTCGGTAAGAGCTCGTCGTTCTTTTAATTGTCTCGCTCTGAAGCAATCATGTGGGTCTTGTCGGATGAACAAGACCCACGTATTGATTTACGATTTCGAAAATTGCTGCAGCCATTGCCTTGCCGCAACGTTCACGTTTTCGTCCGTCATCGCGGCGACGATCACTTCTTGCTTGCGAGCTTCTGCGTCGCCATACATTTCTTCCATTAAGCTTTGCCATTCTTGGGCAAGCTCAGAAGATGGGTTTTCAGCTCTTGCAAGAATTTCGTAGATTCTTCCCCTATAATAGGTGTCTATAGCCTTATCGAGCCAGGAAACAACCCCCGGAGATAAATCGGAGAGTCCACCTTGAAAGCCTTTTTCCCAAATGGTTTCGCGAAGTCCCGCATACTTGCTGGTGAACCAGCCATTGACCATATCCATACAGCGTTTACCCATTTCAATCCCAGATGGGCCTGCCGGATCACAGTCAATATTCTGGGCAACCTCTTCCAAAAAGTTCGCCCAGGTTTTTTCAAAAGCTTGCTTTTCTTTTTCCGTGAACCTTTTATTCAGGTCTGCATCAAAACGAGCTAAGTCTTGAATTTCTTCTGGGTTCAGCGCTTTGGCTACCCACGTCTTTTGTGCTTTTTGTGTCATTGTATATACCTCTATCAGTTGAATGACTTTTTCCCAAGGGATAGACTTATCTTCATCACAACCAGAGATAATAGAATCCAACGTTTTGCTGGCTTCGATCAGGGTTTGCGCTTTCTCCGCCAGAACTCCCGATTGGGCCTCCAGGTGAGATCGCACATTTACTTCCCGATCCAGTAAAAACTTGATCTTGGAAAGCTCGAAACCAAAAAATTTCAGCGCTATGATCTGTTGCAGTTTCAATAAGTCCTTTTCAGAGTAAAGACGATAGCCATTAGCAAGCCTCACCGACGGTTTCAGCAAACCGATGCGATCGTAATGATGCATCGTCTGCACCGATACACCGGTCATTTTACTTAAGTCTTTTACGTACCATTGATTCATCGTTTTATCTCCTTCATTTAGGACGATAAGGTATATAGCAACTATAGGGTCAAGAGGTTTTTTTCACTCGTTTTTTGTAACTCGATGGAAGAAACCTATTTCCAACTTGTACGCCAGAAATAGTCTTCTGCCCGAGTCATAAGTTGCTGGTTATTGGATAGCTCCCAAAATTATTGCCACCCTCTCAATAAGAGGTTTAGCTGGAATCTTAACACATTCATAGCCAAATTTCGCATATGCCTCTTCGTGTATTTTTTCAAATTTCAAGGCTTCTTCAAAACTAATTTTTCGTGCAGCGGTTGGCTCACAAAAGCCCAAATTCTCTATAAAAAAAACCTTGTTTTCGTAAATTGTTTTAACGCGGTCTATTTCTTCCAACAGAGCCGACGAAGGTTGATAACCTAGATAAACGGCCAGAGCATAGGTGCAAACGGGAGAGCGATCAAAAAACTGAAGTTTTGTATCGGATATCTCTACTTCTTTTTGACGCTGATGCTGTAACTTTATAATTTCATCGATGAATGAAGGTTTTGTCCAAGGCTCGGCATTGCCTTTGTCTTGCTCAACAGCAATCACATCGGTCGCAGCCTCATGAATTACTTCATAGCCTTTGTCGGCCAGAGCGCTGATGAGAGATGTTTTTCCGCAGCCAGGTGTGCCTGTTAATATGTATCTTTTCATGGAAAACTCCTTTCCTAAAATAACGCCATTTGGATCATGGATTGCTGAGCCGTTGTTTGCCTAACCCCTCCATTAATGAGTTGAATATTTATGGGGGTTGTCCCGGGATGGGAAATGGTCAAAGTTGTTTTTTAGGCCAACATGATATGGCTTGTCAGTTTGGATAATTATGTCTATATCTGATGGATAGGTAGAATTACTATACATCATCTTGCAAGGTTTTTGAAATGTTAAAATTATTTTCTATCTTCATTACGCTGTTGGTTTTTCTTATGGATACAGGCGTTGCGGCTCCTTATTCAAAGGAAAAGGGACAGTTTATTCTTCCCCCTTTTGATATGGAGATTGTGCTTACCGATAGGGCAAAGCAGCAGCTTTTAGATATGGGGGAGCGGGTAAAGATTGTTTATTATTTCAGTTATAACATCGGCGTATCCGAAAAAAAAATCGGAAGTGCGTCTGAAAAACCTCGTGAAGTCTTTTTGCCAAGTACGGGCGGAATTGCTTCCATGAAGGAGTGGAGAATATCTGAGCGAAAGCGGCTTTCTTTTGAGCCATATCTTCTTGTTAATGTGGTTTCTGCCAGGGACAAATGCACGCATAATCTTTTAAATTGCGAGATCTATTCCGGCGATTATCCAAAGAATGATCAGCCCATTAGAATTAGCTGTGATGTTATAAGCACGCCCCCTTTTTGTCATTAGTGGGGTTTTGTCAGCGGGTTTCTCTCTGCCTTGGAAATGCAGATGTATTCATGCTATAGTGGATATCAAGATCAGGAGCCATAAATGTCAGACGATAGAATCGATTTATTTTCACAGTTTTCCGAACTTTACGAGCGGATATGGGGGTATGTCTGGACGCCTGATTTTTTTGTACAGAGTATCCTGATTTTTTTAGCTGTGGTCGCCTCGCTATGGCTTGCCAAAATAACCCAAAACATTCCCAGCTATGGTAGCCCTCTTCTGGAAAGCTTAAAGAATAATAAAAAAATTAAGTTCAAGGAAGTGTCTTTTTATGTGTTCTGTGTCGGTTTTTTGTGGTTTGAGCAGTCTGTTATTGCCAACCTTATTCCCAAACCAACGCTGATTACGGTTACTATGTTGGTGATTTTCTTTTGGAGTCTTGCTCGTCTGTCCTTTATTTTTGTCCGGCACTCGGTTCAGGCTCGGGCCATAATTTTCATTGGTTGGATCGTCATTTTCTTGGCTCTTTTTGGGAGTAATTCTCCAACGATTGATATGCTGAAAGAAGCCAACTTATGTATTGCTGATTATCACTTTAGTCTGCTTTTCTTAATCGAAGCGATCATGATTTTTACCATTCTTTTGTGGGGTGCGCAGTACTTATCGGAAACATCGAGTCGTCATATTAATGCCTCTAAATCCATATCCCCTTCTTATAAAGTTTTGTACACAAAGCTCAGTCGTATAGGGTTGTTTACACTAGCGGGTCTTTTGGGTTTAACGCTTTTAGGTATAGATATTACTTTATTGGCTGTGTTTTCTGGAGCCTTGGGTTTAGGGTTAGGTATTGGTTTGCAACGGATATTTGCAAACTTTATTTCGGGAATTATTTTGCTCCTCGACAAATCTATTAAGCCTGGAGATAGTTTAGAGGTTGATGGCTTTCGAGGGACTGTAGATTATATGAATGCCAGGTATGTATCGATCGCCACGGCAGATGGTAAGAATATACTTATTCCGAACGAATCCATGATTACGGAAAAGGTGCACAATTGGACCTATGAAACAACCGCATTGCAGATAAAAGTTTCTTTTATGGTAGAGCACGGATCTGATTTAAATTTAGTCCAAAAGCTGTCCGAGGATGTGCTTGCGAAAAATACAGATATCCATCATGAGCCTGAACCCTCTTGTCTGATCGGAGAATTTACCGAAATAGGCGTGCGTTATGATTTGCGTTGCTGGCTAGATGGGGCCAATGTGTCCGTGATTAAGGTAAAACATAATTTACTCATGGGCATCTGGGAGGCCTTGTCTCATCACCAAATAAACTTGGCTCAAAACTATCCCGATTACGCTAAAAAGGCTTAAGGCTTCATTCACCTTTAGCGTGAGGGATGACTTCGACGATTAAAATAGATTTTTGATGAACGCCGATTATTTTGACCATACAACCCGCATCGCAATCTGGGCCATTGATTTTCCAAAAGAGCCCGTCTATTTTTTCCGTGGTTTGGCCATTAATAATAGGGTTTTCCAAAACTAGGGTGCGACCGATGTATTGCTCTGCGCGGTTATTTAAGGTCACTGTATCGATTTCTTCGCTGGGGTTGCTTTTCAAATAGGCTCTTCCAGAAACAATACTGATCATTGAGAGAATCGTAAATAGTCCCAACTGCCAGCTTATATCGACAGACGGAAAAAGCCAGGAGATAAAGCCAACCAAAGCGGCTGTCGCACCGATCCATAGAAAATAATAGATCGGCATTGTGACTTCGAGAATGATCAAGACAGCCGCTAGAATTAGCCAGGCCCAGTAAATATTTTCAAACATAGCTTTGCCTTCTACTTTGGATTTTCAGACTTGCTAAAGGTTTCCTTGAAAAGTTCGCCTATCCCGCCGATGGAGCCGATGATGCTGCTGGCCTCTAGGGGCATGAAGATAACTTTGCTGTTGTCAGAGCCGGCAACGTCTTTGAGGGCCTCTACATATTTTTGGGCAACGAAATAGTTGATGGCTTGGACGCTGCCTTTGCTAATGGATTCGGAAACCATGTTTGTTGCCTTTGCTTCGGCTTCGGCTTGTCTTTCGCGGGCTTCTGCGACACGGTAAGCAGCTTCTTTTTCGGCTTCAGCTTGTAGGATTGTGGCGATTTTCTCACCTTCAGCCCGTAAAATTTCAGCCTGGCGATCACCTTCCGCATCCAGAATTTTTGCGCGCTTTTCACGTTCTGCCTTCATTTGGCGACCCATGGACGCGATCAAATCGGCAGGCGGGGCGATATCCTTGATCTCAATACGCGTGACTTTCGTACCCCATGGATTTGTGGCGTCGTCAACGACTTGCAAGAGTCTCGCGTTGATGACTTCGCGTTGCGATAGCAATTCGTCCAAATCCATCGAACCGAGAACGGTACGAATGTTTGTCATGGTTATGTTGCGAATACCTAAACCCAGGTCCCGAACTTCATAGGCGGCTTTTGCGGCATCTAAAACTTGATAAAAAACCACACCGTCAACAGTTACGCGGGCGTTATCTTTTGTGATGACGTCTTGGGATGGAATATCGAAGACGTTTTCCATCATGTTAACTTTTAAGCCAATCCGGTCCACAAAAGGTGTAATCAGGTGTAAGCCTGGCGTTAGGCTTTGTATGTATCGACCAAAACGCTCAAGGGTGTATTCGGTTCCTTGCGGAACAATAACGACAGCTTTTGAAATAATAATGATGGCCAAAAAAGCCAATATGCCTAAAAATAATAAACTTCCCATCGATTTTCCTTTCGCGTTTTATGTGTCTGTCATTTTCAGTTTGCCAAACAAAACAACAATAATATCATAATATATTTATGAACTTAAATCAATGAGGCTCGTTTTAAAAATCTAGATTGGCATAATGAGACGCTGGAGTGACGCCTGGCATGTTATCATTGAGAAGCGATCGAAAACTTGGTCTGGATTTTATGCGGACATACCATTCTTTTGCGATGGGGTATTTATCCCACGGCACATCTCCGAGAAAGTCGACACAAGAAAAATGAGCCGCAGCCGCGACGTCCGCTAAAGAGAAATGATCTCCGGCTAGCCAATTACGGCTGTCAATTAATTGTTCAATATAAGACAGGTGTTTGTGTATATTAGTGAGGCCTGTGCGGATAATTGTAACAGACGGCTGTGTTTGTTCCACGTGGCGTTTTATCGTTTTTTCATAAACTATTTTTTGCGTGACATCATTATTAAATATCTCATCAAACCAGCTTATAAGGCGACGAACTTCCGCTCTTTGATAGATGTCGCCAGCCAACAAAGGTCTTTCTGGATAGGCTTCTTCCAGATATTCAGCAATCGCCGGATGCTGGCAAACAACAACCTCACCCACATCTTGTAAAACAGGGATGGAGCCGCCCGGATTTAGGCTCGTAAATTCAGGGGATAGTGCCCATGATCTTTCTACCTTTAGTTTATGATCAAGTTTTTTCTCTCCCAAAAGAATGCGGATCTTGCGGCTAAATGGGCACAACCATGAGTGGTAAAGGGTGCGCATGTGATAAATTTTTCCCTAGCTTCGTATGTTAAAAATGATTATAACCTGCATTATACACATCAATGCCCCATAGGAAAAGACTTGCTACCACTTTCTCAACTACTTTTATTATCTTTAATTCAAGGTCTGACAGAATTTATACCGGTGAGTAGCTCTGCGCACTTAGCAATTTTGCCAAATTTACTGAATTGGCAAGACCAGGGTTTAATGATCGATGTGGCCTTGCATTTTGGCACTTTGCTTTCTGTTGTCTTATATTTTAGAGCGGATATGTGGAAAATGATTGTGGGCGGGTTCGATACCCTAACCTTCAAGCCGAGTGCCGAGCGTGATTTATTTTTATATCTCTGTGTGGCGACAATTCCCCTTATTCTGATGGGGTTGGCTGTAACCTTATTGTTTGGAGATGCTCGGGCGTTAGAGGTTATGGCTTGGGCGAGTATTGGGTTTGGTGCTTTATTGTACGTGGTAGATAAAAAATCGGCGACGAACAAAGTCATGACGCAGATGAGCTATGGGTCGGCACTTGTGATAGGGCTTATACAAAGTTTAGCCGTTATTCCAGGGACCAGTCGGGCGGGTTCTTCTATGACGGCGCTGAGGCTTTTAGGGTATAGCCGTGTAGATACAGCTCATTTTTCCTGTTTGCTATCTATCCCAGCTGTAATGGCGGCGAGTGCTCTAATGGCCTATAAAATGGTAAAGGTTGGGCACGTAGATTTATACGGCAATGTACTGATAGCGGCTCTGCTTTCTTTTGTTGCCGGGTATATTTCTATCGATTTCATGATGCGCTGGGTGCGTCGTTCTACTTACACCGTGTTTGTCATCTATAGAATGGCTTTAGGTTGTTTATTGTTGTTTTGGGTTTATTGGCGCTAGTCAAACAGAGAGACAACTGATAAAGTATAGGTTAAGGAAAATAATTTCGGACTCTTTCGGGGGGCCGTATAATAAATTTAAACAGGTTTGTGAATCATGAAACTGGATGGCTTTGAGATTAATAAAATAGCAGCAGCTGGCCTTGTCGCGTTGCTGATTGGAATGGTGTCCTCAAAAATATCAGATGTAGTCGTTTCTCCGCAGAAATTAGCTCAAAATTCATATGTAGTTGAGGGCGTGGAGGATACAGCAAAGCCAGGTGTGCCGGTTAAAGTGGGGCCTGAACCCATAGAACCTCTTCTGGCTTCGGCGGATGTGGAAAGAGGAAAGGCAGCTGCCAAAAAATGTCTGCAATGCCATGTTTTTGAAAAGGATGGCCCGAATAAAATTGGCCCACATTTATATGGTGTGGTGGGGCAAAAAATAGCGCATGTGGCTGGATTTGCATACTCTTCTGCGTTTACAGCCCTAAAGGGGGAGTGGACATTCCAATCGTTGAACGAGTTTTTATATAAACCAGCTGGTTTTGCTAAGGGCACAAAAATGTCTTTTGCGGGAATTACGAATCATCAGGAACGAGCCGATGTTATCGCTTATTTAAATTCATTGAGTGATTCTCCTCAGCCATTACCTGCCGTCAAGGCTGAAGCTGCAAAGGAAGAAAGCGACGCGAAAAAAAGTTAAATTCCCTTTTTTAATTTTTAAGGATGTCCAAATGGTTAAGTATTTGCTTAAAGTCTTAAGTGTTCTTGTTGTTTTTTATCTGACGACGCACATTGTTCATGCTGAGTATGCCAAAGGCCCTCAGCATGGATTAGAAATGTACGGAAGTCCTAAGTATCCAAAAGGATTTACGCATTTTGATTATGTAAACCCAAAGGCCCCTAAGGGTGGGCAGTTGACGTTATCCACGGTGGGGACCTATGATAGCCTGAATCCTTTTGTGATTAAGGGAACTCCGGCTGCGGGTATGAGAGCCCTCTATCCATCCTATTTTTATGCAACTTTAATGATGCATTCTTATGATGAGCCTTTTAGCTCTTATGGCTATGTGGCGGAAACGATTGAGGTTGCCGCAGATGGTAAGTCTGTTCGTTTTGTCATCAGGCCTGAGGCCGTTTTTCATGATGGTACGCCTATCATGGCTGAGGATGTGGCTTTTTCATTTAATATTATGCAAGAAAAAGGGAGCCCTTATTATAAAGCTTATTTTCATAAAGTATCAAGCGTAGAAGTCGCTGGCCCAAGAGTTGTGAAGTTTAATTTTGTTACCGGTGAAGATCGGGAGTTGCCCCTCATTATCGGAGATATTCCTATATTATCTAAAACGTATTATGAAAAGAATGATTTTAGTAAATCCGATTTGACGGTACCTTTAGGTAGCGGGCCCTATCAAGTGGCGAATGTAGACGCGGGGAAATCCATTACCTATAAAAGAATTAAGGGTTGGTGGGCTGAAAATCTGCCGGTTAATAAGGGTAGGTATAATTTCGATGAGATAAAAATTATATACTTCCGCGATCGCTCAGTAGAATTAGAAGCTTTCAAGAGTGGGATTGTTTCTTTTCGTCAGGAGGCTATAGCAAAGGATTGGGCTACAGGATATGACTCTTCGGCATTGGATCGGGGGGACTTCATAAAACAGCATATTAAAGATAAAAGCCCAAATGGCATGACGGGTTTGATTTTTAATATCCGCAAACCGCTTTTTCAAGATATACGTGTGCGAAAAGCATTAACCCTGGTTTATGATTTTGAGTGGGCTAATAAAAATTTATTTTATGGGTCCTATCAAAGAAGCTTAAGTTATTTTTCCAACTCTGAATTAGCCGCGACAGGTTTGCCTTCTGCGGAGGAGGTAGGAATACTCTCTCCGTATGCGGATCAATTACCCCAAGAAGTTTTGCAAGAGGCCTTTACGCTTCCCGTTTATTCGGCGCCAACTGAATATAGAGAACAGTTAAAAAAGGCTCGCCAGCTACTGAAAGAGGCAGGCTGGGATGTTCAAAATGGTAAGTTAATCAATAAGGATGGCAAGGTTTTTGAATTTCAGCTGCTTATCTATGACGGTGCCATTGCAAGGGCCTATAATGCCTATATCAAAAATCTCGAAGTCTTAGGCATAAAGGTCAATATGAGACTTGTGGATACTGCTCAGTATCAGGAAAGAGTGGATGATTTTGACTATGACATGGTGGCTGGTGGGTTTGGTCAATCTATTACGCCTGGTAATGAGCAAAAAGAATTCTTCGGCTCACACGCGGCAGACCAAAAAGGAAGCCGGAACTATATAGGGGTTAAAAACCCCGCCGTCGATGCCCTGATTGAAAAATTGATTCACGCACAAACCAGGCAGGATCTTATTCACTATGTAAGAGCCTTAGACCGGGTTTTACTTTGGAATTTCTATATGGTGCCAGGTTATAATTTAGATGGTATCCGTATAGCTTATTGGAAAGACATAAAACTGCCGAATATATTGCCATCCTATGTATTTGACATGGATGCGCTTTGGTATGAGAGTGATAAATGACCGCATATATTCTTCGTCGCCTGTTGCTGATTCCCCCGACTTTATTCGGTATTTTATTGGTGAATTTTATTATTATCCAAGCGGCTCCTGGTGGCCCAGTGGAGCAGATGATTGCCAAAATCCAAGGGACTTCAGTGGACGCAACGGCTCGGTTATCCGGGGCGAGTTCCGATAGTTCTTCGAGTCAACAAAATATGCAAACCAGTGCCCAAGAAAGCAAGTACAGAGGTTCCAGAGGATTAGATCCAGAATTTATCGCGCAGCTAGAGAAAATGTATGGCTTCGATAAACCAGCGTATGAGCGATTTTGGATCATGCTCAAGAATTATGCGTGCTTTGATTTTGGAGAAAGCTATTTTAAGGACAGAAAAGTTGTTGATCTTATCATTGAAAAACTGCCGGTATCTATATCGTTAGGATTATGGACGACGCTGTTAATTTATTTTATATCTATACCCTTAGGGATTTCCAAGGCTGTTCGAGATGGGTCGGCTTACGACATATGGACGAGTAGTATCGTGATTGTTGGCTATGCTATTCCTGGATTCTTGTTTGCGATTATGTTGATTGTTTTATTGGCAGGCGGGAGTTTTGTCCAAATTTTCCCTTTACGGGGGCTGGTGTCTGATAATTGGGATGATTATACGTGGTATTGGAAAATTCTCGATTATTTTTGGCATATGACATTGCCAATACTTTCTCTCGTCATCAGTGGATTTGCCAGTTTGACTTTGTTGACGAAAAACTCATTTGTGGAAGAAATTAATAAGCAATATGTTTTAACGGCTATGGCAAAGGGTTTGACGCGAAAACGAGTCATGTATGGTCATGTTTTTCGCAATGCGATGCTAATTATTATCGGTAGTTTGCCTTCTGCTTTTATTGGGATTTTATTTACAGGGGCCTTGCTCGTGGAATATATTTTCTCCTTGGACGGGTTGGGGCTTTTAAGTTTTGAATCGGCTTTGTCCCGGGATTATCCTGTTCTTTTCGGCAGTCTATTTATCTTTACACTTATTGGTTTGGTTTCTTTCTTGATAGGTGATTTAACCTATATGCTGGTTGACCCACGTATAGATTTTGCAAAGAGACAAGGGTGATTTTCATGTGGAGCCCGATGACAAAAAAGCGTTTGCAGCATTTCAAAGCGAATAAGAGAGGCTATTGGTCGCTGTGGATTTTTTTGTTTTTATTCATCACTTCATTGGGGGCTGAATTTCTCTCCAACGATAAACCCATTTTTATTTCTTATAAAAATGAGTGGTATTTTCCCGTATTCACCTCCTATCCAGAAATTACATTTGGCGGAGAATTTGAAACCGAGACGATTTATCGAGACCCGGTTGTTATGACCTTAATTCAAAAACATGGTTTTATGCTATGGCCTTTGAATCGTTATAGCTATGACTCGATTAATTATGAGCTAGATGAACCGGCACCATCGAGGCCTTCTTTGGAAAATTGGTTAGGAACCGATGATCAGGGGCGAGATGTGTTTGCGCGTCTTATCTATGGTTTTCGTATATCGGTACTTTTCGGGTTGATCTTAACGTTGTTTAGCTCGGTTATCGGCGTTGTTGCGGGGGCGATTCAAGGATATTTTGGTGGCACTATAGATATATTATTTCAGAGATTTATTGAAATTTGGTCCGGTCTTCCCGTTTTGTTCTTACTCATTATTTTGGCCAGTTTAGTGGAGCCAAGTTTTTGGTGGTTATTGGGGCTTATGTTGTTATTTTCCTGGATGTCCTTGGTGAGTGTCGTGCGCGTGGAATTTTTGCGAGCCCGTAATTTTGAGTATGTAAAAGCCGCTAGAGCTATGGGGTTACCGACGATAACGATTATGTTCCGGCATGTTTTGCCCAATGCCATGGTTGCAACACTAACTTACCTGCCGTTTATTCTTAATGGATCCATTACGACGTTAACTTCCTTAGATTTCTTAGGGTTCGGCCTGCCTCCTGGTTCTGCCTCTTTAGGTGAAATGTTGGCGCAGGGAAAAAACAATATTAAGGCCTACTGGTTAGGCGCGACAGCTTTTTTGGTGATCGCTATACTGCTGAGTTTGCTCGTATTTATAGGCGAAGCTGTTCGGGATGCTTTCGACCCAAGGAAATCAAAACGATGAAACGAGACGTGCTTTTAAGTGTAGAAAATTTGTCCGTCGCCTTTGGCGATACTTGTGTTGTGAATCAGGTTAGCTTTGATATTCAACGGGGTGAAACTGTCTGTTTGGTGGGAGAAAGTGGTTCTGGAAAAACCGTTTCTGCGCTGTCTGTTTTAAAGTTGTTGCCCTATCCATATGCTCGCCATACAACGGGAAAAATTATATTCAAGGGAGACGATCTGCTTCCCTTTAATGATGAACAAATCCGAAAATTGCGCGGCAGTCATATCGCCATGATTTTCCAAGAACCTATGACATCCTTAAATCCGTTACATAAGATAGGTGAGCAGATAAAAGAATCTTTAGCTTTGCACAAAGATATGTCGGCGATAGAGATGCATCGACGCTGCTCCGAATTATTAGAATTGGTGGGGTTTACAGACCCAGAAGGTAAGATAAACGCATACCCTCATCAATTATCAGGGGGCCAGAGGCAAAGAGTTATGATCGCTATGGCCTTGGCTGGTGAGCCGGACCTGCTGATTGCCGATGAACCCACAACAGCGTTAGATGTAACAACACAAGCTCAAATATTACAACTATTAAAAGACCTGCAACAAAAATTGGGGATGGCTTTATTATTAATTACCCATGATTTAGGCATCGTGAAGCGTATGTCTGATCGTATGTACGTCATGTGTAATGGTGTGGTGAAAGAGTCCGGCGCCACACTTGAAATATTTAACAATCCCTTGGATCCGTATACAAAAATGCTGTTGGGGGCAGAGCCAAAAGGGCAACCCGATCCTGTCCATGAAAATGCAAACATCATCCTGAACGTAACGGATTTAAGTGTTAATTATCCCATACGCCAAGGGTTGTGGAGAACTTTATCCGGTCAATTTAAGGCTGTGGATGATCTTTCTTTACAAATTCGCCAGGGAGAAACTTTGGGCGTGGTCGGTGAAAGTGGATCGGGTAAAACGACACTCGCAATGGCCATTCTAAAATTACAAGAATCTATAGGGCATATTGAGTTATTAGGTCAATCTTTAGACGACCTTTCCAGTCGCAAACTTCGTCCCTTTAGGCGCCAAATGCAAGTCGTGTTTCAAGATCCTTATGGATCTTTGAGTCCTCGAATGTCCATTGCACAGATATTAGCAGAAGGTATTCAATTGCATGGTCTTGCCAAGACAAATGAGGAAATTGAACAACAGATAGAAAGAGCTTTACAAGAAGTAGGGTTAAATCCAAATGTAAAAGATCGGTATCCCCACGAGTTCTCCGGCGGCCAGCGGCAAAGAATCGCGATTGCTCGCGCGATTGCTATGCGGCCTAAACTATTGATTTTGGATGAGCCTACGTCCGCACTAGATCGTGCCGTACAGGCAGAAATCATTGAGCTTTTGCTTACTTTACAAAAAACGTACCAGTTGGCCTATGTATTTATTAGCCATGATTTAAAAGTCGTACGTGCGTTGAGTCATCGCATCATCGTCATGTTGAACGGACAATTAGTCGAAGAAGGGAGCGCAGAAAAAATATTTACGGCTCCCTCTCATGCCTACACACAAAAACTCATTTCCGCCTCTTTCGATTTGCGGGTATAGGGTGATTTAATCGTCTCCCGATTTCAGAGCGGCAAGAAACGCACTTTGTGGGATTTCGACGTTACCGATATTACGCATACGTTTCTTACCCTTTTTTTGCTTGTCTAATAATTTGCGTTTGCGGGAAACGTCACCACCATAACATTTGGCTAAAACGTCTTTACGCATGGCAGACACTGTCTCTCGGGCTACGATTTTGCCGCCAATGGCGGCTTGGATCGCAATTTTAAAGAGCTGTCGAGGGATTAAGTCTTTAAGCTTTGCGCATAAAATACGACCACGTTTTTCCGCTAATGAACGATTAACGATAATCGATAAGGCATCCACAGGCTCAGCATTGACAAGGATCGATAACTTAACTAAATCGCCTTCCCTGTATTCATCCACATGGTAATCAAAGCTCGCATATCCCTTGCTGATAGATTTTAAGCGATCATAAAAATCAAAAACAATCTCGTTTAAGGGAAGTTTATAAACCACCATGGCGCGGCTACCCACATAAGTTAATTCTACCTGTTCTCCACGACGTTCCGTGCATAGAGTAAGAATCCCGCCTAAATATTCATCCGGAACCATTATGGTCGCCTTAATCCATGGCTCCTCGATGAAATCGATCCGGACGACATCGGGCATATCTGCAGGGTTATGGAGTTCTAATAAGTCTCCGTTTGTCAGGTGAATTTTATAAACCACGCTAGGGGCTGTTGTGATTAAATCTAGATCAAATTCGCGTTCTAATCGTTCTTGAATAATTTCTAGGTGCAGTAACCCTAAAAAGCCACAGCGGAAACCAAAACCTAAGGCTGCGGATGTTTCCGGTTCATAATGGAAGCTGGCATCATTTAAGTGCAGACGTTCTAAACTTTGGCGTAAGTGCTCGAATTCACTTGCATCTATGGGGAATAGGCCGCAGAAAACTACCGGTATGCTTGGTTTGAATCCGGCTAGCACTTCTTTTGCCGGATTGCGATCATCGGTTATAGTGTCGCCGACGTTACAGTCGGCCACGTATTTAATGCTGGCTGTTATAAATCCAACTTCGCCTGGGCCTAGCTCATCGACGGTTTCTCTTTTGGGAGTAAAAACACCCACCTGATCTATTTGATAGGCAGCCCCTGTCGACATCATCCGGATTTTCATGCCTTTGCGCATGAAGCCATCTTTGACGCGGACGAGAATGATAACGCCTAGGTAAGCGTCATACCAGCTATCAATCAAAAGAGCCGTTAAGGTAGAGTCAGCATTGCCCGTGGGAGAGGGAAGTCTTGTCACGATAGCTTCTAGGAC
>JAGOMX010000078.1 GCA_017993335.1 Alphaproteobacteria bacterium | reverse complement strand
CTGCAAAAGAACAAGTTTCAGCACCAGAAGAGAAAAGTGACGCGGCGTTGAAAATGGAGTAATATCGATTTAGAAGTGGAGATTAATTTTCATGGATATATCAAAATACACTCAAAAATTACAAGAGTTATTACAATTTTCTCAAAAGCTCGCCTTACGCAATAATCATCAGCAGATCACGCCGGTGCATTTATTGCGGGCGGCTTTAGAGGATGAGACCGGAGTTGCCAATTTATTACTGATGCGCATCGGTGCAAATGCTAAAAATTTGCAGACGCAACTAGATGAAGATTTATCAAAAATTCCACAAGTGCAAGGAACTGGCGCAACGCAAATTTATATGCACAATGAGAGTGCTCGGGTGTTAGATACGGCAGAGCAGCTTGCGCAAAAACATGGGGATCAGTTTGTCACTGTAGAGCGTCTCCTTCAGGCATTGGTAGAGGTGCTGCCCAATGACCTTCGTCAAATTCTTACAAAATCCGGTATAACAAAAGAAAAAATAACACAAGGTATAGATCAGTTGAGAAATGGTAGAACAGCAGATACAGCTTCTGCGGAAGATAGCTATGAGGCGCTAAAAAAATATGCCCGAGACTTTACAGCCTTGGCTCGCGAAGGCAAGCTAGATCCAGTCATTGGACGGGATGAAGAAATTCGAAGAACCATACAAGTTTTATCCAGACGGACCAAAAACAACCCTATACTTATTGGTGAACCGGGCGTTGGTAAAACGGCTATTGTGGAAGGGCTTGCACAACGAATTGTCAATGGGGATGTACCCGATACAATTCGCGATATGACTCTTATGTCCTTAGACCTGGGAGCTTTGGTTGCGGGGGCGAAATTTCGTGGCGAATTTGAGGAGCGTTTAAAAGCCGTTCTTGCAGATATTTCGCAAGCCTCCGGCACGATTATTCTCTTCATTGATGAGTTGCACACACTTGTAGGTGCGGGTGCCGCAGAAGGGTCTATGGATGCTTCCAATATGCTGAAACCAGCGTTGGCCAGAGGCGAATTGCATTGTGTCGGTGCAACGACTTTGAGCGAATATAGAAAATACATAGAAAAAGATACCGCGCTGGCACGGCGTTTCCAGCCCGTTTTTATTCCGGAGCCAAATGTAGAAGATACCATCTCTATATTAAGGGGATTAAAAGAAAAATATGAGGTTCATCACGGCGTACGTATAACAGATGCGGCCATCGTGGCGGCGGCTCAACTCTCGAATCGCTATATTACAGATCGTTTTTTACCGGACAAGGCGATTGATTTAATTGATGAGGCGTCTTCCCGTTTGCGCATGGAAGTTCATTCCAAGCCAGAAGAAATTGATGAGTTAGATAGGCGCATTACCCAATTAAAAATAGAAAATGAAGCTTTGAAAAAAGAAAGCGATAAGGCTTCAAAAGAGCGTCTGGATAAGATTCAAGATGAATTGCAAACTTTAGAGGAAAAATCCAAAATCCTCACAGCCTCATGGACGGAAGAAAAACAAAAAGTTCATGTGGCCCAGAAATGGAGTGAAGAACTGGATAAGGCCCGTAGCGAACTGGAAAAGGCGCAACGGGACGGTGAACTTGCCAAGGCTGGTGAGTTGGCTTATGCGGTTATTCCTGATTTAGAAAAGAAACTCGTCGCTCATCAAGATTTAGCCTCAAAAGAAAATAACCTGATCAATCATGAAGTCAAAGCCAGTGATATTGCGGCGATTGTTTCGCGATGGACAGGCATACCCGTGGATAAGATGCTGGCCGGTGAAAGAGAAAAATTACTGCACATGGAAGATCTACTGCACAATCGTGTGGTGGGGCAGCACAATGCAATTACGGCAATCTCAGAAGCTGTCCGCCGATCAAGGGCGGGCTTGCAGGATCCGTCAAAACCTTTGGGGTCTTTTTTGTTGCTAGGGCCAACGGGCGTGGGAAAAACTGAATTAACCAAAGCCCTTGCGGAATTTTTATTTGATGAAGATACGGCATTGCTCAGAATAGATATGTCCGAGTATATGGAAAAACATGCAGTCTCGCGTATGATTGGCGCCCCGCCTGGTTACGTGGGATATGAAGAAGGTGGCGCGTTGACAGAAGCCGTTCGTCGCCGCCCATACCAGGTTATTCTTTTTGATGAAGTCGAAAAAGCGCATCCGGATGTATTTAATATTTTGCTACAGGTTTTAGATGAAGGACGTTTGACGGATGGTCAGGGACGTGTGGTTGATTTTCGGAACACTCTTATTATACTGACCTCAAACTTAGGCAGTGAAATTCTAGCCTCTATAGAGCCAGATCAATCCGCAGAATCCGTGCGTGAGCCTGTAATGGAAATTGTTCGTTCCGCATTTCGCCCAGAGTTTTTGAATCGGTTGGACGAAATCATACTTTTTGATCGCCTGCAGTTGTCGGATATGAAGAGTATTGTAAACATTCAACTGGAAAGATTAAAAAAGATTTTGGAAAACCAAGGTATAAACATTCAGTTGAATGAAGCTGTTATTGAGTGGCTTGCAGAAAAAGGTTATGACCCGATCTATGGGGCAAGACCTTTAAAACGCGTGATACAGAAAGAACTTCAGAACAAGATTGCGAATTTAATTCTTTCTGGCGAAGTTTTTAAAACAATAAATGTAGACTTAGAAGGCAATCAGATTGTGATGCGCGGATAAAATTTTAAGCATTGGTCATAAAAAATTAATTATTGTCATGATATTCTGTTCATATAAAAGCTAGAGGCTTAATATGATAGAATTAATTTTTTGGGGCGTTCGAGGCACAAATCCCGTTTCAGGTAAGGCCTTTGAAAAAATAGGTGGTCACACAAGCTGTATGAGTGTGAAAGTCAATGATGACCCAACGGTTGTTTTTGACGCTGGCAGTGGCATCTATAACTTAGGTAAAAAGATTACTGCCGCAAAAGAAACGTCCTCTTATATGTTTATCTCTCATTCACATTTAGATCATATTATGGGAATGCCGTTCTTTTCCCCCTTATGGGATCCAAAATGCCAGTTAAATATTTACTCCCATAAAAATAATGCTGAAAATACAATTAAACAGATTATTGTGAATGCGCCTGTTTTTCCTATAAAAATTAATTACAGTTCGAATGTGAATTTTCATGAAATGCCTAAGGATGGTATCCAAGTCGCTTCTGCAAAAATCACAGGATTGCTTATGAATCATCCCGGCGGCTCTATGGGCTATCGTTTAGAGGCGGAAGGGAAATCTATCTGCTATCTTACAGATGTTGAACATATGACATTAAGTGAAAATGACGAGTTGCTGGAATTTATAAGAAATTGTGATTTGCTCATATTTGACAGTTGTTATACCGAGCATGAGTATACAACGCGTGTAGGTTGGGGACATTCAACACATATCCAATCGGCTAAAATTGCCAAGCTAGCGAATGTAAAAAAGTTAGCCCTTTTTCACCAGGATCCAAATCATACGGATGAAATGTCGGATCAGATAGAAAAAGAAGCCAAGGAAATATTCCCGGGCGCATTTGCTGCGTGTGAAGGAATGAAGTTAACTTTCTAACGTTAGATTTTCTAACCGTGATCGCCCTCTAAAAATATCATCAGCCTTTTGCGTATAGGCTTTATCTTCATTATGTAGACATAAACCAGAAAGCATCTGGCATGGTGTGTTTACGCTTTTTCTCGCTTGAATAAGGACTAATTTAGCGGCTTGATTTTTTTGAGGCCAAAGGGGAAATATTTTTATATCTCCGGTTTTTGGGGTCAGGTTTTTCAGTATTTCATCCAAACGTTCTGCCCGATGAATCATCGTTAAGTATCCACGAGGTTTGACCATGCGGATGCACGCTTGTATCCAGCTTTCTATACCTATATTTTGCTCATGACGTGAGATTGTTTTTTTTAGGTCTTCTGTCGTTGCGCCAAAATTAAAGTAAGGGGGGTTGGTGACCACATGATCAAACGTGTTGGGCAAGAGTTCGTCCGGTGGGCTTAGGATGCTTCCTTGAAATATTTGGACGTTTTTTTCTTGGTGGTTTCGTTTTATATTTTCGGCCGCAAGGGTGACTAATTCTTGTTGAATTTCTAGCCCTGCAAATTGTGTTTGGGGAAAGTAGGAGGCGATCGCCAGCATGACGGTGCCCACCCCTGTTCCCACATCGAGAACTTTATGAGATTTCTTTGGCGAGACAGCTGCAGCTAATAAAATAGCATCAATGCCTGCGCGATAACCTTTTTGAGGTTGGCAAATATAAATGCGACCATCTAGATATTTATCAATGATTAAGCTAGATTCGGGCATTTTTTTCCATACTCATAATCATCATACCGCTGCTTACAATGAGGAGCGCTCCTGCTATTACATACGTGTCTGGTTTTTCTCCAAAGAATAGATAACCAAATGCAACAGCCCAAATCAAGGAAGCATAATCAAAGGGCGCAAGCTTCGAAACGGGGGCTAGGCGAAAGGCTTGCGTCATAGCCAGTTGAGCACTACCCCCTAGAATACCAATTGCCATAAGTTGCCATAAAATTTGTGTATCCACCGGTTGCCATACAAAAGGTAGAAAAGGCAGAGTAAGCAACGCGCTCATAACGGTGAACGTCAAAACGATTAACGTGCTGCTGTCTTGATGCTGGTGACTGAGCTTCCGGACAAAGATTAAGGAGAGAGCATAAAAAAATCCGCCAACTAAGGCAAGGATACCGCCAACCTCTAACGTGTCAGAGCCGGGACGCATCATGATAAGAACCCCAATAAAACCAGCAATAACAGCGAGCCATAAACTTAAGGAAACTTTTTCATTTAATAGAGGAATGCATAAGGCCACCATAAATAAGGGGCAAGAAAAACTTAACGTATAGGCATCCGCAAGGGGAATAAGACGAAAAGAGCCAATAAAACAAAACAACGCGAGGCTAGAAAAAAGAGATCGCCAGAAATGCATAGACCAATTTTTTGTTTCCAACAGTTTTTCTGAAGGCTCCGTTAGGCTATAAATGAAAATGGGAATTAAGGCAAAAATGGCTCGAAAAAAACAAATTTGCATAACGTGCATATCACTGGGCAGCATTTTTACCAAGACGTCTTGCAACGCGTAGAAAAAGACGGAGAACATCATACATAAGACTGCCGATTTCAGGTTGTTCTCACGAGGGTGACGAAAGTTGGACAATATCATGCCTGACCTTTAGATTGAGCGTTGCAGAAAAAAGGAGATTTACTGTCCATAATGATTTATAACAGCTTTATGATAAATGAACAACTTTTGACAACTGCGATGCCCTCCTATTTAGATGACTTAAATGGTATGCAACGGCAAGCCGTAGAGATGCTGGATGGTCCCTTATTGGTTCTGGCTGGTGCGGGTACTGGTAAAACGCGTGTATTAACGACGCGGATTGCTCATATTTTAGCTTCTCATAAAGCCTGGCCTTCCCAAATTCTGGCGGTTACGTTTACGAATAAATCGGCTCAAGAGATGAAAAATCGAATTAGTCATTTGATGGGTAGCCCCGCCGATGGTTTGTGGATTGGGACTTTCCACTCGATTTGTGTGCGCATCCTGCGAAAGCATGCGGCGTATGTGAATTTAAACAGTGATTTTACAATTTTAGATACAGATGATCAGCTAAGGCTGATCAAGCAAGT
>JAGOMX010000077.1 GCA_017993335.1 Alphaproteobacteria bacterium | reverse complement strand
TTTATTTATTTATTCAAGTTTGTATTATTATGAGGCCATTTCAAAACTGGCTTTTTTGGAGGGATTTATAGGAAAGGTGAGAACCGGAGCGCAGCCTTGACGACTAAATCACCCAAAAAAGACGTTTTGAAATGGTCTCGTTATGGTTTTTTTCAGTCTCTATCAAATACCGGCGTTGAGTTTTTTGACGAAGTCATGTAAGCCGATTTGTCTTTTGCGGTGCATTCTTTCCGCGTGTAGAATTTTACGTACATCCTCGACAGTTTTTTCGAAGCTATCGTTAATGAGGACGTAATCGTATTCCGCCCAATGACTTATTTCTACATGCGCCTTTGACATGCGGTATTGTACAATCTCAGCCGGGTCTTGTGCGCGTTCATTGAGTCGTCGTTCCAGTTCTTTCCAGCTGGGCGGGAGGATAAAAATAGAAACTAAATCCGTGCGGGCTGTTTGCGCGAGTTGCTGCGTGCCTTGCCAATCGATATCAAACAAAATATCCTTGCCTTGATCGAGGGTTCTTTCGGCTTGCTCTCGTGGGGTTCCATAATAATGACCAAAAACTTTGGCATACTCCAAAAAATTACCGGAAACAACCATCTCATGAAAAGCGTCGTGGTCAACAAAATGATAATGATCGCCATCAACCTCGCCAGGACGTGGCGGGCGAGTCGTCCAGGAGATGGACAGGTCAATCTCCGGTTCCATAGACAGTAACGACCTCGATACCGTCGTTTTTCCAGCCCCCGAAGGAGATGAGAGGACAAGCATCAGGCCGCGTCTTGATAAAGTATGCATACTATTCTTCTACCATTCCTGCCCACGGATTACAAGAGGGACTCTCATGCAGCCCTGGACTCTCAGGCCTGCAATTTTGCCAAATAGTGTTAATTTTGACACACTTAGATTTCATGGTTTTTTTTCAATATATAAAGTAATTTGTTCTCTGCTGCTCTTTGTTGTTCAGCTTGGCTTATGTTTCTTGGAGTTATTGTTGAAATTTCTACTTTTGTTTCTACATCAAAAGCGATCACTTTTACATAAGATCCTATGGGGATGAATTCAAATATGATTTGGCGATTCATGAGCAACTAGCGTTTTTCTTGATTATATCCTGATTATAAAGATCCTGCAAATCCAGATTGTTTTGCTGTGGGGTTTATAAAGGCCAAAAATTTGATTTCCCGTAAAAAATAATATTTATTCACAGCTTAGGGGCTGTACATAACAGTTTCCGGCTGTTAAATTACAGTATAATTTGAAAACTGTGACTGTCAAAAAAAGGAATAGGGATGGGAGAATCGTTGCGCGTATCACCGGAACGTGTGGGTGTGGTTCATTTTGTAGGTATTGGAGGAATCGGCATGAGCGGTATTGCCTCTATACTCAGCGAGTTAGGTTATGCGGTGCGGGGCAGTGACGTGGCGGAAAGCGCAAATGTTTTGCGTTTGCGCAATAACGGCATTGAGGTCTTTATCGGCCATAGCGCAGAAAATGTTCAAGGCGCATCCGTGCTTGTGGTGTCGTCGGATATTAAATCAAACAATGTGGAGCTGGTAACGGCGAGACGCTCGGGTATTCCGGTGGTTAAGCGGGCAGAGATGCTGGCCGAAATCATGCGGTTAAAGCCATCCATCGCGATTGCGGGTAGTCATGGTAAGACGACAATTACCTCTATTCTGTCTCATGTGATGGATACGTGTCACATGCAACCGACGATTGTCTGTGGCGGTATAATCGAGGCGATGGGCACGAACGCTCGCGTGGGGAATGGGGATTGGGTTGTGGTGGAAGCCGATGAATCGGATGGTAGCTTTATTAAGCTGCCCGCAACAATAACCGTCGTGACCAATATTGATCCGGAGCATATGTCTTTTTATAAAGACTTTAGCGCGTTGCTGGCGGCGTTTCAGACATTTACAGAAAATATCCCCTTTTACGGCTTGAACGTGCTTTGTTATGATCATCCTATTGTCAAGCAAATGAGTTCGAGTATTACCGATCGCCGCGTTCTGACTTATGGGCTGAACGAGGGTGCGGATGTTATGGCTTGTGATATACAAATGTCCGCCGAAGGCTGTATCTTTTCGATTAAATTGTCTGGAAAAGCTCAGACCTTTAGTTCGCAGCTGGAATCTTTTTATCAGGGTGTATCTATCCCGTTAATCGGTAAACACAACGTACAGAATTGTTTAGCCGTGATCGCCGTGGCTATCGAATTGGGGTTGGAGTTGCCACAGGTATTTTTTGCTTTAAAGTCATTTCGCGGCGTTCGCAGGCGGTTTACGTCGGTGGGCGAAGTGAATGGCGTGCGAATTGTGGATGATTATGCGCACCATCCGGTGGAAATCGAGAACGTTTTGGCAGCCGGGCGCGTAGCGGCTAAGGGCCGGGTGATTGCGGTTATGCAGCCACATCGTTACAGTCGTTTAAATGAGTTGTACAAGGATTTCTCTGCTTGTTTTCATCAGGCTGACCAGGTATTTGTAGTGCCTGTGTATGCAGCGGGTGAACCAGCTATTCCGGGTATGGATCATCATCATTTGGCTGAATCTATTCGCTTAAGTGGTGTGGAAAACACCCAAAGCGTTGACGATTTTGCTGGTTTAGTCGAAAAATTATCGGATGTTTGTCAGCCAGGAGATTTGATTATTTGTTTGGGTGCGGGGTCTATTACTTATTGGGCTGCGGATTTACCGCTTGCGCTTGAAAGGTGTATTTCTGAATTAAAAAGAGTTATAGTTTAACCATAATAATATAAGCAGGTTGTTTCATGATCGAAGATATAATGACACAGTTGCCAGCTGTGCGAGGAAGGTATAGTCAAAACACTTTGTTATCAACGGTTACGTGGTTTCGTGTTGGTGGGCCGGCAGAAGTCGTTTTTAAGCCTTCAAGTCTTCAAGATTTGAGTGTGTTCTTGAAAGAAAAGCCGGAAAATATCCCCGTACATGTTATCGGGGTGGGTTCTAATCTTTTGGTGCGGGATGGCGGTTTGCCAGGGGTTGTGATTCGTCTTGGGAAAGGATTTACCAACATTCTTGTGGACGGTGACCGGATTGAAGTGGGTGCTGGTGTGTTGGATCGTAACGTCGCCATGACAGCACGAGACGAGGGTATCGGTGGTTTAGAATTCTTGTGCGGCATACCGGGTACCATTGGCGGAGCTTTGCGTATGAATGCGGGTTGCTATGGCGCGGAAATCAAGGATGTATTAGAATATGCGATTGCGATGGATCCAAAGGGAAACTTGCATCGATTGACAGCGCAAGAATGTGGTTTATCCTATAGGCATTCCGGCATTCCTCAGGATTGGATTTTTGTGAGTGCTGGCCTTCGGGGTGTAAAAGCAAATCCGCAGGATATTGAGTTGAAAATGCAAGAGATGCTGAAACATCGGGAAACAACGCAACCGGTGCATACCCGTACCGGAGGGAGTACGTTTGCCAATCCCGATGGTTATAAGGCTTGGGAGCTGATTGATCAGGCGGGGTGCCGGGGTATGAAAGTTGGGGCGGCGCAGGTTTCTGAACTGCATTGTAATTTTCTCGTCAATACGGGCGGGGCTTCGGCTAAGGATATCGAGCAGTTGGGCGAATTGGTCCGGCAAAAAGTAAAAGAAAAATTTAACGTGGATCTGCGCTGGGAAATTCAGCGTATCGGCAGGGAAGTGGATCAACAAAAAACGGAAAGTGAAGCCGCATGAAAAATATAAAAGTTGCTGTTTTATTAGGAGGATGGTCCGATGAGCGAGAAGTTTCTCTAACCAGCGGTGAACAAATAGCTCATGCAGCCAGAGACATTGGCTATGATGTGACAGTTGTGGATGTGACCCGGGATTTAGGGGAGCTGTTGACTCAATTAACACCAAAGCCAGATGTGATTATCAATATCCTTCATGGTCAATGGGGGGAGGATGGCCGCATTCAGGCTGTTCTGGATATTCTGGATATTCCGTATACATTTTCGGGGCATATGGCTTCTGCCTTGGCTATGAATAAACTGCTGTCAAAGAAAATGTTTTTGGCATCGGGTATTCCCACGCCTGTTTATAAAATAGTTTCTTTTGAGGATGCCTTTTCCAAAAAGCAAATGGATGTGCCCTATGTCATAAAGCCGATTTCGGAAGGCTCGAGTCTGGGGGTGTATGTGGTGATGGATCCGTCTTGTCTGCCTGAAAAGCCGAAGGATTGGGCTTATGGGGATGAGGTTCTCGTAGAAGAGTATATCCCGGGTATGGAAATTTCCGCAGCTGTTATGGGTGAAAGAGCTATTGGGGTTATGGAGTTAGCTCCCCGCGAAGGTTTCTATGATTATGAAGCCAAATATGTGGATGGAAAAACAGATCATTATGTGCCAGCGCGCATGCCGGAAGAGGATTATAATAAGGCCATGGAAATTGCGGTTCTGGCGCATAAGACGCTTACCTGCCAAGGCATAAGCCGGACCGATTTAAGGTACAATCCTGAAAATAAAAAATTGTACGTTCTGGAGGTCAACACGCAGCCTGGTTTTACACCACTGTCTATAGTTCCTGAAATTGCGGCACATGCGGGGTATAGCTTTAAAGATCTTATCCAGTGGATGGTGGAAGATGCACTTGCCCGTGGCAATCGGAGTGGGAATGTTATTTCAGGTATGGACTTAACAAAGACGGCCTAGGTTTTTAATGATAAAGAAAACAAATACAATCCAGCGCTCGCGCCCCAAAAGACGTCAGACCTCCGCATGGGAGTCTTTACAGCTTTTTTATGCGAGTCGTCGATCCATTATTTTAGCGTTTCTCCTCATCTTACCTATTTTAGCATGGGTTATGGGATGGCATATGTTGATGTGGGAAGGGATTTCAACTCGCACGGCCAACTTATTTGTGTCCTCTGGATTTGTGGTAAAAGAGGTGTTGGTGGAGGGTCGCCAACAAACGGATTCTAAGTTGATTCTGGCTGCGGTTGGCACCAAGCGAGGGGATTCTATTTTTGCTTGCGATCCGGAATTAGCGAAGCAACAATTAGAAACGATACATTGGATTCGTTCTGCCATGGTCCAGCGCATAATGCCGGATCGGGTGTTTATCCGTTTGGTCGAGCGTAATCCCATTGCCATATGGCAAAATGCATCGAAAAGATTTCTGGTGGATGAAGATGGTGTTGTGATTGAAAATTTTGATCCGAAGGTTTTTCGTCATCTTATGGTGATAACGGGGCAAGATGCGCCGCAGCATGCCAAGCCTTTTTTTGCGACGTTAAGTGATTTTTCGGAATTAAGACAACGAATTAAATCAGCAGTCTTTATTAGTGGCAGAAGATGGGATTTAATATTAGAAAATAAGGTTCGTGTAAAGTTACCCGAAAAGGATATTCGGACAGCGCTGATGCACTTAGAAAAACTAGAAAAAGAGCATCAACTGACCGATGGAAGAGTTGCTACGATTGATCTTCGTCTGCCGGATCGATCCTTCTTGCGTGTACAAGACACGGATGAAGAAAAGAAAAATAAAGGTAAGATAACTTAATTAATAGAATAGGCATGGATATGCTTTTTAGGCGTATGCGTAAATCAAACCCGGTTTCTCAAAGCGAGGTTATTGCGGCTATAGATATTGGATCGAGCAAAATTTGCTGTGCGATTGTGCGGGCGGATTCGCCGGATTCTTTAAATGTGATAGGTGTTGGTCATCAGAGCGCAAAAGGCTTGCGTAATGGTAATGTGATCGATATGCAGGATGTGGAGCTTTCCATATTAAATGC
>JAGOMX010000076.1 GCA_017993335.1 Alphaproteobacteria bacterium | reverse complement strand
GAATCTTTCCGGACGACAAGAAGAATGCTCCGGCCCCTGCCCTTCGTAGCCATGAGGCAGCAACATAACCAAGCCCGACATCCGCAACCATTTCGCCTCACCCGAGCTAATAAACTGGTCAATAATTACTTGTGCACCGTTAGTAAAGTCACCAAACTGCGCCTCCCACATCACCAGATTATTCGGCAGGGTCAGCGAGTAACCGTACTCAAAACCTAAAACCGAAGCCTCCGATAGAGGGCTATCCAGGACTTCAAAATGTGCTTGTTTATCTTGAATATGATTTAAAGGCACAAATCGCGCTTCATTCTTTTGATCAATAAATACCGCATGGCGCTGAGAGAACGTTCCCCGGCAACAGTCCTGACCCGATAACCGGACACCATTCCCTTCACATAACAACGTACCAAAAGCCAAAGCCTCGCCGGTCGCCCAATCGATCCCCTCGCCTGCGTCTAATCTTTCTCGTTTTTCTTTCAAGACTCGGTCCAGCCGCTTATGAACAGCAAAATCATCCGGATAGCGTGTTAAAGCCTCACTGACGGACTGCAACAGATCCATGGAAACGACTGTATCTTCCTCACGTTTGCTTTCTTCACCCACATCGAATCCAGACCACAAGCCATCTAGCCAATCGGCTTTTTCTGGTTTAAAGGATGCCGCCGCCGCAAACTCATCTCTTAAAAAGTCCGCATATTTTTGCTCTAAAGCATCGGCTTCCGCTAAAGTCAAAATACCCGTGTCGATTAATTTTTGCTTGTACTGATCCTTAATAGAGACCTTTTTGCCAATAGCCTCATACATCAGTGGCTGCGTAAAGGCAGGTTCATCCATTTCGTTATGGCCATGACGGCGATAACAAAAGAGATCAATCACCACATCCTTTTTGAACTTTTTCTTAAAATCTACAGCCAAACGACTAACATAAGACACCGCGTCGGGATCTTCCCCATTGACGTGGAAAATCGGAGCTTGAATTGCCTTTGCCACATCGGAACAATAAGGCGATGAACGAGAATGTTTGGGACTGGTTGTAAAACCAATTTGATTGTTAATAATCACATGTAACGTTCCACCAACCCGATACCCCGGAAGCTCTGACAGGCTTAAGGTTTCACCCACCAACCCCTGCCCCGCAAAGGCAGCATCGCCATGAATCAATAAGCCCATAGCTACCTCATAGCCGCGCAAGCCGTGAATCCGTTGCTTGGCACGCACCTTACCGACAACCACCGGATCCACAGCCTCTAAATGAGACGGATTGGCAGTTAAAGACAAGTGCACGTCATGGCCATTAATCTGACGATTGCTGGAAGAGCCTAAATGATACTTTACGTCGCCTGAACCTTGCACGTCATCGGGATGAGAAGGGTTCCCTTCAAATTCAGAAAAAATCGCCCGCGCTGGCTTGCCTATCACGTTAGCCAACACATTTAAACGCCCACGATGCGCCATACCAAAAACGATGTCTTTAAAACCATGGTGCGCGGATTGCTTCAGAATCTGCTCTAAAGCCGGTATTGTGCTTTCACCTCCATCTAGACCAAAACGCTTGGCTCCGGGAAACTTCACATGCAAGAATTTCTCAAACTGATCCGCCCGAATTAAATCGTAAAAAATTTCTTTTTTATCTTGCACCGTAAGAGCCGCACGATTCTTTAAATTCTCCATACGCTCCTGAACCCAAAGCTTTTGCTCCGGATCCTGAATGTGCATATATTCCGCCCCAATGGTTTGGGTATATATTTCTTGTAACAGTGAAAAAACTTCCCGCAATGTCGCCCATTGCCGTCCTAAAGCCCCATTCAAATACATGAGCCGATCATAATCGTTTTCTGTAAAGCCATAAGAAAGCGGATCTAATTCTTTTTGATATTGCGGCTTTTCCAAGCCCAATGGATCCAACTTTGACAGCAAATGCCCGCGTTCCTGAAACGCCCGAATCAGCATCGCCACCCGCGTCGCATCCTGCAACGCTTGCTCCGAGCTCATATTGCTCGCTGGCGATACCTCGCGACGCCGAACCCGCAACAAATTTTCCAGAGTATTTTTCGCATCCTCATCTAGATTCTGAAACACGCTAACCCAGCCATGGTCCACATGGTCTGGATTTTCTAAAAACTGCGAATAAAGCTCCGCCAAATGATCAGCGTTTGAACCACCAAAATAGTCTGGAGTTAGATTTGTGCTAGACATATTTGCCTCAAAATTTTTCAATGCTTCCGGTGTCATCGATTAAACTCATAAATTTCTATACAAATTTTAGCTATAAGAAGCTAATGTATCGTTAACGTATCTTGAGAATAATGAAACAGCCCTCCCGACGCAAGGTCTATCCCTGAAAATATGGTAATATTTTGTGGGGGAAATTGGATGGTCTATTCGAACAGAAAGACAGGACAGTAAAACTTGACAAATTTTATATGCGATAATATATAGGTAGAGAAAGACGATTATATAATCGTCACTATGGAATAAATGTTCATTTTTTACAGGATATTACTTATGATTACATATAAAAATTCTTTACTATCAGCTTTATTTTCTGTCGCAACCCTGACACAGGTTATGGCGAGCGCAGACTTGTCGCTTACACCTCAACAGGAAAGAGCTACAGAGACACATAGAGAGCCTGTACCTGGAACACTGTGCAAGGCCGTTCATTTCTATCAAGTAGAAGACCCTAAAAATAAATCCGTGCTTTTTCTTCTAGGTTCGAATCACGCGGTTCACTTAAAAAAAATCCCCGGTGAAGTCGTAGATAAAATGTCTACAGCGTCGTGCCTTGTTACAGAAATTGATGGTTCAGAGATGACACCAGAACAATTTGAAAAAATGCAGAAAGAATCCGACCTAAAAATTTTAGAATTCTGCATCCATCAATTAAAAGAAAAAGGCCTATACCGCGACCAACAACATCTTGGCTTTATGGACAAGCACGCAAGCAACCCTATATCAGCCGTGTTGCATAGAAAAAAAATCGCTACGGCAAAAGCATGGTTTGATTTAATCAAGGGTGATTTACCAGATAGCACTCTCCAGACTATCCACACACAGGCTAAAGAGCTTGGATTTTCAGATGCAGATGATATGTTACAACACTTTCACCCTCTGGTTTTACCACTTTTAGTAAAACTTTCGCATGAAGGCGAGTATTTTGAAGAATGTGCGGAAGGAATCGATATTCTATTAGAAAAACACTTTAAGCATGAACTAAAAAAGCCGATCATTGCTCTAGAAGATGAATTTGATCGAGCAAAAGCTGTATTCGAAACAGAAATCAAACCTTCGCTTGAAGAATTACCCTCTAACGGAAAGTTCTCACTTTCTGATTTAGACCAAATTAAAGAAGTCTTATCCGCTATAGATGAATCCGCTATAGATGAAGGGATGAATGAAGAAGCAATAAAGCTTAAGAGCCTTAAAACGTACATTGAAGAGTATGATGATCTCCGAAAGAAGGGTTTGGAAGCATCCATAAAATCATCCGAGTTATTAATAAATTTGACATTTAATCGTCACAAATTAAATAATGAGCAGATAAAAATTTATCACTTAAACGTACAAAGGTTTGAACTATACAATAATCCCGCAGATAAAGAAAAAATTGCTAAAATTAAATTGTCTATCGAGAAATTAGAAGTAGAAAATGAAAAGATAATCGTAGAACTCGAAAAATATAAAGCAGAACAAGAAAAATCTAGAAAAGAACTAGAAAATTTTATTCCAACGGGAGCTTATGATACAGAATACCTATCCGGAGATATAAGCGCTAAGCTTAAAGAGCAGGGCAATGACCCACACACTACGCTTGTAGCCCGTAACAAGAATTGGCTCCCAAAGATAAAAGACCTGCTAAAAACAGAAAATGGTATTGTCTCATGCGTTGTTGGCGCTGCTCACTTGTATGGAAAACATGGTTTATTAAACTTGCTTTCAGACTATAAAGTTTCGCGATGGAACCTTGAAAGCCATTCTTTCGAGAGCGAAAAGTAAGCTTAATCTGAGCACACGACATAAGACAGGAACCCCTTGTAATTACTTAATTCCCTCCTAAAAAATCCGACAAGATAATGAGGCGTATAAAGTATTGCAGGGGGGGGTATTCGTGAGCCATTGTCACCGCAAGGTATATTTTTTCGCCCTCCCTAACATGTGGTCTATTTTTTGGATCAGGGCTGTAATCGATACGGGTTTGCTGACGAACTCATCGTAGTTATTTTGCACGGCTTTGATTTCATCATCGTTGATGGTTGCGTTGGTGACGGCGATAATTGCGATTGAATCTAACTGGCTGTCCATACGGATATGCTTGACGATGTTTAGTATATCCAAACCCGGCAGGGCTAAATCTACAAGCACCAAGTCTGGTTTGTTCTGACGCGTGGCCTCGACAATCATGCGACTGTTTGCAACCTCCATGACTTTATAGCCACGGCTTTTCAATAGATCGCAGGTTAGCCTGCGATTTAAGGCATTGCTTTCCGCAATTAAAATTAATGGGACGCATATTTCAGCTTTATCAGGATTATCCTTAGAATTTATAGACATACCCACACCCCCATACTCACATAACGTCTTCATTAAAGCATTATATGGTAAATTTTCACTTAACTTTCTTATGCTTCTTTTTTTCTTTTGGTTTTTCAACCACATAACTTAATTCGATACTCCCCGTTAAGGTACGCACGCTTTTAACACCGACTTTAATTTTACCTCCTAAACGAAAGACTTTACGCGTCCTTCGCCCCATCATTTCCTGGGTTTTTTCATTATACGTATAATAGTCATCGGCCATGGCTCTTATAGGCAAGTACCCCGTTGCACCAACGGTACCGATTTTGATGAATAAACCAAATTTCGTCACACTTACAATGGTCCCATCATATTCACCGGCCCGCTCTTTTGCCATATAGGCAGCCATAAAACGATCCATGGTGGAGCGTTCTGCCAACATAGCTCGACGTTCGGTTGCGGAGATCAGGCGACCTATTTCTTCGAAGTCTACCGGTTCCAAACCACCCTCGCCCAAATCAAAGGCTGAGATCAACGAGCGATGCACAAGAATGTCGCTGTATCGGCGAATGGGAGACGTAAAGTGGCAATAGCGCGCCAAATTTAAACCGTAGTGCCCGACATTGTTAGGACTATAAACAGCCTGAGCCATCGTCCGCAGCACTAACATATTGACGAGATCCTCGTCCTCATGGCCTTTGGCTCCATCTAGCATTTTATTCATGGTAGCTTGCGTAATATCCGTGGTTTTTAATCGGGGATACCCGATGCTCTGCAAAACTTGACCTAAAGCCTCAACCTTTGCCACATCTGGTTTATCATGAATGCGATACATACAGGGCTTGCGCTTTTCTTCCAACGCAACGGCCGCACAGACGTTTGCTGCAATCATAAATTCTTCGATAAGTTTATGGCTATCAAAGCGCTCGCGGGGGACGATCTTTTCCAGATGCCCCTCCTCATCAAAAACTACCTGCTGTTCGGGCAAATCCAAATCAACTGTTGTCCGACGATCCCGTTCTTTCTTCAGGAGAGCATAAACCTTGTATAAAGGTTGCAACACATCCTGAATAAAATCAGGTGCAAGATGTGTGGCCTTGCCTTCAATAGCCTCTTGTACTTGCGTATAGGTAAGACGCGCAACAGATCGCATCAATCCCCTGACAAACTTAAATTTTTTCACCCGACCTTTTGCGTCTATAGACATGTGCACCGCTAAACAAGCGCGATCTACATGAGGTTTCAAAGAACAC
>JAGOMX010000027.1 GCA_017993335.1 Alphaproteobacteria bacterium | reverse complement strand
TAGCTATCTCGTACTTATGTAAAGGTGGGCCGGATAATATATTATCAGATATTGCATATGCCCCCCTATACAGACTACGAATAAGGCCATCCTGCAATAGTTGCTTCAGGTAATGAGCTGTCGAGCGTGATTTTAGCCCCAGCCTCGTGACAACTTCTTTTGCCTCGGGAACAGTGAAGATCCTATAACCAGATCGCGTCAGTTCATTAAGTAGAAGTAAGCTCATAAGACCTCGAATGTAATGATTGTATATTTATACCATCTATAGATATTTAAGTCAACAATAGTTACATTTTGCATCAGGACCTACGCATGAAAACTATATGGACGACCTGTTAAAACCGCCATCACTCAGAAAGATCAAAGCGCAATCGCCAGAATCGAAACGTTTTTCGCAGAAACTGAATAGACTTGGAACAACCTTAAGCCGCGCTGGATTGGGCCTCTTGTAGTGTCAGCAGACCTAAAACTAGATCATCGTCTTCATTTTCAGCGGCAATAATATGTTGTGCGATAAATGGCCAATCGCCAAAGAACATAATATCTTCGTGATCCTCATATGAATTAAGCGTCAGAAGAGTCTCTTTATCATGCTGAGGGCCCAACATCTGCAAAATCTCATAGAGACCTTTATAATACTCACGACAAGCCGCTTCGAAACGATCGGGATCCTCGTGCAGATTCAAATCACTTGGTACATGAAAAAGAACATCTTCAAGCACCCAATAATTATTCAATAAAATATCATGGCTGCGCAGATAAGCCTCAACCTCGTGGTTTTCCTGAGGATTGACTAACTTCACACCACCGAAAATACCATCTTTTTGATAGAAAATATAATTGATCACGCCATCAAGAATATCTTTTTCCAAAGAATCATCGAATTCTTCAAAATATTCTTTTTCCATAAGATTTATTTCATCTATATATGAAAATACATTTTCTTTTGTTACCAGCGTAAACATAAATAATATCTCTTTCCATTATCTTCCTATACCTTATTTAGGTCTTTTTTACATTTTGTCAATGATTATCATTGATAATATATGAATAAAATGGAGTCCTTGAGAAAAAGATGGATCTAGAGAAAATAAAAACCTTCTGCATTCTTATGGAGAATAAAACACTTGTCGAAACAGCCAAGCTAACCAAACGTAGCGTTTCCGGTGTTCAGCGACAAATCTCCTCCATGGAAGATGAGTTAAATACGCAATTATTTGTTAAACAAAACAGGCTGCTAAAACCAACACCGGAAGGCGACCTTTTTTACGAGCATAGCTTAAAAATTATAGATTTATATGAAAAAGCCTTGAGCAGCACCCAAAAAAAGGATTTTGATTTACACGGAGAATTCGTTATCAATGCGAGCACCTCTTCGGTAGCAAGTTGGCTGATGGATGATTTAAAAGATTTTATTGAGAAACATAACCAAGCTTCATATGTCATTCAAGCCGATGACAGACCCATTCGACAGATTAAAAATGAATGTGATGTTTTCTTAAGGGCACAAGACTTTGATTCTGCTGAATTTGAACAAAAAAAGATAAAAAATTTTTGTTTTAAGTTATTCGCGTCTGAAGAATACATTCGTAAATACGGTACACCAAAGGATCTAAAAGATCTCAACCATCACAAAATTCTGGTTTATGGCACACCGAAGATCTTACAACACAACGAACTAAACTGGCATCTTGCATACATAGATAATATCCACCACAACACCATCTTCATAAACTCAGGCATGGGCATATTAAGAGCTATTGAAAGCCATTTAGGCATAGGGATTATTTCGACTTACGCCGGAAAAAACAGCCAGACAAAACTAGTCGATATTCTCCCAAACGAAAACAAGCACATCATCGACATGTACATGATTTACTTAAGAAATACGCAAAAAAAAGCCCATATAGAAAAACTATATGAGCATCTGACCCAAGAATCAAACTAAGCATTATCAGGTTTAATGGGGCCTTCGCTAAAAAAGAAGCAAAGACTTTTACGAAAGCCCGAGTGTATCAAATCAACCTGATGATCCAGCAAGCTGTCCGTTAATATCAAACTTCTGGCAGCAGGCTTGAAATAGACAGGATTCTCTTCATCCTTAAATAGAACAAACTCACCACCTGCGTAATCATCATTCATCATCAAAATCGCAGAGCAACGATAAGAAGGTACAGCATCTGCATCACAATGACGACCCAGCAAGCCCTTTGGGCTATAGATATGAGCCTGCATACGATCAATAAAAGGCTCGTTCAAACCGATAGCATCTTTATACAAGACATACATCTCTGGTTTATTGAGCAAATCCCATATGGTCTCATTATGTATTTCTGGCTGAGATTTTACTTTAATCCTAAAACAATGTACATTTGCGACATCTTCCTTCGTCACTTCAGTCTCTTGCACAGCAAAATAGTCTAGAGAATTACACTCTTTTTCTAGCAGCTTCCACTCTTCTTCGGTAAAGGGGAGATCGGCTTGCGTGAAAAGGGTATACCCTTTTTCTTTAAACTGAAGACACCTATCTTCCACGGTATTCTCACGAACTCTTAAAACATTTTCTGAATGACTTGGCATACCCATACTCCTTAACATGTCTATAAAACTGGAAAAGTTATGTCATATTTTATAGGCGATTGGAAACGTTAATTCAAATGCGATGATAAATACATGATTCTGTAACCTCTTGTTAAATCGCTATAAACCAAACTCTTTCATGATAAAGCCGTTAAGACACAATGATTTTAAGAGGTTTTTATGGATACTTTCAAATCAATACAAAAAGCAATGCTATTCGTAGCCGCCTTCACTTTTCACAGCCACATACATGCCAGCACCTTACAAAATGAATATAGCGTCGATACATCCCATCGCGCGAAAATGCAAATTTATAAACAAGATCCAGAAGTCAAATCTTTAGGTATACGAACCATACTCATACCCACAGCCTTACAAGCAGGACCTAAAGACTATTATATTGCCAATCGCCAAGACATTGCCAAACCCAATAAAGATGGAGATTTCTTATTCGCCCCCGACACTGCAGAGTTTGATGCCACTCATACGTTTGCTGTGGTCTGGAATACGTTACATATGTACCGTCAAGATATGGAATACCTATCCAAAACCTATCCCCATAATGAAAGTTATCATCAAGCCATAAAGCATTGGGATTCTCGCAAGTATGGAAAGCTATCCATCTATCCTAAAAGTCAACCAGATGACCAAAATGCCTTTTATAATCGCAGCCTAGATAAGCTAGGAAGACCCATACGCGAGTTGCGATTTTTCTCCTTTGATGGAGAAAAAGGTAGGGTGCATACATGCCAGTCACTCGACATCGTCGCCCATGAGACCGGTCATGCGGTCCTGGATATCCTACATCCAGAGTATTTCGATACCTATGCAACAATGGTTGGTGGTTTTCATGAGTCTTTTGGGGATATCACAGCCATATTTACAGCTCTAAACCAAGCCGATATCTGTGAAGCTCTTTATGCAGAAACGAGAGGGGATTTAGGTCAGCCCTCATTTTTAACAGAGGTCGCCGAACAATTCGGAACAGGGTTAGGTAGCTCTACCGGGCTACGTAATCTGCTAGATGATGTACATATGAAAACCACAGACCAAGAAGTGCACGCCATATCTCGGGTCTTTACGAACTCAATTTATGGCGTCTTGAAAGATGCCTTTAGAGAGGCAGATGTCTCCTTTGGGTACCAGACGACAGGCGCCGAACAGCTATACGATGCAGGCAAATTTTTACGGAGACTATTTCTGGCCAGTGTTATCGAATTAAAAAAACCAGAACCCACTTACTCCGACTTTGCCTACAAACTGTATGATTTAGCGCTACATCAAGCTAAAAATGATGATCCAATAACCCAACTAAACTGGGCGACGCATATCATGAATAATTTTACAGCCAAAGGCATACCCGTGGAGGAAAATTCAACGGCTCTAGATTGTATCGTCAATAACAACAACCATGGCCTGAAGGTGCATATCTGCGGAACACGGTTAAAGAAGTAAAAAAAAAGCCTCGTGAAGAATAAACTTCGCGAGGCCTTTCATATATTTTAAAAAAGTTACGCGTCGTTACGAGCTGCGTCTCTTTCCATATCGTCTTCGTCGTCTTCCTCATCACCTTCTTCTAAAAGGCCCAAGTCTTTAAAGACATCTAATGGATCGACTTCCATACCTTCTAAAGATACATCCCAGTTGACGCCAATGAAAACGCCTTCTTGTGCTAAATAAGGCAAAAGTTCAGTCAAGAACACTTCCATAGGAAGCTCAACCGCATCATACTCACTCCAGTCATCGGTCAGATTCGCTTCTGCGTCCTTTGCATAAGCGGACGACCAAACTGGAATCACCGTGATAGGCTCTTCTGTGTCTTTGTCTACATATGTATTGGAAGCACAGCTCGCAATACCATCTTCTGCTTGTAAAATAATAACGTGTTCATCGCTTTCGAGAGAAGCTAGAAAATCTTTGTATTTTGTATCGTCAACTTGAGCGTTCATGACTCTTTCCCTTGATCCATATAAGTTAAAAAATATGCCTGAATATGCGTAAAACGCCCTTAGAGTTTTCTATCGAGGATTTGCAAGACAAATCCAATATTCAAAGTTGTTTTAAGGGATTCTCGCAAAAGGTGCAAGCAGGAAATTATAAGAGCGCTCTCATGATTTTAGAAACTTTGAAAATAACAGAAGCAGTGTTAAGGTGCTGCGTAAATGAATGAATCCCCTTAAACGGACAATCAGTTGTTGATGGTGGGCACTACTGGATTCGAACCAGTGACCCTCTGATTAAAAGTCAGTTTTTTGCACTTTTCTCAGCCTCAATCTAAATATACACTTTTAGATGAAGTCCTTTATTTGCATGGCTCACGAGACCTTCTTTCATTCTATCTCGTTCTACATTGTTCTACCCCACTCTATTTCTCTTGGTGACAATTTGGTGACAATCTGATAATACCATGATAAACCTCAATTCGAGATATAGGAGATAATAGTGATGACAAAACTCACCAAACGATTCGTTGAATCGATTATACCTGATCTTGAGAAGCCCTTAAAGATCTGGGATAGCGAATTGAAAGGTTTTGGTGTAGTGGTGTTGCCTAGCGGACGCAGAACTTATTGTATCGAGTATCGTAACGCAGATCGCGTAAAGAAGCGCCTAAAGGTTGGCGTCCATGGACCGATTACTGCGGAACAGGCTCGAGATTTTGCAAAACAGCACCTTGCCAAAGTAACTCAAGGAGCCGATCCCGTTGCAGATAAAAATACTGTAAGACAACTACACACCGTGCTCCAACTTGCAGACGACTATCTGGAAAGGCATGGCATTAAAAAGCGAGAGCGAAGCCTGCTTGAAGATCAAAGAATACTGAAAACCATAATCTTGCCTGATATCGGGAATAAGAAAGTTCTAAACGTTACGCACAGGGATATAGAAAGCATTCACCTTAAGTTACAAAAAACTCCTTATTTTGCCAACCGCGTGGTAGCCTTACTATCCAAAATGTTCTCATTGGCTTTCTCTTGGGGATGGTGCACTGAAAATCCAGCAAAGGGTATTGAGCGCTATCAAGAGCAAAAGCGTGACCGCTGGTTGGATAGAGAAGAAATGGAACGTCTATGGAACGCTTTGGATAAATACTCGCACCACCCTACTTCTTATGTTTTTAAACTGCTTCTGCTAACTGGAGCACGAAGAGGTGAGATTTTAAGCGCTACATGGGATCAGTTCAATCTTGAAAAAGGCATGTGGAGTAAGCCATCACATTTGACGAAGCAGAAAAAGAATGAACATCTGCCACTTTCATCCAACGCATTGGAGGTATTGTTGCAACTAAAGAAGGCTCATCCATCAAAGAGCCCATATTTATTCCCAGGCAATGTTGACGGGAAACCTCTAGCCGAAGTAAAGACCTTTTGGAAGACGGTATTAATAGAAGCTGAGATTGAGGATTTTCGTATCCATGATTTACGGCATACCCACGCTTCGCATTTGGTATCAAGCGGATTGAGCTTGAGTATTGTGGGCAAGCTGTTGGGGCATACACAGACATCTACCACACAAAGGTATGCGCATTTGGCTGATACGCCACTTCGAGAAGCAGCAGAGCTGTTCGGGAATATGGTGGGAAAGAAGAAAGGCTAATAATTGCGGCACAAGTGACGCTTGAACAGCTAAACTGGTTTTAAAATTTCTTGCTTATTAATACCATGAGTATTAAAATAAAATATAATGTGAACTAAATGATCGCAACCATGTCCACGAATAGAACAGATAAAATAAAACACCTGATGCAAATATGGCCAATGCACACTGTTGCGACGGCGAGCTGGCTTATGGAGCATAACATAACGTATGGTAATCTCAGTAAATATGTAAAGTCGGGTTGGGTAAAAAAACTGAGCTCAGGCGCATTCGTTCGTCCACACGATGAAATTTCGTGGGAAGGGGCTGTGGCTGGCCTGCAGAATCAATATCCCAATTGCTTTTATGTAGGAGGCAGAACAGCACTCGAACTTTTAGGGGCAGCTCATTTTATACCCATGAGTAAGTCAAAACTGTTTATATTTACCTACGAAAGAAGACAGCTGCCTTTTTGGTTCTCAAATTATACAAAAAACATAGGGCTAGCTTGCGCCTACCTTCAATATCGTTTTTTGCCCCCTAAATTGGGTATAACTTCATACGATTGTGGCGAGTTCAAGATAGAGATATCCTCCAGGGAACGTGCAGCTTTGGAGGTCGTGGAGCTGCTTGGTCAGCATCATGATTTTGAAGGTTGCAGATTGCTTTTTGAAAACTTGAGCACGTTAAGGCCAAAGTTGGTTCAAGAACTGTTAGAAGGATGCACCTCCATAAAAGCCAAACGCATCTTTTTATTTTTGTCCAAGAACCTGGGTCACAAATGGTTCAATGATTTAGATTTAACAAGGGTTGATTTTGGCTCTGGTCCGCGTGATATAACACCTGGTGGTGTGTACGACCCTGAATTTAAAATAACGTATCCGAGAGATTTCTTTAATGACGATAAACTCGAAGTATAAGGATCAAGTGGCTCTGCTGCTTGAAGTGATTGAGCCAGCCTTAGATGATAGCCGTTTGGCACTGAAAGGTGGCACGGCTATCAATCTATTTACCATGAATATGCCACGTTTGTCGGTGGATCTGGACTTGGTCTACCTGCCTGTCACCGGGCGGGATGAATTTTTAGTGGGTATACAGGACGTCTTCCAAAAAATGAAGATGCGATTGGGCAAACATGATACTGAAGTCATGCAGACTGCTGAGAAAACACCGAAACAAATCCGTATTTATAACGCAACAACTGAAGTAAAGGTCGAAGTCAACCTTGTCTTGCGTGGATCTGTATATCCACCTCGGTTAATGGAGTTATGCCCAAGGGCGCAAACTGATTTTGAGAAAAGCGTTAAGATCTTGTGCACTAGCTTTGAGGACCAATATGCAGGCAAGTTCTGCGCGGCATTGGATCGACAACACCCAAGAGATCTTTTTGATGTTAAGTTGTTCTTCGAAAAAAACAATATTACCGAACAGTTGAAAAGAGCGTTCTTGGTATACCTCATCAGTGGTAATAGGCCTATTCATGAAATGATCCATCCTAACTTATTGGACCAAAGGAGCCTGTTCGCGGATCAGTTCCAAGGGATGGCTTATGTAGAAACAACATATGAAGAACTTGAGGCGGCGAGGGATTTATTGATAGCCAATATAGACGTGAGTCTTAACCAAGATGATCGGGACTTTTTGATATCGGTTAAAAAGGGTATTCCAAATTGGGGACTTTTAGGCATTCCTGGTATCGAAGATTTTCCCGGAGTTCGCTGGAAACTAATGAACATAAAAAAAATGGGGTCCGATAGGCAGAAGGATATGCTCTCTAAGCTTGAAAAGAAGCTTTCTTTGTAAATTAGCATTCTACTACTCCCGGTATAATTATTGTTGCGAACCATAATATTTCATATTATGTCGTTTATTCATACCATGGGTATTAGAAATACATATATTAAGAAATTTATATCACTGTTTTCCTGTTCAAATATTGAAAACCTCAATATACACAGGCCGGGACTATGGCTTAGGTATCTTATTCACGGATATATCCCCAGAATTTGTGGATATCTTTATAAAGCTTGACGGCCATCTGTTTTGCCCAATGGTACATATTTGCAAGTAAAGACAAAAGGCTTGGCTTCGCTGACTGGAGTCAGATGAATGAAGTGTTCCTTATTAGTCAATACCCGTCCAACGTTAATCATCTGATCGACCTTGTATTGATAATCTCTATGGTGTGATTGCCAATGCAAAATTTGCTCCAGCGCTTTAACTTTGGCTTTGCTAGGGGTTGGAGCAACGACAAAGATATTTTTATGCAATTCAGTAAACTCATTCTGGTCATACCCACCTAAATTAACAAAATATAGTTTTTCTCTTTGTTCCTCGGGCGGCACTTTTTCCAGCTTAATTTCATAGCCATCAACATAATCTAAAATACCCCAAGCATCCAGGTGTAGGCTTTCGGGCGCTCCCCACCAGCTGCTTATAAGCTCATCATAAGTATCCTCAATATTTTCAGCCCCCACAAATCTGATGTCATGTAATTCTATAAACGATTGGGGTGAGAACCGCCGATGTAAATACCGAATAATTTCATTTCTGACAGATTTCCTACTTATGCGAGCTTAGTTCATTGAGACCTAGAGCATTCAAAATGCCCCGCTTTGATTATCGCGAAGGATGCCACACGTATACCTCGATGAGGAGATCCTTTAGCATATTTTTTGGCAGAATTATCCATACCTCAACAGCCGCTCTCCATTTCTCTCGAGTTCAGCCAGGCTGGCTTCTGACTCATCTAATTGCTCAAGGCTATTGCATAAAAACCCCAGAAGCCTAGCTGCTTTGTTGAGGGATTCATAGTCTTGGAGATCATCGCCTACATTGATATTAAATGCTTCCAATATTTTGGCCTTTTGGACCAGGCCTCCGATTTGTATAAGCAAGCGTGTACGACTTTGACGCTCCGCGTTGCGTTGATTTTTCATGGCAGAGATCTCCCGATTGCGTGCAGACTTATGACGGTTGATTTGTTGGATTAGCTTGGCTAATTGCTTTGGTAGAGCCCCTGCTTTTGCTTTTTTTCCTACGAAGAAATTTTTCACCGGCAAGCTGCCAGGCCTCCACAACTGGATCTTTCGTGGATACCTTATCATTCATAGAGATAAGATTGCCGGCTATGATTGAGTCATCAATATGAGTGATGTTGAGTCTGGCAAAAAGCTGAGCGATATCGCTGGCTCTTTGCTTTTGCAGTTCTAGTTGTTGATTTTGTAAGGATGCAATTTTTGCTTCTAAGGCACGTATTTTTAAAGAGGCCACCATGGATTTCACTCCGTTTTTTGTTGATGTAAATTTGCCTCTTTACGGGTTAATTATATCAAACTGGCTGAATGGTCGCAATGATCTTGTGAGTTTCAACTTTTAGAGGCTTCTTGGCAGAAGTTACTTCTTTCCTTGTCACATCACTCAGGCGCCGTTTAGGCTGATTTAGACACGTTATACGGAGCTTGAGGGTGTAATTAAAAACTATCATCCATCTTCCAGGACTTCCTGGCGCACTTATGCACGAATTGAAAATTCGCTTGTGCTTGGTGGCCACGGGCGTGTATATTTAGATCTGTACTGAGGCAATGGCTTCAGTGCTTTTCATAGAAGTTGGCACCCACGAGACTCCATGTTTAATAACTTAATTGACGCCTAAATTTACGTGGGCGCGGTTTATTATGGCGATTTGTTCGCTGAGCATGGGGTTTGTATCGAGGAGCGAGGGACGGTCTTCCGTTGGCTCTGGCGCGTACATTACTGGCTCTCAGGGGTATGACCTGCGCACAGGTATTTCCTATAATTACTCCAACAAAAAAGAAGTTATCCACTCGAGAATATTGGCGCCTGAGGATGCGCCTGCTTGGGCTTTGAACTCTCATACTTTGTGGAATCGCGTTGAGCAATTTGAGGATGATTTGGCTGATCTTCGTTTTGTGGGTCACCCTTATGATGAGGAACGAAACAAACGAAGTTTGGATGCAAAAGAGAAGTTTTTGTCGTCCACACAGACGGCTCAAACGATCATGGGTGCCATACCTATTGAGCTTACCAAAGAACAGGCTGAGGCATGTGTAGAGCGGTTTCTCAACAATCGCTTTGTCTCGCGTAAACTGGTTACGGAATATGCCATCCACTGGGATAAAGGTAATCCCCATTTTCATGCACAAATCAGCCGGCGAGCGCTTGTGGATGGTAAGTTTTCTGTTCGTAAAGACCGGGAGATTACTTCTAAACCGGAGCTCATGGTAACCCGTAAAGAATGGGAGGTGGCCGTTAATCAAGAGCTCGCCATGGCTGGCCATGATGTGCGGATTGATTCTAGATCTCTGGAGGACCAGGGATCATTTTTTATGGCCACGCATCATGAAGGCTGGTTTGCACAGAGGCTTGCTGAACGAGGTGAGTATTCCCGGATCGTGGTGGATAACGAGGAAATCCGTCAACGCAATATTGAGATTATGTGCGAACGGCCCGAGGCCATTATCCACCACCTTGCGCTGAAACGGACTACTTTTACGCGCAAACATATTGAGGAAGAAATCATCCGCCGTGTGGGCGGTGATGAACGGCTTTATATGATTTTGAAGGCCAAGGTGGATGAGATTGAGATTCCCACCGATCTGATTTTGAAGACATCGAACGAGGACATCGTGTATGAGGGGTATGCCTCAGATGTAAAAGGGTTGGCGGTAAAGCTTACGGATAAATTGTTATCCGCCAACGGTGTTGCTCATCACGTTGGTCACAACTTGAATCGGGATAAAATCTACACATCCACCTACTATCAGCAACAAGAAGAATCACTATTGGGGATGGCGGATTGCCTCAATCAGAGGGCATCAAAATCAGCTTCTACTGAAAAAATAGACCAAGGCATTCGTGATTTGGAACAATGGACTTCCCGCGAGAAAGGTCATGATTTTAAGTTCTTTCCCGAGCAAATGGCAGCCATTCATCACTTGTGTTCTGGGGGTGATATTAGGGTTCTAAACGGTAAAGCAGGTACAGGTAAAACCACTCTGCTCAAAGCCGTGGCACAGATTTATGCAAATGAGGGATACCGAGTAATTGGTACTTCATTCCAGGGTAAAGCTGTTGAGATTATGGAGCAGGATATCGGCATTCCATGTCGCACTCTGGATAGCCTGAAACACAGCTGGGCTAGTTATGAGGAGAAGAAGGCTCTTGTTGAAAGCGGGCGTCTGTGGGGCAATCCATATCTTCATGCATTCAATCGGATGAAGGAACTAGAAAAAAGCAGGTTTTCCAGCAAAGACGTGATCCTGGTGGATGAGGCCAACATGATTGGAGGAGCCTTGTGGGAGCCCTTCTTGAAAGAAGCCTCCTCTCAAGGGGCTAAGGTTCTCATCATCCAAGACCCTGCTCAGATTAAGTCTCGTGATCCCGGTGATTTTGGACGGTTGTTTGCAGAGCGTTATGGCTTTGCTGAAACAAGCAACGTGGTGCGACAGAAAGTTGAATGGCAACGGCAATGCTCGGTGATGCTGAATGATCATCGAGTGCTGGACGGCTTGCAGCCCTATCAAAGTAACGGCCATCTGCATTGGTTTGAAACCGCTGTCGTTGCGCATCGTCAGATGGTTAAAGACTATCTATCTCACATGAGATCCAATCCCTATGAGGCGCGTATGGCGCTGGCCTATACTAATAAAGAGGTTTATGAGCTCAATCAGCTGATCCGGTCTGAGCTAAAGGGCCAAGGTGCTTTGAAGGAGCACTTCCATGTGGCTGGCTCGGAATATTCCATCGGCGATGTGATCCGCTTCACCGAGAACGACCATCACGGCCGGTTTGTGAAGAGCACCAACTTTTGGTCAGAGCATAACAAGGGTGTTAAAAACGGTTCTTTGGGAACCATCATGGCTTTTGATTCACAGCGTCAGCAACTAACTGTAAAGCTGGACGGTGAGCGGATGGTGAAATTCAGCGTCGATGATTACAAGAACTTTACCCTCGGATACGCCATGGGTGTGCACAAAGCGGAAGGTTCAACCTTTGACAAAACATTTGTATCGCCAGATTCCATGATGGATCCAGCCGCAACTCTGGTGGCGTTAACTCGCCATCGGTTGGACATGCAAATTTATGTCAATCATGAGCAGTTTGTAGACTTCAAAGATTTAGTAGATCGACTGAGTTATGGCGGTATACGGGATACACTGGCCGATTATCAAGTATCCGATGCACAAAAACCGTATTTAGCACGGGTGCAAAACTATAAAGACCTGATCGCCGAACTGGGTACTTTACGCGAGGAGATGGAGTGGGCCTCCTGCCAGGTAAAACCCAAAGATGCGATGTCGGCCAAATCTCGAGATACAGCAAACAATAAACCAGAACCCCTTTATAAGCAGGCTGCTTATAGCGCATATCAACTGCTATTTGAACAAAAGGAAGGGGCAGCCAAAGAAATCCTTGCCGATTGGGGCAACCACTTACCTTACGTACGGTTGGCCGGTATTCGTCGCGATGTACTGGAAGTGGATGCGGGTTTGCGCAATCGACTGCTGTCTGATCTGGAACAGCGGGCATCTGCTTTTACCCAAGGCTATATGGGGATGGTTCGGGAAACCCGGAAATTGTGGTCAGGCATCGAGGCAACTCACCCAGGGGCGCTTTCCCAGACCCATGAGCTATATGGGGATTATGCTGAGCTCAAATCAAAACGAGATTTCATGGCATCCATCATCCATGAAAACCCTCGCCTTTATCGGCAGTTCTTTGGTGTGAAGCAGGAAGAAAACACCGAAGCCCATAAAGATTACTGGGGCGACAAAGTGTTGGCTGAAGATATAGTCTACTTTGCTGGCGTTAAGGATCAAGCCAAGGCTCATTATAAAGAGCATCAGATAAATACATATCGTGAAGGACTTACGCAGGAACAAAAACAAGATTTTGACCTGGTCAACTCATACGTACAAATGCGCAATCGGGCCGCCACCGTGTATGGCCAGATCAAAAAGCTTGAAGAGAATGTTGTGCAGGTTTCGTCAAATTGTTTGGTGACTCAAGAGGAGTTTAAAAGATGCCAGACAGTTCGCGACGAACTGGCTCTGCAAATCGTCTCACCCGGAGGCCAGGTTCAAGCACATCTGGAACAACTCAAGATCGATGAGAATAAGTTGCTGGAGCATGCCATAGGAGGTCAGACCAGGATGATGGTGAAAGAATATAAAGACGCCAGAGAACTGCAATCCCGTTCTGAGATCGCTAGCAATCTTTTGCTCCAACAGTCCCATCAGACATCCAAGCAAATCATGAAAGAGGCTGGCCTTGATTTTAACCGTTTAAAGTTTGACGTGGCTTTTAACCAAGGAATTCAAGAAGGAAAAATTGATGGGGCTCTGAGACCAGATGATATTTACAAAGCCATTAAGGACTATATGGAGCCGTCTCGTGAAGTCGCACGTCTTTGGAATATGGCTCAGGTCAAAGGCAAAGAAGATAAAGCACAAACCGAGCCCATGGAGATCATGAACCAAAGCCCCATGAAGCAGGAATGGTTGCGCATGATTCAATTACGTAATGTGAATGCAGCAGCACTTATACAGAATCAAGCTGCGATGATCACTGTAGGAAGTATGCGTGAAAGAATTGAAGACAGAATTTATCAGCAGGCTGCTAAGGGGCAGAAATTAGTTGCACAGCATATGCCGCCAGTACAGCAGACTGCCGTAGCGAATTTACAACCTGCAGAACAATCTAAACCCCGCATAACTCAGCAGAATATGATCCCCGTCGAAAAAATACTGGAAGTCGCTAAAGGTCGCTTTATGGATCTGGTGCCAAGGATCTTAAATCGAAATTCGGATATAAAAGAAAGTAATAAATCTGTGCTGTCCTTTGGTAGCCTCAAATTCAGTCTCACCGGCAAGAAAGCAGGTCTATGGTATGACTTCAAAACCATGAAGGGCGGTAACATTATCAGCCTCATTCAGATGGAAAAGGGGTTGGATTTTAAAGGTGCACTGAATCATTTGGCAAGTGAGCTGAACGTAAGATCTTATGATCACATTTATACCACGCCGATGAAGTCCCAAAGAGAAATATCCGCCGAGGATACAGCCGACAAGAATTCACGCCTGCAAAGCGTTGTCGATATGTTCTCTAAATCCAAAGACATTCACGGCTCTGTAGCCGAGACCTATCTGCGGCAAGAACGATCCATCCAGGGAGCCTTAAGCAAAGATCTACGTTTCCTTCCCAAAGGCACTCAATTCACCTACAAAGGCCACACGCATACTCTTCGTCAGGACTGCTTTGCAGCTTTTGGCCGTCAAGCAAACGGCGAGCTTTCAGTTGTTCAGGTTACAAAACTAAACAAAGACGGCACCAGGGCTATTGATGCAGAAGGCGATAAACTCAAGAAGCTGCAATACGGCTTATCCAAAGGTTCTTTTGTAACTATCCAGGAAGGAAAACAAAACAGAGTCTTCATCGCAGAAGGATTAGAAACAGCTCTCTCGATTAAAGAAACCGGCGTAAACGACAAGATCGTGGCAGCTTTAGGCATACACAACATCGCCAATTATAAGGGCCCAGAAAACACCATTATCATTTGTGCAGACAACGATGACCATAAACCCAATTCGCAGACCTATAAGGTTATAGAAAGCACAGCCGAGAACTTTAAAGCCAACAACTTGGCTGTAGACATCATCAAGCCAACAACCCCAGGTCATGACTTTAACGACGTGCTGAAAAACCATGGCTCATCAGCCGTCAACGAATACGTCAAACCATGCCTAGAAGCAAAGTTCAATATAGGACTGACGAGCTCAGAGCTCATCAAAGAAGCTTCTTTCCTTGAGGGGCTCTTCAAGAAGTTCGATGCCACTAAAGAGCTGGACGTTATGGAGAGAACAGAACTTCGGCACCAAATCAAAGACCGCATGGAAGCTTTAAACAAAACCCTCAGCCCTGCGATTGCAGACCTCAAAGCCGTCAACGAACCCGTAGGCGCCAAGCTAGAGGAATTGTACCGCAGAGAACTCCAACGAGAGCAATCTAGAGAAAGGGGGTATGAAATGAGCATGTAAAGCTTCTAGCCAGAGAGATTGGGTCTATAATTACTTGCTCCTTTAAAGAAATTCTCAAACGCATTTGTAAAAATCGGATAGAATTGGAAACTAATCTAACCAGACACCTCAAAGAGTTTCAAGCCAAGTGAAACTTCTAGAAGTCAACCGTATTTTTTACGGATTCATCCAATTTTATAATTTGCTAAAATCGGCCCTGGAAAATAATGGGAGTTGAAATGATAGAAAATACTACTAGATATTTGCCACTGATAATTTTGTTTTTTAACATACTCATTTGCAAAAGTTGGGCAAGTCAGGGCAATGAATCTTGCGACGATGAATTTCCGAAAGCTGATTGTTCAAGCTCGCGCTTCATGCCTTATGAAAATGTGCAAGCTCAAATGACAACCAACACAAAACAGCAGCCAGTTAAAGTAGCAAAAGTTATTCAAAGGAAACTACGTGTAACTATAAAACCAGAGATGCCAGAAGAGAAAGCTGTCCGCATGGAGGGAATCAAACGTGTGAAGGCTCAGGAAGAGGCAGCAGAAAGACTTCGTGCAGAAGAATTTGATAAATATTGGTATAATAGATGGGGTGACCCTAAAGAAATGGAAGAAAGGGACTGGCTCAGACACGGAAGGAACAATAAGTAGTTAACAAGATGATATTGCTAAAAGTTTCAACAACTTGTTTTATGAAAATGAAGAGGCATAATATGCTCAAAAATAAGTTAACCGCATATTTACTGTCGCTTGGCATGATGCTAAGTGCTGATTCTAGTTCTGCATCGATGGACGCAGATCAGGAAGTAACCGTTAAGACTGTTACCCTAGATCAATTCCAGTCGCTAGGCGAGCAGCCAGATTTGAGACAGCTCATGATATTAAAAGGATTGGACACCAAGACTCCTCACAGTATAGCTGGTATTCACCAATATCCATTGGAAGAGCTCGAAATTGAATTCACGAGAAATTTAGATTCTTCACCTCTAGGGCATTTGAAACGGCTTAATAGGCTTTGTGTAAAAGGCGCAGACATGCCAACTGATCCAGCAACTATAACGCAGATGAAGGCACAGTTAAAAATCAAAGTTCCGAAAGACAATATATATCAGTTTGAATTTCTAAGATATTTGACCAATCTGACCGCATTACAAGTGGCGATGGGTAGTTTTGATTTGGGGGTTATATCCGGGTTACCACAATTATCACAGATCAATCTCAGTTATTGTGATTTTTCTAAAACGAATCCAAGATTTATGGAGGTATTTGCAACATTGCCAAGTCTCAGGATTCTCAAGCTCGAATTGGGTCGCGAGTTAACGGATGTTTCAGGGCTCTCCAAATGTATGAACTTAGTAACCCTCATCATTCCCATGACAGATGTTAAATCCATTGAACCTTTGCGTGGCTTGCCCATCCAATTTTTGGATGTTAGTGGTTGTGGCATTAAAGATATTTCTCCGCTAGCTGATTTGAAAAAGTTACAATTGCTTGCTGTGAGCGAGCCTGCTCATGAAGGTTGGGATGGACTACGTGCGCATCCGTCATTGAGGAGAATTAAGGTAACGACCAATGTATTGTTAAGTCCTTCCCCAGAAAAATTAGCTATTGTTAAACAGCTGGATACTATTGCTTTAGATGATCCTACTCCTGAAAATCTAAAATTGTTAGAGGACGCAGATAGAATAATAGGAGAGTCCGAAAGCTACCCGACGCAAGTTCTAAAAACAGTCCCACAGTTAGAAATGATAGCTGTGCCAGAACATCCAATACTGCGTGAATTCCTTGAAGACTTTAAAAAGAATAATCCAAATGTAGTTTTTGGCCAGTTTGCTGATTGGAGTATGGTTGACATCAATTCCTTGCCTAAAAATGGTGAAAAATGATCCCCAAGAGCAACTCACTAATCTAGTTTTGGAATTTATAAGGAATACCTAATGCTTAACCATGCAAAATATTTGTTGTTTATCAGTCTGACTGTTTTCTCAACGCTGATAAGCCACGCGCTGGCAACAAAACAATTAACCGACGTTATCCGTCGCAGTTCACTTGCATATCACAGCGTAGATAAACCTCTGCCTTGGCTTATTTCTCCTGTTCATACAGAAAGAGGCATTTTTAAAGCCAATGATATGGTGGTGAGTCTGCATCCTTCTCAGTCGCCATTGCTGGGGCGATTGCTTATAACGACAGAGTATAAGCAATGGGAAGACTTTAGTTGGCATAAATTTCAAGAGGTTTTCAGGGCTTCAACGCTCATGCTGACTAAAGTCCTATATCCTCGGGATCCCAGGATGCAACCAAGACATGACAACCAGTTGTTTAATCTCATGGGATATGAGCGCGATGAAGGCATCGTGTTTGAGATATGCCCACGATTGCCGGCTGACCGGGCTCTTCTATATATGAATTTTGAGGGCAAAGATCCTTCTCCGGGAAAGCCTCTAAAGCCTTCAGACTTGGAGTTTTCTCCTAAGATTGATGAGCAGCTGATACAGATACTACTGGATGATTTACGTAAATCATCCGATGAGGATGTTTTGAAGCTCTACAGACAAAACGGACCATTTCCTGAACCTCAGCAGTGTGAGGTCTGTCATTTAGCGAAGAACTCATCTTCAATCTTTTTTCATGATAGGCAGGACGGATTTTCTTTGGCCCTGGATCCACGCAGCCAAGGATCAAATCCAGGTCGCGCATTCATTGAGACTTACAAGCACTATCCAAGCCTGAGTTATTTACCTAGTTCTATGATGGGGAGCTTGGGTCGAATGATTATTGCTTACCTGAAGACTCTTGAGCAAGTGGAAGGGAGGCGACCTCTCGTTGATATTCAATCCCTTATGAACTTAAAAGGGGACATAACCCCTCATTTTCATTTGCATCTAATCCCCAATAGGGGCTGGACGTACTATGATTTTTCTCAGAACAGACACTTAAACCCTGAAGAGATGGAATCAAAGCTTGAACAATATAAGGCAACTGTTAAACCAGAATATCAGCTTCAATTGATAAAACTAGGGCTCCCGCTCAAACATTTTATTTTGATACGGCATGGAGAAACCGATGAAAATCGTGCTAAAATCATTCAGGGTCAGACAGACACACGCCTGAACGCAAAAGGCATAGAGCAAGCCTCACAACTGTATCGCTTTCTGTGCCAAAACGATATTCAAGTCGCTGATATATTCTGCAGCCCCCTTTCGAGAGCAACAGAAACCGCTGAAATACTTTCAGAATCCTTAGGCCTAGGTAATTGGAAGATTTTCCTGCACGACGGGTTAATGGAAAGATCATTTGGAAAATCAGAAGGTACTCCCAACATTAGCGGAGACCTGGCAACCGTTGATCATGAAGACGCTGAAGATAAGCATGTCTTTCAAGATCGTTGTGTAAAGGCCCTTTTTGATATTCTCAACATTCGAGACTATTCCTGTAAAGGCACACCTATTATCGTGACCCATGGAGGGGTCGTAAAATCTATAAGTAGCTATCTAGGTATCGATCTAGGTGGGGTGTCTCAAAATGCTGTGCCTATGGTATTTTCACCGCCAGATATTATAAGTGATGTGTGGAAGTTGGAATATTTGCAGTAAGCATACGCTACTTGCTTACAGACAGATTATCCAGCTTACCATCGACAATATGCATTCAAAATTCGCCTATACTAGGGCTGCTAAAACATCCTCTTTAGTCAACGCCCTTAGGTGTTTAACGACATCTCCCATACGATCTTTAACAAGAAACGTCTTAAATTCAGCATCATGGGGTAGATCCGTCAGGTTGGTATGGATCGTGGTCATCACCAAATCGCAAGATCCATCTGAGCAGGTTCTCTCATCGGCGTATTCTTGGATGAGGATATTTTCATCGTTGTTGGATTGTTTGCTTTCGATCATTGTTGTGTTCCATTTTAAGTTTCTTTAACAATTTTCTCACCTGAAATTAGATGATCGGATTATGCATAGTCTGCAACTTGTCTGCATCCGTAAAAAATACGGATGCGAAAAATTCGTGCAGCTGCTTAATTGAGGCTTGACAAAACCCAAGTGAAGCACCAGTTAAGCAGAGGAAATGTTTGTTTTATTAACCAAGGAGACTTTTATCATGAATAAGTTTAATTTTATTGCCCTGTCGCTTTTTACTCTACCCTGTGCTGTAAAACCAGCATCGGCTTCCATTGCTCTTGTGGAGACTAAAAATCTGATGAGACCCACAACTGAAGCGCAACAAATTCAGGCCATGATCGAGTTTTGGCAGCCTCAAATTAAAGAAGCGGAACTGGAGCTGGAGAAATTAGCTGGTGTTGGTATGAAGCATGTTCCCTCTTTGGAAGAATTTTCCAAAACTGTCGATCATGAATCGGAAGAAGGGAACTATGAATTCTTGGCTGTATATGCTCGTGAGCATAAGACCGTGGATGAAAATTCCAGCCTCGATGATATTTTATGGGCATTTAAACATGCACACAATTGTCACTGGTCATTAGAAGCTCAAGATGATCGATTGGATCAATTTATGCAAGCTCTCATTTATAATACAGCCACGCGTGAGCTTGCTTGTATGGATAAATTGCTGATCACATTACGAAAACAACATGAGTCAGGAGAAACGTCTATTGCCGATCTATTACTTAACCGAGTAAGGCCTTTAGAAAAAGCGGCTCAAGACACCATATTGCGGCTTAAAAATAAGAGGGATATGGTCCGCCAAGTACGTGCATCGAGAAAATATGTGGACTTCTTGAATTCTTTAATCGCTGATCTTCAAAAGGATGAAGAAAGTAAACCATCAGAACAACGGACCAACTAAAGTTGTTGAATCTTATCGTTCGCATTTTTGCCTGCAGTGTGACCATAGCGCACTGCATGCCTTTGCAAGCTAGTGATAGTCATCCTTTTGGCTTTTTCAAGGGGTTGCATGAGCCTTTTTTAAATGCTCCACAGGCTCAGTTATCTCCTGTACGTGGACTGGATAAAATCGTAATAAAAGGAATGCGTCGTCATGGTCATTCAGGAGTCACAGATTTGGGCTTTGCTCGACCAACGGGTCGATGTGTTGATCCGGTTTATTACCCCCAAGATGCGATGGCGTCAATTCTTGAACGGCTAGTGCCTTCTCACATAGGTTTTGTAATCAATAAGAGCAATGCGGACAAGATCCATACCTGGTTAAAACCCAGATGCATATCCCTTATGTTTAATGCGATTTATTTAGATCATATTCTCTTATCTTCTGAAGAAGACGCCATCAAGCGAATCGCCGCAGCCATGCAGCCAGAATTTACGGAGAGTTTTCAAAAACAGCAAGAAAACCGAATGAAACATCACAAGATTCAGCCGAAACCGATAAAATACTCGGCTGACTCCCTACATTTTGCCTCACTATTGTTGCAAGCCTGGAAGGATAATTGGGGTGAGAAAGCTGCGCAAAACGGATACCCGGAACATGTGGTTGAATACACTCTGCTGGTATTTATGATGGATAAGGTAGCGAAAAAATCAGATTTAAAACAGTTCTTTGAGGCTCTTTCTGATAAACTGCTGGACAAAAATAAAGCCAATCAAATTTGTTGGGATGGTGTTTCAAGCTGTTATAGTCGTCAAGATTATGAAAACCTGTCGCTTTTATCGGAATCTTATACCCTCGAGCAGAGCTTATTAAAGAAATTTGGCGATCACGCTTTTAAAGAATATTACCCACCTGTACTAGAGTATGGAATGAGTTATTTAATAATCGACGGGCAATCGAAAGGGGTTTCCAACTGTGGCGAGATTCTGCTGCTTACCTGGATGATGTATTTCAATGCCAAACCAAATTCGCATTTTGACCCCCTCAGATTAGAAGAATTAAAAACTAAAGGCTTTCGCATTTCAGAGCGTTTCATCCACTTTTTTAGATCTGTTTGTCCCACCTATGCTTTTGCATATAATCAGGATGTGTGGAATGCGTGGAGCGAGCTAACATCCGACTTAAATACTTCAGGTGAAAATGAGCGAGTTCAGTATATGCATCCAACTCCAGAGAATGGAACATACGGTATTGGGGCTGGTATTGATAATTTGCTTATCCTGTTAGGACGGCTTATTCACCCGCCGAAATGGGATGACGAGCTGTATAATAATATTGATCGCGCCGCACATAGATTGGATTTGTTTTGTGAAGCCTTTAGCCCCAGTTTCTTGCATAGCTCACTGGGTGATTTTTGGAGTTGGAAAGTAATTAGAAAATCTAATGGAGCCCTCTTAAACGATCGTGATATCGGTAACCCAAAAGATGTAAGCATACTCTTGTTGTTAGGAAATAAACCTGTAATTGAACTGCATTGCACGCCAAAACATTTTGAGGCTATAGACGCAAGCGCTTCTGGACTTTGTCTAAATCCACAAGACAACAGACAACCCCATATACCGGAAAGCATAACGTTTTCGCAATTCCCAACCTATTTTTATGCTTGTGAAATGGAAAGTATTCATGGAAAGCTAGCGGCCTTAAAAAGGGCTGCTTGGCACCAGAAACGGTTTAACAGCCATGCATTTGATTATATTTTTGAGCGTTGGATTGATGGAGAAGGAAAGTTTTTTGCGGCATATGAAGACGAATATACCAATCATAAATTGATTGAGGTCCTATATGAGCAAGCTGGCTGGTCAGTGGATAGGATTCTAAGCTTACGCGTGCCAAAATTGACGGCAATGCTTCTGACTTTTTTGGCAAAGATATCTGATCTAGACCAGATTGAGCATATTTTGAAGGATGACTTGGAGCAATATCGCAAGGAAGGATCAAATATGGGCTCAAATTGGCAAGAGCGTGTTCGCGCTTTGTCTTACCTCATTCCAAATGCAGATGCGGAGACATTTGAGAGGTTATTCAGCCTTCTCCCCCTGTTTGATAATTATCTTTTTGTTGTTTCCGGCTGTGATTTGCTTCATATGGTTTGTTGGAGAGGCACAGCAGAAGGCGTTAGGCAGCTTATCCGCATCAGCAATGAAATAAATAATCAGGATATGACAGGTAATACACCGCTTCATTATGCAGTTCAAAATCATACCGATATAGTGGATGTTCTGATGGAAAATAAGGCAAAATTATCTATTTGCAACCAAGATGGAGAACTGGCGCTTCATCGGGTGATTAGATATAACATGCCAATCCAGCAGCTCTTAACTATAGCTGGTCAGATGGACAATGATTTGCTTAACTCTATAACAAATCAGTGTAAAACAGTTCTAGGCCTTGCTTTAGAAAGGATGTTAGATAATCCCAGTGAAGGCCCTGAGTTCGTGGAGTATCTCGTCGCCAGAAAGGCCTTCTTAGAACCAACTTTTTGGAGAAGCCATCTGCTTTCAGAGCACCAATTATATGGCCGCCTGGGTAAAGAGTTATATGCCTGTTTGTATCGTGACATGGACGAATGAAATGGTCTTATAGATCTATTTCCGCAAGATCACGGTTTGCCAATCTTCAAAATACCCGACCACTACATCCGGCCGTGCTTGTTGGAAATCTGCAAGCTGTGTTTTATATTCTATAAGAGCCTCCTCAGGAACACCGGATGTTTGGATACACAACATTTCTAAATTCGGGATCGTTTTAAGGTCTTCAAAAAAACTCCTTTTTCCCACGCGAGCAAATAGGTTTATTTCTAGGTCGATATAAACTTTATCTGCCATGATACCTTCAACAGAAGCTTTTATACGGCGCAAGGATGGATGAGCCGCAAGAGCTTTCCACATACGGCCATACTTTCCTTCTACATTTAGGATTTCAAGTGTAGAGATCTCCGCAAGGCCGTATAAATCAACGGTTGAGCCATAGGAGATATCTAAAACCTTAAGGGGAAGGCCTGCTAACGCATCCAACATGTCTGTGCACGAATACGCCATTTCTAAGGATTGCAGATTTTTGCAATAACGCAAATAATGAAGCGTATTTATGCCCTCAACCATATTGAACGAAAGACTTCTCAATTTAGGTAGAGCTGGAAACAAATCAAGAAATCCACTTTCTAATTTTGTGTTTAAAAACAGCACGTCTGTCTTTTCAAATCTAGCGACTGGATGGCCAGGAAATTCTTGGTATGTGCCAACACTAAATCTATGATCTTGGTTCACTTTAAAAACTTCCAGATTGCTGAGTCTTCTTAAAAATGAATAATCTTTAATCTTCAGACTTACACCTCCAGCCACACTCAATTCTTCTAAAGTGGTCAATGTGCCAACAGGAGATAAATCAATTTTACCAATTTCACCTATATGCAAGCACCTTAAAGCACTATAGTTTTCAAGGGCAGAAAGATTGATCGGTGTGGCAACGCCATTAGGCGCCGGATTACCACGCAGGGATAGTTTTTTTAAATTTGGCATGCCTCCTAAATAAGGAAAATGTTCCATGCGCGTGTCCATTTCCACCAGGCCAGGCATATGGCCAAACCTATGCCAACGTGTCGTTTGTATGTCATTAATAAAATGAGTAATATGTTTCAGCTCTGACAAATGAAACACTGCTGGCTCCGCTGCCTTGCCGCTTAAGGTAAGGTGTTGGATATGTGGATGGTTATTCAAGAACAGTAAAGAAAACCATTCGGGAGGCTTTTCCATATGAATAAGACCGATGCCATCAATTTCAGGGTGCTTGTTTATATAGGTTTCGACATCTTCAGGAGATTTAAAATACATACCTGAATACACATCTTCCACACATCCAACGATCAAAAGAGGGCGGTTGGATGCATGTAAACTTTCTAAGTTCAGTGCGACGTTACAGATAAACAAGCTTGAGAATAAAGCCATTTTTTTCAGCACATGAGCCCCCATGATTTTAATTTACGTTAGCGGTGTATTTGTGACTATTTGCGTTTTGAGTGCGTCATAATTTGGGCACAAAGCCTAAATCAGCTAGGTTCTTGTAAATCGAAAGCCGACGCAGGATTACATAGTTGGAGGCTAGCGCTGAGCCGACGATTTGTTGAGCATCGCTAAGGGCCGCAATCGCAGAAATCGCATCGCCTTGTGAGTTAACATTTGTGTTTTCAATGCCAAGTGCAGCGGTTGTGAGGGGAGCAATAAACAAATGTCTGCCATTAAAAGGTAAATCATAGTATGGGCAGGTATTTAAGATGGCTTCTCCATCAAATCTGAATTGGGCACAAATATTATCTATGCTGGCTTTATACATATCATAATAAGTATTCAACACAGCTCTCTCAGTAGCATTTATATCACCAGATCTAGCTTTGATTGATAAAGTCAAGGATTTTGAAAGGAGCTCGTCTATCAATTCAACATTTTTGTTAGTCTCACGGATCAACCATATGAGTTTTATCACCCTATTCCCAGACTCCCCCGATGCA
>JAGOMX010000075.1 GCA_017993335.1 Alphaproteobacteria bacterium | reverse complement strand
ATCCGGGAGTACATAAAAAATCAGGAGCTAGAAGATCGTCGCCAGGATGAACTAAAGTTGAACTACAGATAAGCCGTCTTGGGCGGCTCTTCTATCATACCTCCGGCTTTGCCGGAGGTGGCTGATTCAAGTTTTCTGAATATTTTTTGATCAACTTTAGATCGGCCTGCTTAATATGTATCTCAGTCATGTGGCCTTGACACAAAATACACAAATGGATCTTTACAATCCTTGGAAAGGTTGCGTTGCGGCGCTCGAATCTCAAATTCCAAAAAAAATTTGGCAGAGCCGTTAGAAGGGGTGCGTGCAGGTGGATATATATTTTTATTGTGCCGGTGTTGTGCGGGGCGTATGATGATGGCATCTATAATTTCTTTAGGAAAAATTCGCATGATCGGTATGGTTATTATCTCTCACGGGGCGTTGGCAGAGGAAATGCGCAATGCGATTTATCATGTTATGGGCCCGCAGGAAAATCTTGAAGTTATTGGTATTGAGCCAGACGATGATGTGGATGCCCGAAGGCTTGAGCTCCAAGAAGCCGTCGCCCGTGTGAATGATGGTTCAGGCGTGATCATTTTAAGTGATATGTTTGGGGGAACACCTTCGAATTTAGCCATATCTCTTTTGAGCCAAAACCAAGTGGAGGTTATCGCTGGGTTTAATCTACCGATGCTCATTAAATTGGTTTCCATTCGAGGTAGCGTCCCTATGGCGCAAGCCATTAACGATGCAGAAGATGCCGCAAAAAAGTATATTAATGTGGCTTCAAAATTATTGGCGGCCAATGGATAATTTTTTATGTGTAAGGCTGCAGTTAAAAAACCTTAAAGGGTTGCATGCCCGCGCTGCGGCTAAATTTGTGAAGGCCAGCGAAGTTTTTCAAGCAGAAATTACGGTGGCGCGCGGCGAATATCGTGTGTCTGGACGCTCAATTATGGGATTGATGATGTTGGCGGCTAATTGCGGCAGCGATATCGAAATTTATGCTCAAGGTGTTGACGCACAACAGGCTTTGTCTGCCTTGACGGATTTAATTAACCATAAATTCGGCGAGGATGAGTTTTGTGTAAACGAGCTAAATCCATGACTTTTATGGTCGTTAAGGGTGTTTTATAAATAATGATTAAAATTGACTATCTGTGCAAAAAGGCCGCTCACAACATTAATGTTAGGGCAATGAGTTTATAATACCTTTTATCATAAATAAGTATCATTACACCCGTCATCTTGAACGCAGCTCCGCGCCAGCGGAGTAAGTGAAAGATCCAGGCACACAAGTGCCACTTTAGTGGCTCTATATAGTCTATAAGGAGCCGCATTCGCGGCACTCTTGCGCCTGGATTCTTCGCTAACTCCGCTGCGCGGAGCCGCACTCAGAATGACGGGGGTAATGATACTTATTTATGATAATTGGTATAATAACTGACAATGCAATTTTCTTGACAGCCCTATTTTATAGGATATTATGTTTCTCGAACTTAATTTTATTAGGAATATTTGCATGTTAAATAAAACTTTGCCTTTGGCTATGTGTTTAGGTCTGTCCATTTCGGGCGCATCTTTTTCCTCCGATTCAAACAATGATTTTCCAGCGCGCACGACAGCGGCAATGACGGTTGCGGATCTGCAGGCGAAGAATGACGTGTTACAGCAGCAGCTGGCTCAGATGCAGGCAATGATGAGCACTATCGCAACGCAAGCTACGCAACAACAGGAACAAATTCAGATTCTGGCGGCGCAGCCTCAGAATCCGGATCCTAAAGTAGTTGAAAAAGCTGTCGTCAGGGAAATCTTTAAGATTGCTCATATTCCTGCCGATGATCTTTCCGATGATGAGGGTGACCACCCGACTGTGAATTACAACTTTAACTATGTGCGGGATAATTGTGCTTTGTTGTCAAGACTTCAAAAGGTTGCATCCCAGCTTGACACTTGGCATGATAACTCTGAGCTGATGAAAAAAATTTCTGCGCTCGAAGAGGTGCTGGGAATTGCGGCCGCTCGTCATGAAAAAGAAAAGAAAGAGCTTTTAGAACAGAGGCGTCGTGACGAGGAACTGCGTGTTCAGATGGAAGTTCTATTGAATCGGAGGGCAGAAGAGATGGATGTTCTAGAAGCAGACTTACGAGAAGCTCGGGCTGCGCAATCTATTGCGGCCGCTCGTCATGAAAAAGAAAAGAAAGAGCTTTTAGAACAGATGCGCGGTGACGAGGAGCGTCTTTTACGTATAGGATATCTATTTGATCAGAGTCTACAAGAGGTTGAATCTCTCAAAAAAGACTTACGAGACGCTCGGGCTACGCAAGTAAAATTTCGTCCTGCTGTTCAATACAATTAATCTAATCTAAAGTCTTGTGTAAATGTCCAGACCTCTCGGGGTCTGGGTTTTTTTAAATGGGGGCTTTTTCCCTAATTGTTACGCGGTTAGCGTTGCGTGCTTTAATCCATAACTCTTTTTAATTCACGGATATCGCCATTGACAATCGATTCGAGATTTTGTGTGATTTTCTCAATCGGCCAGTTTTAAGTAAAAGCTCGATCAATCAATAACCTACATTTGGATCTACGAGGGAAGTATGAATCGAGGGTGTCTAGGTTAATTAATTCAGGTCAAGGCAAGTACGAATACAGCGGAGGGGTAACCTCTATTTATGGATACATTGATAAATTATTTCTAAAAAAAGTGGGGGCACAAGCCCCCCACATGAGTTATAGATAATTGTCCCGTATAATTAATGGGCGTAACGCTGAGCAGCACGAACCGTATTTGTCTGACATAAAAGCTCCAACTCTTGGCTGCGTGACTTATCAAGCTTGTTCTGTAACATTACATGTCTATCGTTCAGCATACGAAGACGTGTATCTACTATCTTAGTTATCCTAATGACCTCTTGATACCAGTACGATTTTTTATGTCTCGTCTTTAAGTCTTCTTCAACTGAGGCTCGCATTTTTGCGAGATCTAGTCTTGTTGATGAAAAAAGTTTTAATACTGCAGGGGGCAATTCTGGCGGATCTTCATCAATGACCTTAACTAACATCTCAATTATTGATTTATTCTCAAGCAGTTTTGCTTCACATCGATATATAGCATCCTGTGTAATTTCCTGCAGTCTTTTTAATTTCTCTAATTCATCCAAAGGAAGACCAGGAGATATGCTATCCTTTTTATACATATCAAGCCAGTTCTTTTGACTAAGGGTGACAGATTCCAAACTCAACTGTTTCATCAATAAGTCTAATAGCTGGGCAGAAAGAGTTTCGTGCTTATCATAATTCCTGCGTACTTCTTGCACTTGTCTTTCTATTCCAACCCTAGCCTGAAGCAATTGGTCCATGTCAACCACGGTAACAGACGCTTCAGCTGCAGGAGCACCTATTGGAGTTCTCTTATTATTGTTATTATTAAAATCATCCGAATTCGAAGCCATCGCCGAAGTAGATAACAGAACGGCTGTAAAGTATAGTTTTGCTTTATTCATAATAATATACCCTTTATATAAAAATATTTACATTTAGACCCAACTACAAACAGGTCTCTATATGAGATACATAATCATCATTGTTACTCATGTCAATGTTTTTCAACTCTTTATTTCTTCTTTGGTTTTTTGGCTGAATTATTTGTCATGCTCAATCGCAGAAGTCAGGATATTTTGTGGCATTTCCTGACCTAGAAATATTTAACCCTTGGGATTAATCTATAACTTTTTTAGTTTTTCGATATCGCCGTTGACGATCGAATTTGATATTTAAGCGCCGCAATTACAGTATGTATGAGCTCGTCGGCCTGACTCCTTGCGCGTGATAAGGTCTTGATCTAATGTCAGTTGTTTTTCAAACTCTCTGCGATCGCTTCTATCCCGTTCGTGTTTAAGCATTTAGTATGTGCTCAGAATACGAGCTGTTACCTCACATAGTATGCATACGTATATTATGTGAGGTGAATATCTCTTGCATCATTGCCTCACATAATATACTTTTGTAGGTAATGTGAGGTGGAGAATAATCAATGACAACGGTACCCTTTGTCGGACGTAAAAAAGAGCTTCAGGACTTAGAGTTTCTTCTAAGGAAGAAAACTGCAAGTCTTGTTGTTATTAAAGGGCGGCGCCGCATAGGCAAAAGTCGTCTCATACAAGAATTTGGAGCTAAGCACAGGTTCTATCAATTTACAGGATTGGCTCCTAATAAAGATAGCACTATTCAGTCGCAGCTAGATGAATTCTCTCGGCAACTCAGCATTCAGACCGGGCTTCCTGAGGTTGTTGTGGATGATTGGAGTAAGTTGTTCATTCTATTGGCAGATAAAATTAAGACCGGTAAAAATATAGTTCTTTTTGATGAGATTTCATGGATGGGCTCGAAAGACCCAGATTTCCTGGGGAAACTAAAAAATGCCTGGGACATATATTTCAAGGGAAATCCTGAATTGATTCTCGTCCTCTGCGGCTCTGTTTCTCCATGGATAGAAAAGAATATTCTGAACAGCACGGGGTTTATGGGAAGGATTTCCCTTCCTCTTAATTTGAAAGAATTGTCTTTGCACGAATGCAACCAATTCCTGAATGAGCTCGGCAGCAAAGCCTCTCCTTACGAGAGGCTGAAGATACTTGCAGTTACAGGTGGTATACCGAGATATCTAGAAGAAATTCAGCCTTCCCTGACAGCAGAGCAGAACATAAAGCGCCTGTGCTTTACAGCAAATGGAATCTTATTTAGAGAGTTTAAAGATATTTTCTCAGACTTATTTTCAAACAGAAGTGAGACATATCGAAGAATTGTAGAGACGCTAGTGAACGGCAGCAAGGAGTTCAACGACGTTTATCATGCCTTGGGTGTTGCCAAGAGTGGTTATATAAGTGAGAACTTGAACGATCTCATCCAGTCTGGCTTTATTACCCGGGACTATACCTGGAATCTAAATACAGGAAAGGAGTCTCGGCTGAGTCATTATAGGTTAAGCGACAACTACGTGCGGTTTTATCTCAAGTATATAGAGACTAACCGAGGTAAAATAGAACAAGGGCATTTTGATGACAGCTCCCTCATGAATTTACCTTCCTGGGACTCTTTAATGGCCCTCCAGTTCGAGAATATGGTATTAAGCAATCGCAGAATCATCTGTGCAAAATTGGGTATATCTCCCGAAGAGATTATATCAGACAACCCGTTCTTTCAGAGAAAAACGGTTAGAGCGCCTGGATGCCAAATTGACTATCTGATACAAACTCGGTTCAACAATCTTTATGTATGCGAAGTAAAGTTTAGTAAGCACCCGATTGGTAAAGGCATAACATCCGAGGTTCAACAAAAGATAGATAACTTGAAACGACCGAAAAGTTATTCCTGCCGTCCCGTACTTATTCATGTCAATGGTGTAACAGATGAAGTCTTGGACAGTGGTTTTTTCAGCAACATAATAGATTTTTCCGAGTTTTTGGAGCCTAGCTGAACATGTCTAACCCTTGGGATTAATCCATAACTTTTTTAGTTCTTCGATATCGCCGTTAACGATGTGTTCTAAATTACGAGTGATTTTCTCAATCGGCCAGTCCCACCAGCATATTTTAAGTAAAAGCTCGATGGTGTCTTCGTCAAATCTCTTACGGATTGGTTTTGCTGGGTTGCCGCCGACTATTGTATAGGGTTCAACGTCTTTTGTAACGACAGCGTTTGTCGCAATTATTGAGACGCTGCCAATTTTTATACCGGGCATGATTGTGACGCTATTACCAAACCAAACATCGTGGCCTACAACGGTGTCTCCTTTAGAGGTTATATGAAAAGGAGTGTTTTCCCAGGCGCCTCCAAAAACTTTGAATGGATAGGTGGACACACCTTGCATCGCATGGTTGCCGCCAGGGGTTAAAAAGCGTATGCCGGACGCGATTTGGCAGAATTTACCAATAATGATTTTTTCCGTGATCGTTTCGTAAAGGTACAGCACGTTTTT
>JAGOMX010000026.1 GCA_017993335.1 Alphaproteobacteria bacterium | reverse complement strand
CGTTTAAGGTCAGCGATCTGTCGTTTTTTCTTAAACTAGGGGATAAGGCAGAAATTACGAAAGATACGAATGAATAACGAAGGATGTGTTTTTCATCATCAATAAACTCGTTATGGAGCGGGCGAAGGGATTTGAACCCTCGACCCCAACCTTGGCAAGGTTGTGCTCTACCCCTGAGCTACGCCCGCCCATTACAAGCTTATGACCCTGATAATACTGAAAATCCGTAAGAATGCAAGAGGCAATTTATTCTTTTTTTTAAATTTATAAAGATTGAGAGAACGCAGGTTTCACATACTATCTTTTGGCCAGCGGTTATGTATCCACAGCCATTGGTCTGGTTTATCCTTTACCCAGTCTTCGATGTGTCCGTTCATTTGTTTGAGGGCTTGTTGCAAGTCCTTATGGAGATCCCCTGTATTTTGAATTGTGAGCGGCGGGTAGTAGGTGATGCGAAAGGAAAATCCTTTGAGTCTTTCCACGCGAGCCGGTACAAAAGGGCAATCGAATTTCATAGCCAGTCGAGCGCCAGCCGGAGCGGTCATGGCGTCTTTGCCAAAAAAGGGTATGGGCATGCCTTTATTAAATTTTTGGTCGACCAATAAAAACAGATGTTCTCCATTTTTCATTAGCTCAATAATGCGCCGACCATCTTGCGATCCCTTGGCCAGGAGTTCGCGGCCTATGCTTTCCAGCATATAGCGCACCAGCCTATCAATATAGGGATTGTTCCATGCTCGATAGGTTTGGGTTACATTTAAGCCTCTTTGGGTCATTCCCATGATCGCCAGTTCCCAGCTGGCTAAGTGGGCTCCGAATATAATGGCGGGTTTGCCATCTTCTCGTAGGCGATCAATGTGTTCTGCGCCAATAATTTCAATTCTTGGGTCTTTATACACGTTTATTCTTTTCAGGTGCATGTATTCACCCATGACCCGGCCAAAATTATCCCAGACATTTTCTAATATTTTTAAGTTTTCAGCGGTTGTGTTTTTCGGGTATGCCATTTGCAAGTTTTTTAAACCGGTTTTTTGCGCGGCCGAAAAAGGCCCGACTTTACGGCTTAACCATCCACCAAGCGCGGAAGCTTTCTCGCCTGGTAGCATGTAAAATATACCGGCAAAACTGAATACAATGAGAGCTTCTATGGGGTATAAAAAAATGTTTTTGAAGAGTCGGTTGATCATGGATTCATCTTCTGGAGTAAATTATCAAATATTTCTGTGTTCTCTAGATGGAGGCGCATTTCGAGAACCTCTATTTTATGATGATAGGCTTGCGGTATTTTCAACAGATCTTTCTCCGTTGTTATAAGGGTTGCCTTCAGTTCATCGGCTTTATGGATCAAGGATTTCATATCTTGGGCTGTGTACGGATAATGGTCTGCAAAAGATTTAGAATCTACCACATCATAGCCTAATTCTTGCAAGGATAGGAAAAACTTTTGGGGGTAGCCTAATCCACAAAAGGCCAAGACCTTTTTGGGGTTGGCATTTTTGTAGCGGATCGTAGCGTGTATGACGGGTATATCTATGTTCCTTAAAATATTATGTCTGTCGTGGCCAATGAAAATGACTGCATCTGCTTTTTTTAAACCACGTTGCACGGTTTCTCGTAAGGGGCCAGCCGGAAAAACCCATTGGTTGCCAAATCCTTGGTTGCCATCGATAACCAGGAGAGAAATGTCTTTTTTTAAGTGCTCGTTCTGTAGGCCATCATCCATTAATAAAATATCCGCGCCATTTTTAACCGCGAGGACAGCGGATTGTTGTCGGTTCTTCCCTATCCAGGTAGGAGCGGTTTTGGCCAGCAGGAGTGGTTCATCTCCCACCTGTGTGGCGTCATGTTCGGCTGGATCAACTTTAGTGCTGGCGGTAAAGGTTCCCCCGTACCCCCGACTTAAGATATGAGGATGCAAACCTTTCGATTGCAAATGTTCAGCCATCATAAGGGTCGTCGGTGTTTTACCTGCACCCCCCATGACAATATTGCCAATACAAACAACCGGCACCGGCATTTTTATGGGGGAAGAAAAGCAGGCACGACATAACGTAACCGCCTTATATAGGAGGGCGAGCGGTTGTAAAACATAGGGAATAAAACTTTCCCGATGATACCAAAATCGTGGCGCTTGAATTGGTTTGATCCCCTTATAAAAAATAAAAAATACCATAAATATCCAAAAAAGGTAAGGGATGAAGTGTTTTGTGTCAGGGTCTACACATGAAACATTTAAGAGAGGAAGCTCTACCCACACCTGTCACACCTGCGAAGGCAGGTGTCCAGCGAAAACTATGTGTTGCGAAGCAACTCTTTATTTATGTAAAGAAGATTATAATGAGCCTCCTTGAGGCACATGTTGCGCTGGACACCTGCCTTCGCAGGTGTGACAGGTTATGGTGACATGGCCTGTGTATTTTTCATGCGTAGGCCCTGTGTTTTGTGTCAGGGCCTACGCAAATCTTCAAATGGACACGTTCAGGAATAAAGGGAAATCAATGATGTATTGAGTGATGCATTTCAAAAGTCAAAAAAGATCCCACACCTTTAAGAAGGGAAAATATGACCGTTGCCTTATCCTAAAAAGCTTTCGTCGATATCTGTGGTTGGTAGGTTTACGGCTAAATCTCGATTTTCTTGGCAGAGGACTGTTGAGAGATAGCGTTCGGTGTAGCTGGCCACGATGGCGACGATGAGTTTTCCTTTGTTTTCTTCTTTTGCGGCTATACGAAACGCTGCCGTAATGGCGGCGCCTGAGCTAATGCCGACTGGAATGCCTTCTTCGCAGATAATAATTTGTGCCATGGATATTGCCTCTGCGCTGGAGACCTTTTCGACATGATCGATGATGTTCATGTGCAAGTTGTTCGGAATAAAGCCGGCTCCAATCCCTTGAATTTTGTGAGGGGCTGGTTTTTCTCCTGAAATGACGGCAGATTCTAAGGGTTCAACCGCAACAATTTTGAGGCTGGTTTTTTTTTGTTTTAAAACTTCGCCTATGCCTGTGGCGGTGCCGCCTGTGCCTACGCCACAGACGACGAAGTCAACGGTTCCATCGGTGTCATTCCATATTTCCAAAGCCGTCGTTTTTCTGTGGATTTCTGGGTTGGCGGGGTTATCAAATTGGCTGGGAATAAATACATTATTTTGGGTCTTTTGAAGCTCACGGACTTTAGCGATCGCACCCTTCATACCAAACCTCGCCGGTGTTAGGATAACCTTAGCGCCGAGCATCAATAATAACGTTCGCCTTTCGACCGACATAGTTTCCGGCATAACCAGCGTTAAGGGGTATCTTTTTGCGCTGCAAATGAAGGCAAGGGCGATGCCTGTATTTCCACTGGTTGCTTCCATGATTTCCATGCCAGGCTTTAAGGTGCCGTCCAGTTCAGCGGTTTCGATCATGCTGAGGCCGATGCGATCCTTAACGGAACCGAGTGGATTGAGAAACTCTAGTTTTAAGACTACGTTGCCGGGTAAATCTTTTCCAAGCCGTTGTAGGCGAACGAGGGGTGTGTTCCCTATAAGTTTCGTAATATTATCATGGATTCTCATGTTTCTACCTTTGCCTAGATCTCATTATTTATTGGATGGGTAAGTATTTCTGCTGGAATGCCGGCGGCAGAGGCATAGTCCGGGATGTTTTTTAATACCACCGCATTGGCACCAATTTTTACTTCCCTGCCTATATGGATATCCCCTAATATTTTACAACCCGCTCCCAGGGTGCAGTCATCCCCGATCGTTGGGTGACGTTTGCCGTGGATATGTTGTGTGGCTCCCAAGGTTACGCCTTGATAGATCAGGACTCGGTCGCCCAGAATCGCTGTTTCTCCGATAACAATTCCCATGCCATGATCAAAAACACAGTTTTTGCCAATTGTGGCTCCTGGGTGAATTTCAATGCCAGTAATCCAACGGCCAATTTCACTCAAGAGTCTGGGAATAAAAGGGATGCCCCATAAATATAGTGGGTGAGCTAAACGATGAAAAAAAATAGCTTTTGGCCCTGGATATAAAAAGAAAACTTCAAAAAGATTGCGGGCGGAAGGATCTAGTTTTTGATACGTTTTTAATAATTCAAACATCTGCTTTCATTACATATGACGAGCTCTTATCTTAAGTCTAAATTTAATAGAGAGGAGCGTCTATGGAAATGTACTAGGATGATGAATTGATTAGTTTATTGCTTCTTGCGCGTAAATACCCCAGAGAGATTCCCGAGGTATATAGCCTTTAAAGGTATCCACCTGTACTTTGCACCATTCTCCCTGGCATTTATTTATGCGAACCATGGCATCGGGTTCAATCTGGGCAATGGTTTCGGATTCTTTTGAGGCCTTATATTTTATATCATAGGTAGCCCCTTGCACCAAACCGTATCGCGTTCCCGATAGCATGCTTTGGTGTACCCAGCCTTCCGAGTTTTCTATATCTTTAATTTTCCGCCAGTTTTCAAACTCAGCAATGATCTCTACGGGCAAATTAGCGCGCATATAAACCCATTCGATGGGATAATCCTTACCTGGTCCTACGCGCACGTTGATATGGGCAGATCTTAAGGATACAAAGCGTGGCACAGGTAGCCCTGATTTAGCATGAGTAGGTATATCCCATAGGAATAACAGACATAAAACAATGAAACGTTGCGTCATAAGAATAAAAAGCCCTGTGATTAAAATGGCATGTTCAATAGTATTATACGTAGGTCTAAGCTGGTAATCAACAACCTATGCCTTCGGCGAAAAGGCTCTTAATGGCAGAGATGATTTTTCACCAGAGCTTCTGCGATTTGAACGGCGTTGAGGGCGGCGCCTTTACGCATATTGTCGCTGACGATCCATAAGCCCAGGCCATAGGGAACAGAAGGGTCTTGGCGCACGCGGCTGATGTATACGTTATCTTCGCGGGCTGCATCTAGAGGGGTGATGTAGCCACCGTCTTGACGTTTGTCAAAGAGCTCAATTCCCGGTGCTCTTTTTAAAGCATCCCGTGCTTGCGCTTCTGTTATTTCTTTTTCAAACTCAACCGTTGCGGAGATGGCGTGTCCGATAAAGGTAGGTACGCGCACGGATGTGGCAAATATAAGAATGTCACGACCCAAAATCTTAACGGATTCTGTGGCGATTTTTACTTCTTCCCCAGTTTGTCCGTTGGGATGAAATACATCAATATGGGGAATGACGTTAAACGCTATGGGTTTGGTAAAAATTTCATTTTCCAAGTCATTGTTCATGAACGTATCGCGGGTTTGGCGATAGAGCTCATCCATAGCTTCACGACCGGCGCCAGAGGTGGATTGATATGTAGAGACAACAACGCGTTTTATGGGGGATATGGCCTCTAATGGGCTTAAGGCTACGCATAAAGGAATAGCCACACAATTCGGATTGGCGATAATGTTTTTGTGCGTGTAGCCAGAAAGTTCTTTCATGTTAACTTCTGGAACAACCAAGGGCACATCCGGATCCATGCGGTAGGCTGAAGAATTGTCAATAACAATGGCACCTGCCGCTGTTGCACGCGGGCAAAACTCTAAGGTTTCTTTCGCACCAATGGAGGAGAGCACAATATCAATGCCTTTAAAGTCATAAGTATCTAAAGCGACGCATTTTAAAATACGATCCTCACCAAAGGAAACACTACGGCCTGCTGATTTACGGGAAGCAACAGCCGTTATGGACTGAATGGGGAATTGTCTTTCCTCCAGTATTTTTAAAATCTCTTGACCTACGTTTCCTGTCGCGCCAACGACCGCAATATGATAACCCATGATGAATATTTCCTAATCGAATGCCTTAAAATGTACCGGACTCATAATGCCCATTTCATAAAATAACCTTACCGCTTGTCATTCCCGCGAAGGCGGGAATCCAGCGCAACAAAGTTCTGCACAGCAGCTCTCCATTTATTTCAATGCCACACGAGCAAGGAAATATTGAGCCTCTTCGAGGCACATATTGCGCTGGATACCTGCCTGCGCAGGTATGACAGACGATGGTTGAGGGTCTATAAGTCAGCCTCTATTTGTATGCTTAATTATAGAATTTGGTATAACAAGCAACGGAAGTAAAACAAATTCTTGCTCTTCCTGCAAGGGATAGTTGATTTCCTTGTAATTTAAAGTGTTTATTCTCTGCTGGTTTTGAGAGTAGAATGAGAGACTATTTCAAAACGTCTTTTTTGGGTGATTTCGTCGTCAAGGTTCCGCTTCCGGTGCTCACGTACTAAGAGGTACGCTGCGCTCCGGTTCTCACCTTTCCTATAAATCCCTCCAAAAAAGCCAGTTTTGAAATGGCCTCAATGAATAAAATTTTAAGGTTTTATAAGCATGTTTCTGTCTGATAAGGTGCAAGATCAATTAAAAAGGAGTAACTGGATTCGCAAGATGTTCAATGAAGGTCTGGCGATGAAGTCGATTTATGGTGATGGGTCCGTTTTTGATTTATCTTTAGGAAATCCAGTGTTTGAGCCGCCGGCAGAGGTTTTTGAGGTGTTGCAGGAACTCGTGTCTGAGCCCGTGGTAGGTGTTCATCGCTATATGGACAACGCTGGGTTTTCGGCGGCGCGGGAAGTGGTGGCGGCGGCTTTACAGCAAAAATTTCACCTGCCTTATACGAAAAATAATATTATTATGACGTCTGGCGCTTCTTGTTCTTTGCGGATTGTGTTGCAAAGCCTTTTAAACCCGGGGGATGAGGTTATCATTCTGGCTCCATTTTTCGGACCCTATTCCCTTTTTGTGGAAAGTGTAGGCGGTGAGCCCGTCATTGTTTCCACGACATCAGAATTTAGACCGGATATGCGGGCGATTGAAAGGGTGATCTCTGCCAAAACGTCGTGTATTCTCATCAATTCTCCCAACAACCCTACGGGTGCAGTGTTTCCAGCAGAAGATTACATAGCTTTGGCTGAACTATTGCAGAGAAAATCCCAGCAATTTGGGCGTCCTATAATTGCGGTAAGTGATGAGGTTTATGAAGGAATCGTCTTCGATGGGAGGGATTGTCCGCAGATATCGTCCTATTATCCAAATGCAGTCATCGTCAATTCCTATTCTAAAAGCTTGAACATTCCTGGTGAAAGAATTGGTTATGTGGCTATCCATCCTGATTTTCCTTCTCTCCAAGATTTCTTTTCAGCCCTCATTCATTGCATGCAAATTGTTGGCTTTGTGAATGCGCCAGCCCTCATGCAGCGTTTAGTGGTAAGGGTTCATCCTATTCATGTGGATCCATTGAGTTATCAAAAAAAACGTGATTTTTTGTATAAGGCTCTGACGTCCATGGGGTATCATGTTTTTAAGCCGCAGGGCGCCTTTTATATGCTGGTGCAATCACCTTTTGAGGATGAGATGGAATTTGTTGAGGCTTTAAAAGCTTGCAAGGTTTTAGTCATTCCAGGAAAAGGTTTGGGTGCAAGTGGTTATGTGCGTCTGGCTTTTTGTGTTGAAGATTGGGTGTTAGAGGGTGCTATACAAGGGTTTGAAAAAGTCTCCGAAATGCATAAGAGAGGTAGAAATGAATAACGTCGTTGAATCCCGTCTGTTACATAACAACATAGAAATCCCTGTCGCAACAAAAGTCCTTGCGTCCTATGTGCCATACCGTATTCACAACAATCTAGTTTATATTTCGGGTCAGTTGCCTATGTGGGAGGGAAATCCTACTTTTATGGGGAAGGTGGGCAAGGATATCGACCTGGAGCAGGCACAAGAGGCGGCGGCTTTATGTGCTTTAAACATTTTGGCTCAGCTGAAGTCCGCTTGCGATGGGGATTTGGATCGGGTGGATTTTTGCGTGCGCTTGGGCGGATTTGTTAACTGTACAGAAACGTACACGGATATACACAAAGTCATAAATGGAGCCTCAGACCTTATGATCAAAGCGTTTGGTGAGCAAGGGTTGCATGCACGGGCAGCTATCGGCGTGTATTCTTTACCCTTGGGTGTCGCGGTAGAGGTAGAGGCTATTTTTGCTTTAAAAGCATAAGGAGCCAGACAAATATTCTTTTAACCAACCCTGTTTCGGTGTTAGATTAAAGCATACCAACAGATAGGCGGAGACTGTCATTATTATCGGCATTGGATCGGATATCGTGGATATTGATCGTATAGAAAAAACAATCGAGCGCTTTTCGGACCGTTTTTTAGATCGTATGTTTACGCCCCAGGAGCAAGAACGTTCCGAGCGTAAATTACAATCGGCGGCCAGTTATGCTAAACGATTCGCCGCAAAGGAAGCTTTCGTGAAGGCTCTTGGTTTAGGTTTGCGGGATGGAATGTTGTGGACGGATATCGAGGTGGTAAATGTAACCCATGGGCAGCCCACTTTAGTGTTGCATGGCCGGGCTGCAGAAATATTGGCAATGCGCTGTCAGCCGGGATGTGAGGCTTATATTCATCTGACGCTTTCCGATACAAAAAATCTAGCACAGGCTTTTGTCGTTATTGAGATTTCTTCTCATGACCCTTGTAGAAATTAAATCTTTAGAGGAAACAATTGCTCTGGCGACGGCCCTGGCAAAACTGGCTAGAAGGGGTGACGTTATAACCTTGCAAGGCGATTTAGGTGCGGGTAAATCAGCCTTTGCTCGCGCTTTTATTAAAGCCATTGTCGGCCAGGAAACGGTAGTTCCTAGTCCAACGTTTACCATTCTTGAGTCTTATGAGGGGCCTGATTATATGCTTTCGCATATGGATCTTTATCGCTTAGAAAGCCCTGATGAGCTACAAGAGATTGGTTTTGACGAGGCTCTTATCCATGGTGTTTGCCTTATCGAATGGCCAGAACGTCTACATGGTTATCCTTTGCCCCAATTACTAGCGATTCATATCACCGCAAATCCCAAAAACGAAAATCGCGAATTTCGGCTAGCAGCGGACAGCAGCTGGGCCGAGCGCCTGAAAGGCGTGACGTTGATTTGTGAAGATTAAAATGTGATTTGGTATCTTACGCCTGCTGCTTTACCGTACCTTTGAATCAGTTGAAGTTTTTGTAATTCGGATAACGCGTGGCCCACAGTTCTTCTGGGGAGGGCTGTTTTTTCTATGATAAGTTTTGTTGTTAGGCGAATTTCTGGGTTGTCTCGGAAGCTAGCAAGGACGCGTGCCGCCGAAGGAGAAAGGTTTTGCTCTGCGCGATATTTGTTTTGGTAGGTATCAATGTCCTTTAAGGCTTCTGAAATCATTTTTATCATAAAACGCAAGAAATAAGAGATCTTGTACGATGAGGGAGCTTGAGAGAACTTTCCATCGGAACAACGATTAAGAACAAAATAATACTCCTCCTTATGTTTTTCTATTTGCCGATCGATGGATAAGTATTTTATGACGTGGGAAAGAATAGGCGCATGAGATTGCAGAAGGCTTAATAACATAAGACCTCTACCCAGTCTTCCGTTTCCGTCTTGAAAGGGATGGATGGCTAAAAACCTAAAAACAAATTCGCAGGACAAGGCTAACGGCCAGGGTGTAAGTTTAACATTCTCGTTATACCAAGAGACTAAATCCGTCATGGCAGTTTGTGTTATAACGCCTGGGTTCGCGGTTTGGAAAACTGTCCGGGTTTGGCCGCTAATATGATTTTGTTCCACGACAGAGTTGCTTTGGGTTTTGTAAGTTCCTATGTGGGGGCCCGCGCCTTTAAAGGGCGACATCAGCTGATAGTGTAATCCACGAATATCCGATTCTTTTAAAGGAAAAAAATCTTGAGGAAATTCATAAATGGATAACAATAAATGTCGGCAACCTGCAACTTCTTCAATGCTACGTTCGCGATCTTTTGATAATTTGTTTTCTATCAAATCTCGATTGGCCTCCAGAGCTGTTATTTTTCCGTCTTTCGTCAGAATTGTATCGAGCCAATCAATTTCAGAGTCAGTTAATAAAGCGTTCTCAATTCTTGTGGAAGCTCCAATCATGCTAATGCGGGCATAGCGATGAATGTTCTCTTTTTCATGAAGGGACATGGATTCCAATTTTTTAAAGGCAAGGAATAGTTCGGAATCGAGGCCTTGTAAGGACTCGAGGAGTTCCGGTTTTAGATCATAAGACAACATGTTGAATTTTTCCCCTTATCACCGTATTGTGCCATATTGTGCCATAATAGGCAATGTTTTTTGGCACAATATGGCACAATATGGCTCAATCGGATTTTATGGGGATCAAATATTCCTCTAGAGGTTGTGAGATAAATATTCTACATTGGCGATATGCATGTAAAAACTATACCCGCTTGGGCTTCTTTTTCGGATGTGTTGGCGCAGTGGCTATTAGAGGCGCCAGGGGATTTGAGCTCATCTTTAATTTTGTTACCGAATCGCCGGGCTTGCCGGGTGCTGCGTGAAGCTCTCATTTTTCATGCGGAGGGGCGTCCTATGCTGTTACCTCGGATGATGCCTTTTGCGGATTTAGATCCTGAGGATGCGATTTTATCACCGCAATGGATTGGAGGCGATGTTATGCCGCCTATTTCTTCTACCAGTCGCCAAGGTATTTTGATGCAAATGATCATAAAATATGGTCAGGCTATTGGGGAAAGTGGTTATGGTCAGGCAGGACATGCCTATCAGTTAGCGGGAGAGTTATCCCGGTTGCTAGACCAAATCCATTGGGAAGGTTTACATTTCGATGATTTACAAGGCTTAGTGCCAGAAGATTATGCGAAACATTGGCAAATTACTCTAGATTTTCTCAAGATTATTACAGAGCATTGGCCGCAAATTTTATTGGAAAAAGGTCTTTCCGATCCAGCGGCGTGGCGTCGGGATTTGATTTTGGGCTATGCGGAAAAATGGCGGCATTCTCCGCCTGTGTATCCTGTCATTGCGGCAGGTTCTACTGGTTCTATACCTTGTACGGCTACTCTTATGAAGGTGGTGGCTGATTTGCCTCAAGGTTTAGTGGTTTTACCGGGCCTGGATTGCCAGATGCCCGATGAGGAATGGGATCAGTTAGAGATAACCCATCCCCAATACGGCATGGCACAGCTGTTATCTTCTTTTGGTCTGGATCGTAAAAATGTTGACCGTTTAGGTTCGCACAAAAATGATCCTGGCGAGGCGCGCTTTAAGGTGCTGTCCCGGGCTATGCAGCCTAGTGTTGGGGGTAAATGGCAGATCGATCCAGATGTCGCCCATCAGGCGTGTCGTGATTTTCACGTGATAGAGTGTGCCAATTCCCATCAGGAAGCCGGCATCATTGCCTTAATGATGCGGCAAGTCTTGGAAGAGTCTCATCAAACGGTTGCTCTTGTTACGCCGGATCGTGGTTTAGTTGCACGGGTGCATCGGGAGCTTGAGCGTTGGAATCTGAAAGCAGATGATACAGCGGGATCGTCTTTAAGTGAAATTCCTATAGCCACATTTATGCTATTGTTGGCCGAAAGTTTATTGGATCGGGAAAGCATTTTATCCTTTCTTAAAGTCATGCATCATCCCTTGTTATGCGATAAGGATTTTGTCCGGGAATTGGATCGGGAGGAATGTCGTCTATATCGAACCATTTCGTCTATGGTTAAAGGATCGGAAAGATTTTCTGCTTTTTATCAGCAGGTCGCGCAGGCATCAGATGATTTTATACAGCTGACGAGACTCTCGACAGTTGCTTTACAGGATTTGATGGCAGCCCATATTAAGGTAGCGGCTTTTTTCTTAAGCGAAGAGGGGCTGGTGTCAGGAAGCTATGCCCAAGCTTTTGTGGATTTTTGGCAGAACTTAATGGAATCAGCGTCAAGCTATCCGTATATATGTGCGAGAGATTATCCGGCTTTGTTGCGGCAAATGATGTCTTCGGTCACGGTGCGGGAGCCTTATGGCTATCATCCGCGACTGTTTATTTTAGGGCCACTAGAGGCCAGAACCGTCAAAACAGATGTGATGATTTTAAGCGGTTTAAATGAGGGGGCATGGCCAGCGTTGATGGAATCGGATCCCTGGTTAAATCGCCCTATGCGATCCAGTTATGGCCTGCCCTTACCAGAGCGGCGTATTGGTCTTTCCGCCCATGACTTTGCGCAGGCATTCTGTGCGAAAAAAGTCATGTGTACCCGTGCGTTGCGTGTGAATGGTGTGCCAACGGTGGCGTCTCGTTGGCTTATGCGATTGGAGACTGTCTTGCGGGCCAGTGGTGTGCCCTTGATAAAAACAGCGGAGCCTTGGTTGACGTGGTATCAGGGCTTGGATAAGCCTGAACGCATGCAACGCACCGGTAGACCTGCTCCATGTCCTCCTCTTTCTGCCAGGCCAACACAGCTTTCTGTAACACAAGTGGAAACCTGGATGCGAGATCCATATGTGCTTTACGCGCGGCAAATTTTAAAGTTACGTGAATTAGGTGAGCTAGAATACCCCATGCGCGTTGCGGATAAGGGCACGCTTATTCATGGCATATTAGAAAATTATATCCAAGGTGAAGCCCGAGATGTGAAGGTATTGTTAGCCATTGGTCGGCAGGCCTTTGATGCGTATGGCGATCAGCCTGAAATCGTAAACTTTTGGTGGCCGAGGTTTGAACGTATCGCCGAGTGGTTTGTGACGCATGAAACCACAAGATCATCGGAAATTCTTAAGAGTTATACAGAAATTTCGGGTAGATACGTATTCCCTACGTCCATAGGGAGCTTTACTTTAACAGCTAAAGCCGACCGGATTGATGTGCGACGAGATGGAAGTGTCGATGTGATTGACTATAAAACCGGTGGGGTGCCGACCAAACAAGAAATTGAGCAAGGCTTGTCGCCACAATTGACGTTGGAGGCGAGTATACTCTCCGCGGGTGGGTTTAAAGAAGTGGGGGAAAGGGCTGTGCATTCGGCCCAATACTGGCAGCTACGCGGCAGCCATCCAGCAGGAGAAACGCGAGTGATGGATTTGCTCGAAAACTCTTTACAAAAAGAAGCGATGGCTGGATTAAAAAGCCTGGTGGAGGTCTACGCAAACCCAGATGTGCCTTATCTGGCGCAACCTCGACCCAAGCACGCCTTAAAATATAACCCTTATGCCCATTTGACCCGGTCTCAAGAATGGAGTCGGTCTTAGGTTTAAAATTCCTTGCGGATATATGAGAGACTTTCTACAATCTAAAAAACACCTTCAACATCGATCGACAGAGCAGGAGAAAAAAATATGTTTAAAGCTTTTAAAGGTTTCGTGTTCTTTTTTCTCATATCTGTTTTGAGTGCTTATGCATCTGGCCTACCAGAAGATTTCGTTTCTGTGATTGATGTGAATGGAACGATTATGCTGTTTGATACGTCAACGGGTAAAGATGAAGTGACGGCAAAGTTTCAAGTTGTTGCGTCTCAAATTAAATTAAAAAATGGTTTGACGGCTGAAGATCAAATTAAAAAAGTTACATCATCGAAAAAAATTGCGAATGAAGCTTATGTGCGTTTGCTTGATTACATGGCTCAATGGCATGCGCTTGGGGAGCTAGATTATCATGAGATACTTCGTTATGACGAGATTGTCAAAACAGTAGAAGAGGCTATGGCTGCCACCAAAAAACATAAGAATATTTTTCCATCTATTATAAATTATATGAGGAGAATAATATCTGCAGATAGTCAGGCGAAGTTCGTTCTTCATTCTTTTGGTCAAGATACAGAGCACGCTGTGATGTCCATCGTCCAGGCTATACCGGAAATGGTTGTGCATAAGGGCTCTTTATTTTTTAATGAAGATGGTTATTTAGTTCTAGGAGATGGTGTTTTTGCTGGGCCATCGGAGCTTAAGCCTCTATTAAATCCTGGATTAAATATTTGGCAAGCCAATCACCGGGGATGGAAAAAAGGTGCAGGGGGAAAGATTGTTTGGAAAAATACGTCCATATTATTTGACGATAACGCCAATATATGTGCAAGACCAATTGTGGGTGATGTGTTTGATGTGACATTGGTGGAGCCTATGATGGGTAAAGAAATTCAATGGGTTGATACCTATCAAGCGCTGATAGACGAGGATTATTTTATTCGATTGCTTCAAAGCGCATATCCTGATGTGACTTTATGAGTCTACATAAATCACCCGATCATCTTCAGCGTTTGGCGGCGGATCCTCAGGCTTGTGTCTGGGTTGCCGCTTCTGCGGGTACGGGTAAGACGAAGGTTTTGACGGACCGGGTGCTGAATCTATTGCTGCAAGGGGCGGAGCCTCAGCGTATATTGTGCTTGACGTTTACGCGTGCCGCTGCAGGAGAGATGCAAAATCGGTTGCATCAGCGTTTAAGTGAGTGGGTCACTTTGTCACCTACGGATTTAAAAGAAAAGTTAACGGTCTTTTTGGGTGATGTGCCGAGTTCAGAGCAAATTTTGCGAGCACGGACCCTATTTCCGTTGGTTCTGGATAGCCCTGGCGGCATGAAAATTCAAACTATCCATGGGTTCTGCCAATCGATTTTGAAGCGTTTTCCGTTAGAGGCAAGCCTCACGCCACATTTTCAGGTTTTAGATGAAAACTTATCGGATCATTTATTGCAAAATGTGCAAAATGACTTATTGCGCACAGAAGATTCCTTCCGGCCGTACCTCTTCAATTTAACCGATGTTTTTGATGATGCTTCGTTTTCCGAGATGCTTGGCCATCTCATGGGGGATCGGCACAAGTGGTCGTGGGTTCTGCAGGAATCTCCCCATCATTTACGCCAGGAAGTAGAAAAAATCTTGCAGGTGTCTTTAGACGATTGTCCGGAGGCTCTTGTGCAAGAAGCCTTTCGACCGATGAATTATGATCGTTTGGGGCTGTTAAGGGCTGCGGATGGTTTGATGGAGGGGTCTGATACGGATCAGCAGCGAGGCAGGGCTTTAAAATCTTGTTTGGATGTGCCCGATATCAAGGCTTATATGGCTTTGTTCTTAACGGCGAGTGGTGAGGTGCGTAAGCGTTTGGCTACAAAAAAAGTTAGCGATAAATATCCGGAAATCACCGAACTGTTGAACACTGAAGGCGAACGTATGCAGGCCTTAATGAATCGCTTGCATAGCTTGGAGTGTGCGAAGCGGACCTGGTCTATCTTGCAGTTGGGTGTGGCTATTTTGAGGCGCTACTCTCAAGAAAAACAGCGGCGTGGCGTATTGGATTACAATGACCTGATTGAGAAAACCGCGCATCTTTTACGTATTCCCGATGTAGCACCATGGGTTTTGTATAAGTTAGATGGAGGATTGGATCACATTCTGGTCGATGAAGCGCAAGATACAAACCTGCATCAATGGACAGTGATTTCGGCTCTGGCGGAGGAATTCTTTTCTGGTTTCGGGGCTCGGGAGAATCAACGCACGCTGTTTGTGGTTGGGGATGCGAAGCAGTCTATTTATAGCTTTCAAGGGGCCAATCCTTATGTGTTTGAAGGGATGCGTCGCCATTTCACTCAAGCCATCCAGGCGGCCAAGGCCAATTGGCGTGAGGTGCAGCTGAATATATCTTTCCGGTCCACTCAAGCTGTATTGGCGCTCGTAGATCAGGTGTTTGCCCATTTAGTGGCGCGGGATGGTGTGGCGATTCAAGACGAGCATATTGAACATCATAGTTTTCGTAAAGGCCATGGCGGTATTGTTGAGTTGTGGCCGCTTGTGAGGTCTGATGATCCGCAAGAGATAGAATCCTGGTCGCCGCCCACCACGATAGAAATGCAAGATGTGGCACCTTCCGTGCGTTTGGCCGAGACTATGGCATTGCAGATAAAGCAATGGTTGGAAAAAGGTGAGTTGTTGCCCTCCAAGGGTAGGCCTTTGCGTGCTGGTGATATTATGGTGCTCGTGCGTCGTCGATCTTCATTTGTTGAGGATTTGGTTCGGGCTTTAAAAAAAGCGGGTGTACCTGTAGCGGGGGCCGATCGTATGGATTTGCTCGCTCATTTGGCCGTGCAGGATTTAATTGCTTTGGGGAAGAGCCTGATACAGCCTTTAGATGATTTGAACCTTGCTTGCGTGTTAAAAGGGCCTTTTTTCCATATGACAGAAGAGGCATTGTTTGATTTAGCCTATAACAGGGGTGAAAAAAGTCTATGGGTGATGTTACAAGAAAAAAATCCATCCATGGCAGATCGGTTGTCAGATTTTATGGCGCTGGCGCAGCAGTTAACGCCTTTTGATTTTTATGCTTCCTTATTGGGACCTCACGGAGGGCGAAAAGCTCTTCTTTCCCGTTTAGGGTACGAATCTTTAGATCCTATAGAAGAATTTTTAAACGTTGTGCAACAGTATCAAATGAATCAAGTGCCTAGCCTGCTAGGATTTTTGCAATGGCTGGCAGAAGGAGATCTAGAGGTTAAGCGCGATTTAGAGCACGGTGAGCAAGATGAAGTGCGTATTATGACCGTCCATGGCTCGAAAGGATTGCAGGCGCCTATTGTATTTTTACCCGATACGGTGCAAACACCTCGATATTCTGAACGTATTCTGTGGGCGCATTGTCGGCAGGATCAGCGTTTGCCCGTTTGGTCTCCGCCTAGTCAAAAGGGATGTGCAGTTACGGATCAGTTAAAGCAGGTTGCACAGAATCAGATTGACCAAGAATATCGTCGATTATTATATGTAGCGCTAACCCGGGCAGAGGATCGGCTGTATGTATGTGGTTGGCAGACCTCGCAAGAACCTACGGAGGGGTCTTGGTATAATTTAGTGGCTGAGTCTATTGCGGACTTGGGGCATGAAATAGACTATGATTTTACGGAATTATCTTCTTTGGGATGGAAGGGTAAGGGGTATCGGCATAGCTGCCCGCAGCTCGTAACGACACATGCTCATGTGGATTTGTTGCAGGAAGAGGGTATTCCTTTAGCGCCTTCATGGCTACAGCAAATGCCCATGCCAGAAGGTATGTCTGAAGGATCATTGCGGCCATCTTCTCCGGCTCCGTTTAAAATAGAAGAGTCTTATGATCGGGGGAGTATTTTACATAAGCTTTTGCAATATTTGCCGGATGTGCCGGAATCGCAGAGACTGCAGGCTGGACGGCAATTGCTGAAGTCCAAACAAAATATACCGCAGGCCGATTATGATGATCTGGTGACTTGTGTCCTTCGCGTGTTAAGGCATCCGGAATTTATGGATATATTCGGTCAAAATAGTCGGGCCGAAGTTCCCCTTACCGCGAAGCTAAATGGTCGTGTCGTATCAGGGCAGGTTGATCGGCTCGTTGTACGGTTGGATGAAGTCATCATCGTTGATTATAAAACACATCGAATACCCCCCACTGATATTCATGAAGTTCCATCGGTTTATCTGCAACAATTGTCGACCTATAAAGAAATCTTGCAAAGAATCTATCCGCATCATACCATCCGTTGTGTGCTGTTGTGGACCCAAACCCTTGACTTAATGGAAATTCCACAATACATGTTAAATAATTAATCAATAAATTTTATAAACGACTAAGTATAATGAGTAAAACATTTAAGAGAAAATGACAAGGAAAAATAAATGAGCCTAGTAAATATAAAAATACATCAGCTGCCACATGCTAAAGGATTGTCTTTGCCTGCTTATGCCACAGAGCAGAGTGCCGGTTTAGATTTAACAGCGGCAGTAAATGAGGATATATGTTTGACGCCAGGCTCTAGGGCTCTTATACAGACGGGAATTACAATGGCTTTGCCAGAAGGGTTCGAAGCGCAAATACGACCGCGCTCAGGTCTGGCTGCAAAGAACGGTGTGACAGTTTTAAATACACCCGGTACAATTGATGCGGATTATCGTGGCGAGATTAAAATCATTTTGATAAACTTAGGCCAGGAAGATTTTGTCGTGAGTAGAGGTATGCGTGTTGCGCAAATGGTGATCGCACCATTTAGCCAGGCTAGCCTGGCAGTGCAAATGAATCCTCTAGATAGCAATACCGACAGAGGTGAGGGTGGTTTAGGCTCGACAGGCCTTTATGCGGTAAACAAGGAATAAGCAAAAAGTATGAGTGATCTATTTTCTAAAAACACAAATCTAGCTCGACAATATACAGCTGAGGACATTGAAGTTCTAGAGGGTCTGGAGCCGGTTCGTCATCGTCCGGGTATGTACATTGGCGGCACCGATCAGACAGCTTTGCACCATCTGGTGGTGGAGTTGATGGATAACTCCATGGACGAAGCTGTGGCGGGTCATGCCTCCCGTATTGAGGTGGAGTTGCACGAAAATGGATCCCTGTCCGTGCGGGATAATGGTCGCGGTATTCCTGTGGACGCTCATCCCAAATATCCGGATCGATCTGCATTAGAGGTGATCTTAACGACTTTGCATTCGGGGGGTAAGTTTCGTAACAATGTGTATGAAACCGCCGGAGGTTTGCACGGCGTGGGTGTGTCGGTGGTGAATGCCTTGTCTTCTTCTTTGGTGGTCGAGGTCGCGCGAGATAAGGTCTTGTGGCGTCAGATTTATAAGCAAGGTGTACCGATGACTCCCCTGGAAAATATGGGAAGTACGTCTAACCGTCGTGGGACATCGATTACTTTTTCGCCAGATCCGGAAATTTTTAAAGAAACTTGTACTTTTTCTCCAAAGGTTTTGTACCGACTTGTTCGTTCAAAGGCGTATCTGCATCGAGGCGTAGAAGTGAGGTGGGCTTGTCATCCATCCCTTTTAAAAGAAGGAGATCGTGTCCCGGTAGAAGAAAAATTATGTTTCCCCGGTGGTTTAGATGATTTTTTAAAGGATGAATTAGAGGGAAAAACTTCTGTTGTTGCGGAATCTTTCGTGGGGCGGGCAGAGCTAGCTGACAATGAAGGTCGTATCGAGTGGGCTATTTCCTGGGTGGACGAGGATACGGAAGGGGTTCGCTCTTACTGTAATACGGTGCCAACGCCGCAGGGGGGTACTCACGAGAATGGATTGCGCCAAGGACTTACCCGCAGCTTGAAGTCTTTTGCAGAGATGGTCGGGCATAAGAAAGCCGGTCAAATCACTGCCGATGATGTGGTGACAGATACCATTGGTGTTTTGTCGTTATTCATTCGTAATCCTCAATTTCAGGGGCAAACCAAAGAAAAGCTTGTGAATCAGAATGTAACGCGCTGGGTAGAAAATGCCATAAAAGATCATTTTGATCATTGGCTCAGTGGTAACAAACTGCAATCTGAAGCTCTTTTGGAGTATATTGTTGAAAGATCTGATGAGCGCTTAAAGCGAAAAAGCTCGCGCGAGACAGCCAGAAAAACAGCCACGCAACGCTTGCGTTTGCCGGGAAAATTAGCCGACTGTATTTCCTCTAATATTGAGGAAACCGAATTATTCTTAGTCGAAGGAGAATCCGCAGGCGGTTCGGCAAAGCAAGCGCGGGATCGTCATACACAGGCAATTTTGCCTTTGCGTGGTAAAATTTTGAATGTGGCGAATGCGACCGATGACAAGATGAATGCCAATCGGGAAGTGCAGGATATGGCGATTGCCTTAGGTTGTAAGGTGGGTAAAAATGGTAATCTTGAGGGCTTGCGTTATGGTAAGGTCATCATCATGACTGATGCGGATGTGGATGGGGCGCATATTGCGGCTCTATTAATGACATTCTTTTTCCAACAAATGCGCCCCCTGATCGAACGTGGGCATTTATATTTAGCCCAGCCTCCACTGTTTCGTCTAACCCATGGCACGACTTCGGTTTATGCGAAGGATGAAGAACATCGCCAAGAATTGCTAAAGACGGTATTCAAAGGTAAAACCAATGTGGATACGAGCCGCTTTAAAGGGTTAGGGGAAATGCCCTGGACGCACTTAAGGGATACAACGATGTCCCCCAAATCACGAAAGCTTTTAAGGGTTTGTCTACCTGGTCAAGGAGATGATTCATCCGTAGATATAAGCAAATTCGTTGACGATCTCATGGGCAAAAAACCAGAAAAACGCTTTGCCTTCATCACAGAAAACGCGAAATTCATTGAAGATTTGGATGTTTGATCCATCGGGAGTGCCTAGCTGGAGTGTTTGCACTACATTCTTCTCGCTTTCGAGTTGAGAATCTCAGCAATCTGATAGCCATTCATATTATCTTTTAATAAAGGCTGGCTTCGCTTAATAACCGCATCTGCTCTTTCCCCCAAGCTATGTACAGTCTTGAGAATGTTAGAAATATGATAGCTATAATGCACCCCGAAAACTGGACCACTAGCTAAGACACAAAAACACTCCTATATTAAGATAGAGATTAGGAGTAAGAAGTTGAAAAGTCGTAAAAAATATACAGCCGCATTCAAGAGCCAGGTTGCCCTGGCTGCGATAAAAGGTGATGAGACCATTGCGGCGTTAGCCCAGAAGTATGAGCTCCATCCCACTCAAATTAATTTGTGGAAAAAGGAAGCCTTGGAGGGGTTTTCGCAAATATTTGAAAAGCCCAAGCCTGCCGCTAAAAAGGAAGAGGGAGCTGAGAATGATTACCTTGAGCGCAAGATTGGCCAGCTGACCATAGAAATCGATTTCCTCAAAAAAAAATACGAGATGTACCTTGGAAAGTCAGGCGGGAAATGATTGAGCTCAAACACTGTGCAATCAGCGTCAGGCAACAAAGTCTCCTGCTGGATTTGAACCGTTCGTCCATATATTACAAGGCAAGACCGCCTGTGGATGATACTGAACTCATGAACCGAATCCATGAAATATGGCTGAAAAGTCCAACTGGTGGATACAGATTCATAACTGCGATGCTGAAAAAAGAAGGGCATGCCATCAACCGAAAACGGGTTGCTCGCCTGATGAAGTTGATGAATTTACAGGCGATTTATTGCAAACCCGACTTAAGCAAATCCAATCCTGAACATGAGATTTATCCATACCTTCTCAAAGGTTTGATTATTGATCGGCCCAATCAAGCCTGGTGCACGGATATCACGTATATCAAGATGCCACAGGGGTTTGTTTATCTTGTTGCTATCATTGACGTTTACAGCCGTTACATTGTGAGTTGGCGCCTTTCCACGAGCCTTGATGCGTCCTTTTGCTTGGACATGTTGGCCGCCGCTTTTTATATAGGAACCCCTGAAATTCTTAATACGGATCAAGGGTGTCAATTTACCAGTGCCGCTTGGATTAAGATGGTAAAATCCGCCGGAGCCTTGGTAAGTATGGATGGCAAAGGGCGTTGGGCAGACAACATACCCATCGAACGTTTTTGGCGAACACTGAAACATGAAAACGTGTTTTTAAATGCCTATGAAACGGTAAGCCAAGCAAAAGCCGGCATCTGTATATTCATCAATAAATACAATGATGAACGGCTTCATCAAAGCTTGGACTACGAAACTCCCGGGGATGTTTATCGGGGTATACTGGCGGCACCTTCATATTTTATAGGTAAATTCAAAAAGCCGGCACCAAAAAGTAAGGGGGCTCATCGCCGCCCCCTCGCGCCTTCGGCGCTCACCCCGCTAGGATATTTCTAAAACAATAATGGCATGGGAATGAGCTTGTTGCCCCATTGGAAAGATGGTAGTTTTATCGAGCAGTACAGGCTGGGAAGCCGATGATTGCAAACAAAAATGGCCTAACCTTTAGAGTAGCAATGCTCCGAGGGTTAGCTATTTGGTTGGCGGTGTCCGCAAGATATTTCTTTTATTGTTGTTAGAAAAACTGTTTACATTGAGTAAATTATCGTTTTAAAATACCGGTAAGAAATGGGTGTTATCTACCTTGTTTTCTTCCCCAAAAGGGTTTAACCAAATGAGTGCTTTGTGTCTTAACTAGCGCTAACTTTGGTCCGAACGATGGGGGTCACTTTATACTTTATACACGGGAGCTACGGAGATTAGAATGATAAAGAGATTAATAACTTACTTAGCTGTATTACTTCCTGTTTTGCTGTTCTCATCTCATTCATATGCAAAAGTAATTGAGTACAAACTAAATGTATCAGAAAAGAAAGTCAATATCTCAGGCAAAGAAGCAAATGCTTTGGCATTAAATGATTCAATACCAGGGCCTACTTTGAAAGCAAAAGTAGGCGACGTATTACGTGTAACAGTTACAAACAAGCTTGATACCGATACTTCCATACATTGGCATGGTGTACTTGTCCCTAATAATATGGATGGTGTCCCTTATGTAAATCAGCCGCCAATTAAATCTGGGGAAACTTTCGTATATGAGTTTCCAATTAAGCATAGCGGAACATACTGGTACCATGCCCATTCAGCTTTACAAGAGCAGCAAGGCATTTACGGTTCTCTCGTATTTTATCCCGAGCACGAAGTGAAAAATTACGATGAAGAGCATGTGATTGTTTTGTCAGACTGGACCGACGAACATCCTGACCAAGTACTGGCAAACCTTAAGAAAGACCCAGACTATTATGCTCTTAAAAAAGATTCAGTGCAGTCATGGTTTAAGGTTCTTGAAAATGGTGTAGATGCCGTAAAAATTAGAGTAAAAAACGCATGGACGCGGATGGGGCCTATGGACATGTCAGATATTGGATATGATGCGTTTTTAATTAATGGAAAGAAATCTTCAGTTTTAAGTGACGCAAAACCTGGTGCACGCGTTAAACTGAGGATTATCAATGCCGCTGCTTCATCATATTTTGTTTTAGAATACTCGGGCGGCCCAATGGAAGTTATAGAATCAGACGGCGTTAAAGTCTCTCCATTTACTGCTCAGCGTATACGAATAGCTATGGCCGAGACTTATGATGTGATTATAACGATTCCAGAAAGTAAAACTTATGAGTTTAGGGCTTCAGCTGAAGACGGCACAGGCCATGCAGTTGCACATATTGGACATGGTGATTTAGTTCCTGCTTCGCTTTACCAAAAACCCAATCTCGTACTAATGGATATGAGCATGGATCATGGTGCAATGGGCGGTCATGATATGAGCAGTATGAATATGCCTATGTCTGGGCATGCTAGCCACAGTTCTATGACCATGCCAAGTGGTTCAGATCATGAAAAAATGGCTACGCATAATATGGGTACTATGGATATGGCTAATAATACACAACACACCAATATGAGTATGCCTAATATACCAAGTATGGACCACTCTTCTCATGCTACGAACCAAAATGTCCAAAAAACTACTTCCGTTAAGCAGTCTCAAGAACAAAAAAACGAAAGAATAATGAAGAATTCTCAAGATCATTCTATGCATAGCGGAATGGGCATATCAACTTCTGAAAGGACAGGAGAAAACAAACGAAAAAGTAGTAATGCTGATAAACATAATATGAAAAGCATGCATCCTTCTGCTATGAAGGATATGAAGCATGCCGTATCACATTCGATAGCTGAACCACTACCTCATGTTGATTATTTGAACAATTATAAACCTGTTAAGTCTCCAATTAAAACTACTTTACCAAAAAATCAGCCAGTTCGAGTAGTGACTTTAAAATTAACTGGTTCAATGGAAAGGTATGTTTGGACCATCAATGATACGCCTATGTATGCGGCAGATGAAATAGTCATTAAAAAAGGAGAGAATGTAAAATTTATTCTCATAAATACGACGATGATGAATCACCCTATACATTTACATGGGCACTTTTTTAGAGTTTTAAATGGTCAGGGCGAATACAGCCCGCTCAAACACACTGTGAATGTTTCGCCGTTTGAAACTGTAGAAATTGAATTTGATGCTAATGAGGAAAAAGATTGGATTTTCCATTGCCACAATCTCTACCATATGAAACTTGGAATGGGAGGAGTTGTTCATTACGAAGGTACGAAACATGACCCAGCTCTCATGGATCATGCAGGCGATCATTCATCTGAACATGGTAATGTGTGGTTTAATTCCACAAAAATAGAAGGTTATTCAAATTATGGATTAGCCACCACAAAATTCATGCGTAATAATGACAATTTTATTGCAGATTTTCGACATAATTATAAACAAAATTATGAAGGGGAATTGATTTATCAAAGATATGTATCACAATTTTTAGGTTTTTACGCTGGGGGCAAGTTTGAGCGTGAAGATGGCAAAGTTGAAAATCGAGGAATTATAGGGGTTGAATATACTCTTCCACTATTGATTAAGGCAGATTTACGGATCAACACTAAAGGTAAATTGCGTTTTGGATTAGCAAATGAACATCAATTAACTGATAGAGTTTCTTTTGATTGGCGCTGGAATACCGATAAAGAATATACGCTAGGTTTGAATTACGCCATTACAAAACAGCTTTACATTTCAGGAAATTATGACTCCAGAGAACGTTTTGGTCTCGGATTGAGCTTAAAATTTTAATAGAGGGAGGGAAATCCATGTTTCCAGAAATAATACCAAATTGGCATCCTATTTTTGTGCATTTTACAATTGCCTTATTTTCAGTAGCTACACTTTTAATCTGTTTAAGTTTATTTATCAAACATGATTTTCAAGCTAAGCTTTTAGAAGCAGGATATATTAATTTATGGTTAGGGTGTTTGTTTACATTTGCTACTGTTGCGGCTGGGTTTTATGCTTATAACACGGTGGCTCATGATGAACCGTCACACGCAGCTATGACGGATCACAAAAATTGGGCACTTATGACTGCGTCCATTTTTTTACTTTTAATATTATGGTCTATTAAGTTATATAGAGAGAACCAAAAACAAAATCTTGCTTTCATTGGATGCTTAATAATAGCAACTATCCTTTTATCGATTACTGGGTGGAAAGGGGCGGAAGCAGTTTACAGATATGGCCTTGGTGTTATATCTATGCCAAACACTGATGCTCATAAACATATGGAAGGTAGTATGCCTGAAAATCATGAGGCAATGGAAAAATCTATGGTACCAGACTCCCATAAAAGTATGACGAAAAATGATGGGCACAATCACGCGCATTAATTTTTTTAAAAGACTGAATTTAAACAAAACATTATTGGTAAGTTATAATAACAAAACACGTGCGGAGATTTGGTCATATATTTTGATCCACTTCAGAATCCACTTTATAATTTTGATAATCAATTTGACGCTCTCTAAGTATGCATCTATAACCGATTCGGAGAGTTAAAATATGACCATACCACCCCAGCTTGGAGTTGGTTAGGTTGTGGTAAACTCATCTCCGCCAGTTTATAAACACCGAACTTTTTGGGTGTGGGTTTCTAAACTAACCTCAGCTCAACATCCGTGCCAGGCTTTTTCTCCGTAAATTCTGATGATGTTGGATTGGAAGGCATTAGTTATGGC